>JBAUZG010000475.1:0-11107 GCA_049585195.1 Bryobacteraceae bacterium | reverse complement strand
GTCAGAGGCTTCCGGTTTTTCTCGTTGAACTTTGCATCGGGTTTCACAACCCGCTTCGTGCTGGGGCCATCGCCATAGATCTTCCATGGCCGCGTGCTGTAAATGCCTTCGCTATTGACCGCCATCCATTTCGTGATTTCCGAAACAATCTGCAACTCGTCGGAATCGAGCATGCCGCTCGCAGGCAGCGGGAAATTCAGCAGCAGGTTG
Organism: Bryobacteraceae bacterium; assembly: GCA_049585195.1. GTDB lineage: Bacteria > Acidobacteriota > Terriglobia > Bryobacterales > Bryobacteraceae > KBS-96. The sequence continues at coordinate 10,897 of JBAUZG010000475.1, read as the reverse complement.
CCATTGCGGCTCACGATGTCGACCAGCAGATCCACGACTGTCTTCGGGGACTTGTATTTAATGTTGCGCTTGTAATGCCAGTCGCCCACGCAGGTGTCCGTCTGCCATGCCGTCGGCCAGATCTTATCCACTACGCCTCGCTCGACATCCAGAACGCACGTTCCTGTGGCGCAATCTTCAGGCCTCTTGCTGTTATAGACCGCCTGCGTTTTTCCGCCGTGCTTTCTGGCGCTTAGGTTGTACAGGTTTGCGACGACGCTCATGCCGTATTCTTCAAACGGCAGCGCGCCATCAGTGTAGAGAATATCGGGCTCGTAGCTATTTACCAGGTCGCTGATACGCGCATACCAGTGCTGCTTCCACGCTTCGGGAATACCATCTTCGTTCCAGGGCAGCTTTGTGTATACAGTCTGGTCGCTGGTGTACAGATCGTAGAACTGAGGGTTCGTGCCATCGTACGGCACACCCGCGAAAGGCCCGGTTTTGTCGCTGCCGTGGCTGGTTGAAAACCACTTGTAGGTGATCCACAAATGCTCACTCACGCCGAATTTCAATCCCTGGTTTGTGGCAGCCTGTTTCCAAAGCCCCACAATATCCTTCTTTGGCCCCATGTTCGCAGCATTCCAACGAGTGTGCTTCGAATTCCACATGTCGAAATTGTCGTGGTGCACGCCCATGCTGAAAAAGTATTTGGCGCCGGCTTTTTTGTAGAGCCCCATTAAGTATTCGGGATCGAACTTCTCCGCCTTCCAGGCCGGGATCGTGTCTTTGTATCCGAACTTGCTCGGATGCCCATAATGTTCGACGTGATATTGGTATTGCTTGCTGCCCTGCATGTACATGTTTCGCGCGTACCAGTCGCCGTCTTCTATAGCGGACTGCGGTCCCCAGTGCGCCCAGATACCGAACTTTGCGTCGCGAAACCACTCGGGCGGCTCGTAGGTTGAAAGCGACTCACGTGTAGCTTGGAACGGACCAGGAGCGATCTCGAGCTGCTTTGCCTGATAGTAGGAACGGCCACGCGCAAGCACAGGACCGGCAGCCAACAGTTCCAGCGCTGTGCGCCTCGTTATCTTCATGGATGTTTCTTCACCTCGGCGTTGAACTTCCGCCGGTGTCCAGTATATATTGCTTTACTTTAACGATTTAGTCAACGTCTGCGAGAAGTTAACATCCTGGCCAATCATGCCGGCAAACAGCCGCTCGTAAACGTTGGTAACCGAATCCCAGCTATAGCGCTCCTCGACGCGCCTCCGCGCGAGGCATCCCCAATGGCGCCGCTCGTCATCGGAAACATCAACTGCCCATTGCAGCCGTGCGGCCAAAGTCTCTGGCTCAAAAGATATACCGGCGCCTCCGGCAGCCTCTTCATTTTCCGGATTATTCAGATAGAGAACCATCGCCGAGCGGCCCATCGCTTCAATGAGCGCTGGATGCGTTCCACCAACCTCCGTCGCATGAATGTAGGCAAAACAATGCGATTGCAGTTGGCGGTATCCCTCGCCGTAGATTGCACCAGGCATCAGGATGCGAGGGTCGCTCGTTTGTTTCACCTTGCGAATATAATCGGCGGCATAGGGCGCACTACCGACGAGAGCGAGCTTCATGTCCGTTTTTATATTCTCGAAGGCTTCGCGCACGAGCAAAGCATTATTTTCCGGCTCCATCCGGCTGACGTAAAGCAGAAACCGGCCGGGCTCGAGGCCCAGCTTAACAATCTCATCCACCGCTTGGACTCTGCCTACTTCAGCGCCGTAGGGAATGAAGGTCGAGGATTTGCCGAATCGCTCGAAATAATATTCTTGAATCCGTGCCGCGTCGGTGACAACTTCAGAGCAGCACCATGTGGAAAGCCACTCGGAAAGCAGATACCAATTTTTCGCGAGCTGGTTCCATTTCTTGCGATGGCGCTCGAGGCCATCGACATTCAACGCAGTCGGCGTTCCCATCAAGCGCGGCATCCAGGTAAAGATGGCATTTGCGGCGTTGCAATACAGCATCACGTCGTAACGGCGTGTTAGCGCGCTGAAAGTGGAAAGACACGTGTGCGCCACTGTGTCGAAATACTTGTGCCGGATCGTCGGCACATAGACCAGGTTTACGCCGCGATAGGCGGCTTCATGATGAGGCGCACGGCAATAAACGGTGACATCGTGTCCGCGGTCGGCGAGCCGCACAGAGAGTTCTTCCGCGAACGTCTCAAATCCGCCGTAGCTGGCTGGGATACCACGCGTTCCCAGCAGGGCAATCCGCATACCTTGCGACCGTCAGGGCCTCGCCAGCCAGCGTATGCTTTTAGGGGTCTGGTTCTGGCATTTCACACTGTCGGTCACACCCGCGGCAATGTCCGCGCACGCGCCCTCAGTCGCCGTACGCATGGCGGCCGCGTCGGAGGCGGCCGATGCCGTTTTGCAACTCGACTGGCCGTTGAACGACATGCAGATTTGAACCTTATACTGCTGGCGGCCAACGGTCGAGTAGACGATCAGCGCAAGAAACCCGAGTACGAACAATATGACAATGGGCCCAAACTTTTTCAGACAGGCTCCTCGTGAAAAAAGTTGCCCATGCGCCTGAATTTTTCGTAGCGGTCGGCGATCAGTTGCTCGCGGCTGAAAGCGCCGAGGGTCGCGAGCGCGCTTTTCAGCGTATCGCGAAGCGCATAAGAGGCGGCCTCCGGATCGTTGTGTGCGCCGCCATCGGGTTCCGGCACTATACCGTCAATTACGCCCAGTCCGAGCAGGTCTTCCGCCGTCATCTTCAGGGCTGCCGCCGCGAGCGGCGCTTTCCCGGCATCGCGCCAGATAATGGCCGCGCAGCTCTCCGGAGAGATCACACCGTACGTGGCATTCTCGAGCATATAGACGCGGTTTGCGACGCCAATTGCGAGAGCGCCACCGCTGCCGCCCTCGCCAATGACAACGGCGATTACCGGGCAACCCAAGCGCGACATTTCCTTCAAGTTCACTGCAATTGCTTCGGCCTGCCCGCGTTCCTCTGCGTCAATGCCCGGGTAAGCTCCCGCCGTGTCAATCAGCGAGATCACGGGCCGGTTGAATTTTTCTGCCAGCCGCATCAACCGCATAGCTTTCCGGTAGCCTTCGGGCTTGGGCATTCCAAAGTTGCGGTACAACTTCGATTTCGTGTCGCGGCCCTTTTGTTGAGCGAGCACGATAACGGGTTGCCCTTCGAAATGAGCGAAACCGCCTATCAGCGCCTTGTCGTCGCCGAATCCGCGATCGCCGTGCAATTCCTCGAACCCAAGAAACAGCCGCTCGATGTAATCGGAGGCCTGAGGGCGCTTGGGGTGCCGGGCGAGCAATACGCGCTGCCAGCTTGGATTGTCGGGCTCCTCTAGAGTGCGATTTTCCACGGTCTCCGCAAAACTTTCCACTGCCGCTTCATTTTCCGGCCTGGGATCGGGCGCCGGCGCCGCTGCTGATCCACTCATAGAATCGTCCGACATCCTTCTGGTTTCGTTCTCATCGTGCGAGGATTTCTATCGAATCCGGTCCACAGATCTTTTCAATCGCCGATCGAAACTCCCGGTCGGCCCGCACGCGCGGCGTGACATCCAGAATGACCGAGAAATCGCGCGGCTTCTCGAGTCGTAACCTGACCTCCGTGTCCCCCTGCTTGCGCCGGAATAGCTCGTTTAGCGCTTCGGCCCGGTCTATTCCATCTTCTTTCAGCCAGATTTTAATCGAAACAAGCGAAGGAAGATCGACCCGCGCGTCTTCGAGCGGAGTCATCGACTGCACGTTCAGTTTCAGCGGTGCGTCTTCTTCGCGCATGACAATCGCCTTCAGCAACACCGCGGTGTCTTCTTTCAGATAGGGCAGGAGCTCCTCGTAGCGCGTCGAAAATACCATAGCATCGAGGGTGCCGTGGCCGTCGTCAAACTTCATCTGCGCCCAGTGCTTGCCGTCTTTGGTGGTCTTCCGTTGTATGCCAGTCACCAGCCCGCAGAGGTCGATTGTCTGGACTTTTTGTATCCCATCCAACTCGTCCGTCGTGTGTGTCGCCAGCTCACACACCTTATCACTAAAGCTGTCCAGCGGATGCCCGGAGACGTAGACTCCGAGCATTTCCTTTTCGCCGGCCAGCATCTGCTGCGGAGTCCACTGCGGCAGATTTGCGAGTGGATATTCATGCTCTTTGTGCTCTTCGCTAGATCCGAAGAGTCCGGCCTGTCCCATTTCCCTGTCGCGCAGCGCTTTCGATCCGATCTCGATGGCGCGGTCGATTGCATCAGTTAATTGCGCTCTGTTCCCGCGTAGCGAATCGAGCGCGCCCGCCTTGATCAGGTTCTCCAAAACACGCCGGTTTACCGCGCTCATGTTTACGCGCTCGCAGAAATCGAAGATCGTCGTGAACCGGCCGTCCGCCTCACGCGCCGATACGATCGCTTCCACCGATGCTTCACCTACGTTTTTGACCGCACCCAGACCAAAACGGATTGCATCGTTCGCGGGCGTGAAATTGAGGCCGCTCTCGTTCACATCGGGCGGAAGCACTTCTATGCCCATTTCACGGCATTCCCGGATGTATTTCACAACCTTGTCGGTGTTACCCGATTCCGAGGTGAGCAGTGCCGACATGAACTCGACCGAATAGTGCGCCTTCAGATACGCGGTGACGTACGCCAAATAGGCGTAAGCGGTTGAATGCGCCTTGGGAAACCCATACGCCGCGAACTGCTCCATCAGATCGAAAATTTTGACGATCTTTTTGGGAGGGAAGCCGCGCTCGGTGGCGCCCTTGATGAACCGTTCGCGTTGTTTGGCCATTTCACTCGCTTGCTTCTTGCCCATGGCCTTGCGCAAAATATCGGCGTCGCCAAGCGAATAGCCCGCCAGCTTGTTCGAGATCTTCATGACCTGCTCTTGATACACAATCACGCCGTACGTTTCTTCGAGCAGCTCCTTCAGTTCGGGCAGTTCGTACGTTACCGGTTTGCGGCCGTGCTTGCGGTCGATGAAGTCGGGTATCATTCCGCCCTGAATTGGACCGGGGCGGTACAACGCATTAAGCGCGCAGAGATCGTCCATCCGGTCCGGCTGATAGCGCCGGAGGATGTCTTTCATCCCCTCCGATTCGAACTGAAAAACTCCGCTGGTAAACCCGTTGCTGAAGATCTTCGTGTAGGTCTCCCTGTCGTCGAGCGGCAAGTCTTCGATCACAATCTTTTCACGGCGATGCTTCTCAATCAGCTTCAGCGCGTCCTCGATGATCGTCAGGGTGGTCAACCCCAGAAAGTCCATCTTCAGCAGCCCCAGCTTTTCGAGGCCAACCATCTCGTACTGGGTGACGATTTCGTTCTTGTTTGTGACGTACAGCGGGACAAGCTCCTGCAGCGGAACGGACGAAATTACAACGCCTGCCGCATGCATGCCCGCGTTGCGTGTCATCCCTTCGAGCTCGAGGCTGACATCGAGCACTTCTTTGACTCGTGAATCCTTCGCCACCGCGTCCTTGAGATCGGGATCCTCGATTGCCTCCTTGAGCGTAATGTTCAGTTGATTCGGCACCAGCTTTGAAATTCGGTTCACGTCGGCGAACGTCATGTCCAGCACTCGCCCTACGTCCTTGATCGCCGATTTTGCGGCGAGGCTGCCGAACGTAATAATCTGCGCTACCTGCTCGCGGCCGTATTTTTCGGTGACATACTGGATCACTTCGCCGCGCCCCCTGGTGCAGAAATCGACGTCGATATCGGGCATGCTGATGCGCTCGGGGTTCAGGAAGCGTTCGAACAGTAATCCATATTCAAGGGGATCTATGTCGGTGATTTGCATCGAATACCCAACCAGGCTGCCCGCTGCCGATCCACGCCCAGGACCCACGGGGATCCCCTTTGATTTCGCATAGCGAATGAAGTCCCACACAATGAGAAAGTATCCGGAGAACTTCATTTGCTGGATCATCTGGATCTCACGTTCCAGACGCTCGATGTATTCAGGAATGTCGTGCTTGAGGCGGCCTTGCTTCCTTAACGCTTCTAAGCGCCCCCGCCTCTTTTCAAAGCCATTTCGCGCGACCCAAGCGAAATATGTATCCGCAGTGTGGCCTTCCGGTACATCGAATTGCGGAAACGGATTCTTCACTTTCTCGAGCTTCACCTGGCACCGCTCGGCAATGTCCCAGGTGATATCGAGAGCAGGCTCGACGTCCGCGAACAACTTCATCATCTCGCCGCGGCTCTTCACAAAAAAATCGGGGGTCTTGAAGCGCATCCGGTTCGGGTCTGACATCGTCTTGCCGGTCTGAATGCACAGCAAAATTTCGTGTGCGCGCACATCGTTCGATGTCAGATAGTGGGCGTCGTTCGTCACAACCAGGGGAATGCCCGTCTCGCTCGCCAGCCGACTCACTTGCGGGATCACGATCTTATCCTGATCGAGGCCGTGGTCCTGTAGTTCGAGATAGAAGTTGTTCTTCCCGAACATATCGGCATACCCGTAAGCGAGGCGCTTGGCGTCGGCGTACTTCTCTGCCATCAAGCTTTCGTTGATGTCGCCTCGCAAACAGGCTGACATCGCAATCAATCCCTTCGAGTGCCGTGCAAGCAGGTCCTTATCCACGCGCGGCTTATAGTAAAACCCCTCTAGATAGCCGGTTGATACCAGCTTGATTAGGTTCTTGTAGCCTTCCTGTGTTTCGCACAGCAGCACGAGATGGTTGTACCGGTCCGTTTCCGAGCGAAGCTTATGGCCCTGCTGCGAGACATAAAGTTCGCAGCCGATCACCGGATGAATCCCATGAGCGTGAGCTTCGTTATAGAATTCGACAGCGCCAAACAGGTTGCCATGATCGGTCATTGCCACGGCGGGCATGTTCTGCCGCTCGACGACTTGCATCAAACGTTTGATGTCGCAGGCGCCGTCCAGTAACGAGTAGTCGGTATGGCAGTGCAGGTGAACGAAGGGCCGATCGGACATTAGCTAGTAACTCTAGTGTAACGGTCTTCGGGCTCTGGGCTCCGTATGCAGCTTATGTCATATTTGGAGGCGTCGATGAAACAACGATCCAGATTCCTTTTTGCGTTCCTGGCGCTTTCCGCCACTTCCGTTCTGGCCCAACCTCCGGCGAGCCCTGAACAGCCCACCGGGGCACGGCCATCCGCCGAGGAAGCCGCCGCACTCGCAAAATTTCCGGCGCCGCCGGCGGAAGAAAAGGTTTCAAAAACACAGCATGCGATTCGCATCAACGGGCAAGAGCTTCATTACACTGCCATTGCCGGTACCCTGCTGCTCAGGAAAGAGGACGATAAACCGAAGGCGAGTATCTTTTATGTGGCTTACACGCTGGACGGAGCCGATACTGCGAAACGGCCGATCACGTTTACGTTTAACGGCGGCCCTGGATCTTCGTCAGTTTGGCTGCACATGGGCGCTCTAGGTCCGCGCCGAGTTCCCTTGACGCCGGAGGGACAACCCGTTCCACCGCCGTACCGCCTCATAGACAACGAACAAACTGCCCTTATATTTACAGATCTTGTTTTCATCGATCCGGTCACCACCGGGTTCAGCCGTGCCGCGCCAGGAGTGGATCCGAAACAATTTCACGGCCTCGAGGGCGACCTCAATTCAGTTTCCGACTTTATTCATCGTTATCTGACGCGCTATGACCGGTGGGATTCTCCAAAATTCCTCGCCGGCGAAAGCTATGGAACGACGCGCGCGGCTGCGCTCAGCGAGTATTTGATTCGCAATCACGGAATCTATTTGAACGGCATCACGCTGGTCTCAACAGTTTTGAATTTTGAAACCCTCTCATTCGGCGATGGGAACGATCTGCCTTACATCCTCTTTCTTCCGACCTATACGTCGACGGCCTGGTACCACAAGAAATTAGCGGGTGATCTTCAGAGTGGGGGCTTAAAAGAAGCTGTGGAGGAATCGCGCAAGTTTGCCGCAACCACGTACGCGCAGGCTCTCATGAAAGGTGACCAGTTGCCGGATGATCAACGCAAGCAGATTGTCGAGCAGATCGCCCATTTCACGGGTTTGTCTCCGAAATTTATCGACGACAACAATTTACGCGTGCCCGCCCAGCGCTTCTTCAAAGAGCTTCTCCGGGATGAAAAGAAGACTGTTGGCCGGTATGACAGCCGTCTCGAAGGAGTAGACCAGGATGCGGCGAGCGAACGGGCGGAATACGATCCAAGCTACGCGGCGGTACAAGGAGCGTACACGGCGGCCTTTAACGAGTACGTTCGCGGAGAACTGAACTGGAAGACAGATCTTCCCTACGAGGTTCTGACAGGCAAAGTTCAGCCCTGGGATTTTTCGGAATTCCGGAACTCTTATCCAAACGTGGCCGACCGTCTCCAACTCGCTATATCGCAGAACCAATTCATGCGTGTTCTACAGATAAACGGGTACTACGATCTGGCGACGCCGTTTTTTGCTACCGAGTATACGTTCGATCATCTGGGACTTGCCCCGAAACTGCGGAACAACATCTCGATGGCTTATTGTGACGCGGGACACATGTTGTATCTCAAGCAGGACTGCTTGGACACTCTGCACAAAAACATGGCCCAAATGTATAAAACCGCTCTTTCCGCGGCACATTAAGGAGAGTTCATCACAACCACTCCTCTGAAAAACACGCGGAAGACCGCTCCCTCGCGGTCGCGGCTCGGTTCCGGGCTTGCGGTCTTTCACAGCTTTGGTGGCCCGCAGGGCCATGGGGAACTCCCTGGCGGTCGTAGCTCGTAAAGTGGCTCGCCGGATAAATCCATTTTAATTCGATCCCTGGGAACTCAAATGCGCTGGCGATGCTCCAATAAGGCGAGGGGGTAAACCAGATGAAAAAGAAGTTGTCTATTGTTGCGATGTGCGTTCTCGGCGCAGTTTCGATGGCGAGCGCCTACCCGGCTGCACAAGATACGTCGATTAAGCAAGACACGAAGGATGCCGGCAAGGCCACCGGCAACGCTGCCAAAACGGCCGGTAAGGACGTGGCGAAGGGAACCAAGAAGGGCGCCAAGGCGACCGCGAAAGGAACCAAGAAGGGCGTCAATAAAGCTGCTGGAGCCACGGAAAAGGGGGCAGACAAGGTAAAGGATAAAACCTCACAATAACGTTTCTTTTCGGCTGGAACAGCCGAAGCGAATTTGTCCAGGGCGGTACAGGTGTCGATACCTGACCGCCCGTTGTTTTTTAATGTGAGATTTCACATTCTGAAAACGCGGCCGGGCTATACTCTCTATGTCCAATGGCCCAATATGACCTCATCGTGATCGGTTCCGGACCGGCCGGGCAGCGGGCCGCGATTCAGGGCGCGAAGAGCGGCAAGCGCGTGGTGCTGGTCGAAAAGCGGGAAGTGATCGGCGGCGTGTGCATCAACACGGGGACTATTCCCAGCAAGACGATGCGCGAAGCCGTGTTGCATCTGTCCGGTTTCAACTACCAGCACATTTATGGAGTCAGCTATCGGGTGAAGGAACGGATCACGATGGCCGATCTGGCCTTTCGGGTCCAGCATGTCATCAAAACCGAGATCGACGTCACTCAGGCTCAGCTCGCTCGCAACAGCATTGAAGTGATGACCGGCACGGCTAGCTTCAAAGATCCGCACACGCTTAATGTGACAAATTCGCGCGGCTCGAACGATATTACGGGTGAAATGTTTGTGATCGGGACGGGTACCAAGCCGGCTGCCTCGCCCAGAGTCCCCATCAACGCGAAAACCATCATTGACTGCGATCAGATCCTGGACATGCCGGAAATTCCGAAGACCCTGATAGTGGTTGGCGGCGGCGTGATTGGCGTCGAGTACACGTGTATGTTTGCGACTCTGGGCGTGCGAGTCGTGCTTATCGAGAGACGCCCCCGGCTGCTCGAGTTCGCCGATTCCGAGATTGTGGAGGCACTCTCGTATCACCTCCGCGATAGCCGCGTCACAATGCGTTTGAATGAAGAAGTTTCGAGCGTCGAAGAAACGCCCGACGGAGGAGTGGTAGCCAATCTGGAAAGCAAGAAGAAAATCTCCGGGAATGCTCTTCTTTATGCCGTGGGCCGCCAAGGTAATGTGGACGAGCTGAATTTGGCGGCCGCAGGTCTTGAATCCGATGCCCGCGGTCGAATCCCCGTGGATGCAGACTACCGCACGAAACAGTCCAACATTTTTGCGGTCGGTGACGTAATCGGATTTCCGAGTCTCGCCTCTGTTTCCATGGAGCAGGGGCGCATCGCCGTCGCCCGTGCCTTTAACATGCCCATCGACTCGACGCCGGCTTACTTCCCATTCGGCATCTATACGATTCCCGAGATTTCCTTCATCGGCAAAACAGAAGAGCAGTTGACCGATGAGGATGTTCCTTATGAAGTGGGAGTCGCTTTCTATCGCGAAATTGCCCGCGGTCAGATACGTGGCGATACGACTGGGCGGTTGAAACTGATCTTCCACCGCGAAACTCGCGACTTGCTAGGAGTTCATATCATTGGCGAGGGGGCGGCCGAGCTTCTGCACATCGGGCAAGCGGTACTGATTCTAGGCGGTAAAGTAGACTACTTCGTCAACACAGTTTTTAACTATCCTACGCTTGCCGAATGCTATAAAGCCGCGGCCTTTAATGGGCTTAATAAGCTGGCGAGGTTCCAATAGGAGATTACATGGCTAGCGGAGTCGGAGTCCTCGTAGCCGAGCGCATTGCTGCTGCGCTGGTTGAAGATCACCACATTGCCGGCGCGGTACAGGCGTTTCCTTCGGACGGCATTACAGCCGATGCGCTTCTTGGCCTGCCTGCCGAGGTCATTGTCGAGAAGATTGTCGAAGTCGTCGGTCCGATGCTGTCGGCAACAGGGTTGGAATGTGTTGGTGTGGGCTTTCCGGGTATCGTGCGCAATGGCACGATTCAAGACTCGCCCAATCTGGTCCAACTCAA
>JBAUZG010000474.1:0-2867 GCA_049585195.1 Bryobacteraceae bacterium | reverse complement strand
GTATGCGATAGGTGAAATTGCCGTAGCGTTCGCCATCGTAAATCGACTTCTCGCGAACATTGGTCACGCTATCGTGCCGGATGACCATCCGCCCACCGATGACATACTGGTCGGCCGCCCAGACCTGGCCCTCTTCGTCGGTCACCGATGTCTCTTGCGTCACGATCCGAATGGGGCGCATTTTCCCCGGCAGTGTGGGTAATATCTCGAGCCCGTTCAGGAAGGCCGCGCCGCTGATTGGATCGAAGCGAAGGTGCAGCTTGCCGTCTTGCGACGGAGTAATGTCTTTGAATATCTGATCGTGCAGCCTGTTCGCCGCGCCGGCCTGGGCAATGACATCGAACGTATCGGCTCTTAGCTTGTCGTTGATCGAAATTCGAAACAGGTGGTCGCTTTCGGCTCCGCCCGCCGGGTTTCCCATCCCATAGTCGGTTTCGGCAAACATCAAATGAAGTTCGTACACACCCGTCCGGAGAGGAATGTCATAGCGGAATTTGCCCTGCCTCTTAGACCGGACAAAGCCCGAGTCAGGCTGGGCCTGAATGGGGACGGCGGTCCTAACGGGAATGGACCGGCCGCCCGTGAAGTACGCGTCCGCGCTCCAGGTACGACCCTGCCGGTCGCGGAATGGCGGTCCATGATATCCGGCCAGCATGCGTACCTCGCTTGGCAGAGGCTGAGCGGCGGTTCCCGCCCAGACTTCATCCGTGGGGCTAGCGGTTCGCTTCGGGGAATGCGCCCTCCAGACCAGAATGCCCAGAATGATGCCGCAGACCGCCACAACGTAGGCGATGGCGAGGCGCTTTCGGGCTCCGAGGCTATTTGATGGAAATGCGCTCGGCGTTATGCCGGGCAGGTCGACCTTAGCCGGTACAACCTCGATGCTCCTCTCGAGTGGACCTATTTCAACGCTGGTTACGAGAGGATCGCCGTGGTCGGCAGGGACAAACTGAGGAGCATACTGACCGTTCGGAATCACAATGTGCATCGGATGTCCAGCTCCCGCTCCCGCGTAATATTCGGCAAGCCTCTTCCGCAACTTGTGGGCTTCGACGCGGACGATGGAATCCTTTTTCTGATCGAACTCGGGCGAACGCCCTAAGGCTTCAACCGCGATGCTGTATTCCTTGATCTGGTCGGCGCGCCCTTCCAGATAGCGCTCGCAGACGTACTGAAGAAAACTAGCGAGATTCGGCGCACGGCTGAAGATGCCGGATTGAAGCACAGCCTCCAGCTCGGCCCGTTCGAGCTGTGGCTGATTTCCCACTGACATAGGGCTAGGCGAAGTATATCAAGGAAAATGGACGCGCTGGTGAGGCGGGCAACACCCCAGAGGTGACCCCACAACATTTATTAACGCGATTAGAAACAAAAGACTTGGAGCGTTAACGTGATGGATAGCCCCTCGATAACCGGAAGCCTCTTGCATATCTATCCTAGTGTGAATACAGTACCGGACAGGTCTTCGAGAAACGCTTCTCTCGTTGCGAAGGGGTTCCATGTCGAAAATACGCGTATTTGTGCGAACGCTCTTATTCATACAGTTGTTCGCGTTTACTGCCCTGTACATGCGATCGCAAGGCATGTTTGCCACTCTGACAGGTGTTGTCACCGACCCCTCCGGCGCGAATGTCTCGGGCGCCAAAGTGAAACTAGTCGATGCGCAGTCGGGATCGGAGCGCGACACCACAACCGATGCGCAAGGCTATTACACGTTTGCGTCGGTTCCGGTCGGCTCCTACAATTTGAGCGTAGAAGCTCCCGGATTTCAGAACTATAAGCTTACAGGGATCAGCCTAGGGGGTGGTGAGAGACGCAATGTGAACGCCAGCCTGCAGGTTGGCAACGCCAGTGTGACGGTGGATGTCACGGGCGCCCAGGATGTCTTGGCTCCCGTCGATTCCGGCGAAAAGGCAGCCACGCTGACAACCAAGGAGCTGGAAAATTACGTTCAGGTCGGCAGCAATGCAGCGGAATATATCAAGATCATGCCGGGGTTCGCCATGCAAAATGGAGCAGTCAACAAGCAGAACTACTCCGGCCAGACAATCGGTATTAACGCAAACGGCGATTCCGGCAGCCAAAGTCCTTTGAACAATGCATTTTCCTATAACGGTCTGCCTGCCAACTCGCTGGATATCGTCGCCGACGGTGCGCACGTATCCGATCCGGGCTGCAACTGCGACACGCCGGTGAACCCGAACGCGGACTTTTTGCAAGAGTTTAAGGTGCTGACTTCAAATTTCAGCGCGGAAGATCAAAAAGGTCCCGCGGTCATCACTTCGGTGACGAAGGCAGGCGGCACGTCCTTCCACGGAGATGCCTTTTTCTCCGCGAGGAATTATGTGCTGAACGCGAATGACGCCTATTCAAACGCTCTTGGCATTAAGCAACCCCAGGACAAGTATTACTATCCGGGCGGCAGCATAGGCGGTCCGATCTATATTCCCGGAACGAATTTCAACAAGAATCACGACAAGCTGTTTTTCTTCACAGGCTACGAATATTTTTATCAAGTGCTCGATACGGGGCAACTCACGGCAACCGTCCCAACTTCGGGCATGTTGAACGGCAATTTTTCTCCGTCCGAAGTGGCGATGCTGGGCAACATCGATGCTTCCGGCAAAGCTCCCGGCCAAGTGAACTACTCGCAATTCCCCGGCGGTCAGATTCCAGCCAATATGCTTGACCCCAATATGCAGGCGTTGATGAAGTTATATCCCGCGCCGAACGCCAATCCGAATGCGACCGGCGGATTCAACTACGTGCAATCGGAAATCTTCAATCAGAACAATATCCAGTGGGTGGAGCGCACCGACTATAACATCAGCGACAACACGAAGCTGTTTGTTCGGTATAACTTGCAG
>JBAUZG010000473.1:0-7687 GCA_049585195.1 Bryobacteraceae bacterium | reverse complement strand
ACGGGCTATGATTGAACGTCATCTCGAAGACGCGTGCGGGGCGTGCCATCGAGATTCGCGCTTGTGGCGCTTAGTTTCAGAATGTCTTGGGCGGGAACCTGGCTATCAGGTACCCGAAAGCGTTCTCAGAATGGTCAAGGCGGAGTACCATCCTGAGAAGCCTTTGAGCTGGCTCGGTCAGTTCGCACAAATGGCACGGCTCGTCTTTGACAGTTGGGAGCACCCGGCAGCCGTGGTTTCGCGCGCTTCTACGATGCAATTCACTCGTCAGGTCATACATGAGGCCGAGCCATTTGTCGTCGATTTACGAATCGAGTATGATCCGGGCTCAAAGGGCGTCCTGCTGACGGGTCAAATTGTGAATTCCTTGAACGCCGAACAAGGGCTCGAATCCGCAGAAGTGATTCTACTGAGCGGAGAACGCCAGATAGCCAAGACATTGGCAAACGCTTCGGGAGAATTCGATTTGGGATTTGAGGCGGACGAAGAGCTGCGGCTATTTATTGACATTCGGGGACGGCGAGCGATCGGAATCGTGCTGCCGGGGATCGGGCGCGGCAATAGCGAGTAAAACTTATGGAGTGTTGTCATGGATTCAAAGCGAACTACTGGAAGTAGTTCCGAGGCGTCCTTCGATACTTTCCTCAGAGAGTTTCTACGAGCGCTGTATGAGCGCAGGGCGGCGATCGATTCTTGCATCCGGTCCCTTCAGGTGTTACCCCGTCGTACGACAGCGAAACACCGGGTCGAAGTGCGAAGTGGACGTTCGGAAAAAAGTGAGCAAAATCCTCCTCGGGGCGCGGATAACCAGTCCGGCGGGGCCGGTTCCGGATTGCGCTCGGAAGTGTGAAAGAGCATTGGTCAAGAGGAACGGCCCTTGATTCCGCAGCGTATAGATACAGATACAGCGTGAACTCAGTCGTTTGTTGCTATCGATCGGCCCAGGTGGCGGTCAAGTACAACGTGTGGTCGAACCACGCCTTCAGGCAGATTGGCCCGAAGGACAAATATGTGTCTATCCGTGCTCCAGGCCATGAAAGACGATTTAGTGAAGGGTGGTGTGTCGCCGGAGTTGCTGGCTCGCATCAAACAGTTCAAATCTGACCTCATCAAATCGAGGGTGACCGAATCCTCGGCTTCTATAACTGCGGAAGCGCAAGAATCATTGCAGACGCTCGATCAAATTGAGATGCTCCTGCAATTGGGCTTGGTGCTTGAAGCTTCCAGGCTAATCGACGAAATGATCGATTCCGCTAAGGGGCGATGATTCCTGGCTACCCGGGACCACACCCGCCGAACTTCGTCACCGGACCGCTTACTCGCGTGCGCGGCTCGGCCAAACAGTTGAATCCACAAGCCTCGTTTCCGAGGCACGACCGCCAGGGAGTGGTTGTGACGAAGTTAGGCCTAGCGCTAGGCTAGCGCCGTCACAATTATTCGTGCTTATCTGCTGCCAGGACGCGTAAAGGCCTGGAGATTCTCTATTGGCCGGCAAGAGCTTGCATCGGCGAGGTCCGGGCAGCGCGGTGAGCAGGCAGCAAACAAGCCACCAGGCACACAAGCGCCATAACGGCAGCCGCGCCGGTGAGTGTCACCCCGTTAAGAGGGGATACGTGGAAGAGAACCGTCTGTATGGCGCGGCCTGTCATCCATGCTCCGACGAGGCCAAGTAACGTGCCGCCACCGAGCAGGCGTAAAGCGAGGGAAAAGAACTGGCCGCGAATCTGCGCGGGCCCAGCTCCTAATGCCATGCGTATGCCGATCTCACGCCGTCGCTGCGCCACGGCGTAGCTCAAGACGCCATACGTGCCAATGCCAGTCAGCAGCAGAGCTATCCCAGAGAAGAAGGCGGCTAGCAATGCCGGTGAGCGGCGGACAACCAGGCTATCGGATATGCGCGTGTCCATCGTCCGGAGGTCATTGACTGGCAGACTGGCATCGATCTGCCGAACAACCTTTTGCAGTGTCAGCCCGAGCGATTCCGGTGGGAGACTGGTGCGAACGGCCACAAAGATGTTGTCGTTGGTGTCGAAGACATACGGATAGTAAACGGCGCCCTGAGCCGTATCGTCGGCAAGCCCTGCCTGTTTCACTCTGCCAACTACGCCGACTATGGTGAATGCCTCTGCATCGGGGCCCGCTTCGGATCCCTGGAATAGTCGATGGTCCAGAGCACTACCGTGCGGCCAGTAGTACCGTGCAAAATCCTCGTCTACCACGCAAACTCGCGACGCGCGCCGCGAATCGAAGTCGGTAAGAAAGCGTCCCGCTAACAACGAGAAACCCATCGTGCGGAAGTAGTCGCCAGCCACGTTATACGAGTAGTTGCCGCGCGGCGATTCCCCAGGCCGGAGAACGTAGCCTTTCACCGTAGCAGCACTTTTGCCGCTTCTGCCGCTGAGTGGCACATTATTCACCACGCCGGCCGATAACACTCCTGGTTGATGGTCGGCCTGGTCCATGAGCTTTTCAACAAAGGCAACACGGGCTGCCCCGTCCGGGTAGTTCTTCGAGGGGAGCGAAATTTGCCCGGTGAGAACGTGATCGGCTCGGAAACCCGGAGAAACGTCCGTCACATGTTTGAGACTCAGCCCCAGCAGGCCGGCTCCGGTCAACAGGACAAATGCCAAGGCGATCTGAGCGACGACGAAGCTATGGCGCAGGATTTGGGCGGTGCGATCGGTAGTTCCGCCGCGAGATTCAGATTGGAGCGCGTTAGTGAGTTGGTCGCGCAGATTGAACCAGGTCATTGGGATTGCGAGCACAATGCCCATCGTGATAGCCGCAGTAAGCGCGATCGTCGCCACGCGCGCGTCGAAGGCGATGTGAGCTCCTAGCGGTAACCGATTGGCGCCCAGAGCGTCGAGAAGGCGAATTCCTCCAGCTCCAACCCCGAGGCCGGCCATTCCCCCAGCCACCGTCAGCAGAATGGTTTCGACTAGCGCTTCGCTCACGACGTAGCGCCAACTTGCGCCCAGCGCTTGCCGGACAGCGAGTTCCTTGGATCGCGCGTGGGCGCGAATCAGAAGCAGGTTGGCAAGGTTAACCGTTCCAATCAGGAGAAGCGTAAGCACGCCGGCTTGTAGAAGCAGCAGCGTGGGGCGAACTGCCGCCACATGATCGGCATGGAGCGGCACGATTACGGTACGGAAGCCCGCATCGGCCATCATTTTGGCCTGCGGATCGTCTACCTCCAAACCGGTATTTTGCGCGTCAATTTGCGATTGGGCTTGCGCCAGAGTGGCGGCTGGCTTGAGACGGGCAATCATTTGAATGACGTTCCCGCCTGAATGCCGCTGTAAGGGTGAACGGTCTTCAGGGCGCGACGCAAGTGGGAAGTATAACCGGGCTTCAGAGGAGAGAAAGGCAAAGCTGTGAGGCAGGACGCCTATTACTGTTTTGGGAACAGCATCAACCCAAATCTGCCGCCCAATTACGTGGGGATCGGCATTGAAATGCTGCCGCCAATAATCGTCGCTGAGAATAACAACGTCGTCTGTTTGATAGGTTGTCTCCGCTTCCGTGAACGCGCGTCCGATCGCAGGACCCCGACCAAGACTGGTAAAAAAGTCCGGAGATACCTGTGTGATCTGTTCGCGCACCGTTGAGCCGGCTTCCCCGACAACAGCCGTACTGTAGCGATAGATCGAGAGCGAACTGAATGCGGGAATATGGCCGCGGCGTTCGTAGTAGTTGGTGAGTGAGGAACCGTCGCGCATGACACCAGCTTTTGGATACGTATTGAACAGAGTGACCAGGCGGTTGGAGTCTGGAAACGGCAATGGACGCAGCAGGATTGAGTCGATCACGGCGAAGATTGTTAGATTCGCGCCGAGACAGAGGGCCAGAGTAAGAAGAGCAGTGATTGTGAATCCGGGTGTCTTGCGGAGCAATCGGAGGGCGTAGCGCAGCTCACGCCCCAGTTCATCAAAGACGTGAAGGCGGCGGGCTTCGCGGCACTCTCCTTTGACGGTATTGACGCCGCCGAACTCGATGCGTGCGCGCCGGCGAGCTTCTTCCCGCGGCAGGCCTGCCCGCACTAGATCGTCAGTGTATCGCTCGATGTGGAACCGCAGCTCTTCCGCCATACCTGCTTCGAAATCACGTCGCGAGGCGAGCGCACGAAACAGAGAACGAAAACGGGCTAACACGTTACACCTCCTCCGGCGTCGTATTCAAAGCGGCGGCAATAGCGGAAGCCAACCGGTTCCAACCGGCCATTTCCTCACGCAGCCGGCGCCGTCCTGCGGCAGTCAAGTTGTAATACTTCGCCCGGCGATTGTTGTCGCTCTGTCCCCATTCGGCGGCGATCAGGCCCTGATGCTCTAACCGGTACAGCGCAGGATACAAAGACCCTTGCGGAATCTCAAGGGCTTCGCCCGAGATCTGGCGGATGCGCAGCAGCACGCCATATCCATGCAGCGGTTTTAAGGACACTGCCTTCAGAATCAGCATGTCAAGCGTGCCTGGAAGTAAGTCTGCGGTTTTTCCCACGATTCAACCAAAGAGCCTCCTAGCTCATCTAGGAGTATACCGCGTTCACCTAGCCGACACCTAGCCGAACTTCGTCACTGGACCGCTTACTTGCGCGCGCGGCTCGGCCAAACAGTTGACTCCACAAGCTTCGTTTCCGAGCCACGACCGCGAGGGAGATCCCCATGGCCCTGCGGGCCACCAAAGCTGATGAAAGACCGCAAGCCCGGAACCGAGCCGCGACCGCGAGGGAGCGGTCTTCCGCCAGTTTTTCAGAGGAGTGGTTGTGACGAAGTTAGGCTGGTTTGGCAACAAGAAAAACGCGCGGCTCCGTAGATCCCGGCTACGAGACGCCCAACCTCCGTGGCAGTAAGGGCTCTGCCGGATCGCCGGCCCGAATCATCGGTCCTTGTCTTCCAGCGGACGAGTAGATGCGCGCAAAATAATTTTCGTCGGGATCACCAGGTGTTGTGGCTCGCGATTCGGCTGTTGAATGCGCCGCATCACAAATTCGGCCAAGTGCTTTCCAAGCTCTTCAGGAAATTCGCGCACACTCGTCAGAGGAGGGTCCATCAGGGCGCCTTCGCTATCGTTAAAGCCGGCTACGCTGATATCGCTCGGAATGTTCAGCCAGGACTGGCGTACAGCTTCATAAACTCCTCGTGCTATTTGATCTGACCCGGCAAAAATCGCGCTGGCGGGCTCGCGGCGTGAGAGGATCGAGCGCATCGTCAGATAGCCGAGCTGATGATCGTCTGAATGGATTTCGCTCATCCGCGGTTCGAGGCCCGCCTCCGTCATGCTTTGTTGATAGCCTTGCGCGCATCTGCGGTACCAGGGAAGCTCAACATCGCCGATAAACCAAATATTCCGATGTCCATCCTCGATCAAATGCTTCGTTAATTCTGCTGCGCCTGTCACATCGTCCGAATACACCGCGTCATATTGACTCGGGTCCCACTCGCCGAGAACGTTATTTCCAAGCACCGCAAAGGGAATGTCTCGCTCGCGAAGCGCGGTCAGCATGTTCGCCGAATTGGTTCCGCCAAGGATCATGGCCCGCACAATGCCGCCCTGCGTTAAGATTTTCGGCAAGTGCAACTCGCCAGGCGGAACGCGGGGCGAATAGCGAAAAGACATAAAGAGCAGCTCTCGTTCTTGCGATGCGCAGTAGGTTTCCGACCCGAACAGAATACGCGCTTGAAAAGTATGCAGCAGATCCCGGTTCGCCAACATGAATCCGATAATGTTCGACTTCTCGTTTCGCCGCCGGTCGAGATCGATCCCCAGCGTCTCCGCCGCCTTCCGGACCTTTGTTCGGATGGCCGGATCGACATTTACTTGGCCTTTCGCCACGCGCGAGATCGTAGCCGGGCTGAAGCCTGTGAACTTCGCCAGATCTTTAAAGGAGCTTGGCTTTCGAACGCCAACCTTTCGATTATTCAAGAAACCATTCCCAATGCGTAAATTACCACTCAGTCTACACGGCGCGATACCGAGGCCGCTGAATTGGCTCGAATGTCAGAAACTTTTCTTGACTCTCGGAAACGCCTATGATTGACTCAGGGTAAAGCGCAATGGTTCCCGCTTAGAGGTTTCGTTGTCTCTATCTCGTCGCAATCTTTTCCAAAATTCCATCGTTCTGGCAGCCGCCGGCGCTCTTGCAGATCTCCAGTTGTTCGCCCGTGCTGCGGCAGACCAGTCTGGACCGGCCCTGAGCTTTCCAACAAGCCCTCGCGATCGTCTGTCCGTTACCTCGTATCCGTTTCGCGCTTACATCGACAGCCCGTCAAATCACTCGGCGCGGCATGCTGAGCCGCGCATTGATATGACGGATTTTCCTGCCTTAATTGGTGATAGGCTCGGCGTCCACAATATCAATCCGCTCATCGACCATTTTCGTTCGACCGATGCAGCCTACTTTGCCCGCTTCCGAAAGGCCGTTACCGCCGCGGGGTCGCATGTGGTCGATCTCGGCCTGCCAGGCAGGGAATTCTATTCTCCGGATCGCGAAGTTCGCGCGAGCGCCGTAGCCGATGGCCGCAAGTGGATTGATATGGCGATCGCCATTGACTCTCCGAGTGTCCGGCAACACATCAAAGGCTCCCAGGGACAGAAAGCCGATGTCGATCTGGCCGCTGAAAGCCTGGGAGAAATGGCTGAATACGCCGCGAAGCGCAAGATTGTTGTAAATCTCGAAAATGACAATCCCGTAGCCGAAGATCCATTCTTTATCGTCTCCGTAATCGAGAAGGCGGCCAACCCCTACCTTCGGGCTCTCCCGGATTTTGGAAATTCGCGAATCGGGCACGATGCTGACTACAACAAAAGGGCCATCACGGCCATGCTTACCCACGTCTTCAACATGTGCCATGTCAAAAGCGTTGTCGAAACCAAGAACGGCGTGGAAGTTCCGGTGGATTTGAAGACGATGTTCGGCTTAGCCAGCGCCGCCTCCTATCGCGGCTATTTTTGCATGGAGTTCGAGACGAATGGAGCGGATCCGTTCGTAGGCACGAAAAATCTGATCGCGGAAACACTCAAGTACCTCATCTAAGGAGATTGCATGCCACAAGACAGAGACTGGAATCGTCGAGATTTTCTCGGTAGCAGCACAGTCACTGCTGCCGCACTCGGCACGATGACGTTATTAAAACCGAATCGTGTCCTGGGCGCAAATGACAGTGTTCGCGTCGCGATTTGCGGGCTGCATGGACGCGGTAGAGATCACTTGCGAAACTATGTGAAAAGCAAGAATTGCCAGATCGCCGCATTCTGCGATATCGATGATAATGTTCTCCGCGCGCGTTTAGCCGACATGGAGAAGATGGGCTTGCCCAAACCCAAGACGTACACCGATATCCGAAAGCTTCTGGAAGACAAATCCATCGACGCGGTTTCTATCGCCACACCGAATCACTGGCATTCCCTGATGGCCATATGGGCCTGCCAGGCAGGGAAAGATGTGTATGTAGAAAAACCATGCTCACACAATATCTGGGAAGGACACCAGCTGGTAAAGGCCTCTCAGCAGTATAACCGCATCGTGCAGCATGGGACGCAGATCCGCTCTGCGACTGCGGTACGTGAAGCAGTCCGCAAAATGCAGGAAGGCCTGATTGGCGACAACTATATGGCCCGCGGGCTGTGTTACAAATGGCGCGACACGATAGGACGAGCGCCCGTGAGCGCCGTGCCGCCGGGAGTCGATTAC
>JBAUZG010000472.1:0-18018 GCA_049585195.1 Bryobacteraceae bacterium | reverse complement strand
CGACAACCGCCTGCATCGGGTTTGGAATACCGGTGATGCTCGTGATTGCGGTGAGTTGCAAGTTTCTCATTCGCATCTGGGCGGGTCCGGCTGCCGTTCCAGATTGGCCGCTGATTGCGTGGCTGTGTATCTACACGTTCGTCGGGGTGGCGCTGATGACGGCCGGGCAACTGCTGTGCGGGCTCGAGCGAGTGGATGCGCTTGCCATTTCGATTGTCTTATGCGCGGTCGGCTGTGTCGCCCTCGGCATTCTGTTCTCGCGGTGGTGGGGATTGGGCGGAGTCGCGCTCGCCATGGCAGTTAGCAAAATCGTAACGTTCTGGCCCATTCAACTGTACGAGGTGCGGCGTATTTTCCGCGTATCTCGCGACATTCAGGCTATCGAACCGCAGTGTGTCGCGTGAGGAACGGAAACCGGGACGCAGGAATGAAAATAGTTTTCGTCAACCAGCCGATTGACACGATTACCCCGCCGTACCAATCGTCGGTCGGCGCCTGCACGTATGGAGCGGCCCGGCCCCTGGCCAAATTCTGCGAAGTAGCCGTTTATGGATTGAAAGACCGGCATCCGGGGGCCCAGTCGATTGTGGTCGACGAAAATGTGAAATTCCAATTCCTCCCATCGACTCCGACGGACCGGCTGCTGTACGGGACGCATGCCAGGTATTCTCGTGTGTTTCAGACTCACTCGCCGATATCGAGCTCGAGATGGCTGTATCCGGATTTCGCGAGGCGAGTAGCGATTGAGCTTGGGAAACAGCAGTGCGACGTCATTCACATTCAGCACTCGTCCCAATACGCGCCCGTGATGCGGATGTTCAATCCCTCGGCGAAGATCGTTCTGCATCTGCATGCCGAATGGTTTTCTCAAAATAATCCCGCGGTTCTCGAGCGAAGATTGCGTCACGTCGATCTTCTGACAACCGTAAGCGACTACATTACGGAAAAGACCCGTCGAGAATTTCCGGGACTGGCGGACCGGTGCGAAACGACTTCAAACGGCATTGATGCGGGCGAATTCAGCCGGGAGCCGGATTGCCGCGCGATTCGGGAGCAAAAGGGAAAACGGATTTTCTATTCGGGAGCGATTTCGCCTCACAAGGGCGTGCATGTTCTTCTGGATGCGTTTCGGATGGTCGTCGAACGCTATCCTAACGTCCGGTTGGACATTGCCGGCTCGGCGGGGACGTATCCGCTCGAAGAAACGTTCGATGTAAACGACGAAACGGCAATCAAGAGCATAGCCCGGCTTTACGCGAAGAGCCGCCTGTCGCGCGTCAGAGCGAAGCTGCGGTTGGCGCCGCCGGACGCGGGAACGTACCAATCTTACTTGAAATCGAAAGTCGCCGGGAAAATTGCCGGCAAGGTCAGCTTTCTGGGCTTCATTCCGCGGCCCGATCTGATCGAGCGATATTACGCGGCTGACGTTTTCGCATTCGCTCCCATTTGGAATGAAGGATTCGGACTTCCGCCTCTCGAGGCAATGGCGGCGGGTGTTCCGGTGGTGGCAAGCCGCTCGGGCGCGGTAGTCGAGACGGTGAAGGATCAGGCGACGGGCATTCTCGTCGAAAAGAACGATGCGGAGGGCTTGGCGGAAGGGCTTTTGAAATTACTCGAAGACGAAGACCTGCGGGAAAGTATGGGCCGCGCCGCGCGGCAGCGGGCGCTCGAATATTTCACCTGGGACAAAATTGCGGAAAGGATGTACAGCCGGTACCGGGCGCTGTGCGGAATGACGGAAGAGGCCGAGCCGGAGCCGCTCAAGTCGGGACATACTGCCGCATGAAATCGAGCGCGACCGCGATAGAACCCGTGGTTGAAGGGATGGGTCTCGAACCACTTCCGCTCCGACCGCTCGATGCTCAGCCGCTCGTTTCGGTTCTAGTTGCCAACTATAACTACGAGCGGTTCATCGGCGAGGCGCTTGACAGCGTGCTGGGCCAAACGTATCAGAACTTTGAAGTGGTGATTTGCGATGACGGATCGACGGACAGTTCGCTCGAGATCATCGAGTCGTATGAGAAGCGCGACGGGCGGATTCGGCACATCGAGCAGGCCAACGGAGGACATGGAGCGGCGTTGAATGCGGCGTTCAGCGCTTGCGGCGGCGAAATTGTCTGTCTGCTGGATTCAGACGATTTGTTTCTGCCTGGGAAGCTCGAGCGCGTCGTTTCCTGCTTTAGGGACCAGCGCGACGCCGGAATTAGCTTGCATCGCGTACTTCGCGTGAATGAAGCGAGACGGCCGCAGGGCGTATGGCCGCTCTATGGCGCACTGCCGGACGGGTGGCGCGGCCAGCAGTTGCTCGATTCGGGCGGCGTGCTTCCGTATTTGCCGCCAACTTCCGGATTGAGCTTCCGGCGGGAAGTAGCGGAGCAGATCTTTCCGCTGCCGACATACCACCCGGTGGGAGCCTGTCCGGACCAGGTGATGATGCGGCTCGCTCCGCTGATCAGCTCGATCGCGAAACTGGACGATACGCTGGCCGAATACAGAGTTCATGGGTCGAATACGTATGCGACGAACCGGCGCACTGTCGAAACGGTATCGCGGGAGATCAGCTTGGGAGAGAGCCTGTGGAAAGCGCAGCGCGATTTTTTGGCTCGCCTCGCTCCTGAACTCGCGAGCGGGTTCGAGCCGATCGGGCGCTCCGGATACTTTTTGCTTTTGAAGTACGTTCGCTCCCGGTTGAGCGGGGATGGCTCGGCGGACGAATGTTATGCGGCGTTTATCGCCGATGTCCAGAAGAACTCAAACCCCAGATATGTTTGGTTCTGGCGTTCGACGCGAATCATGCCAAAGCCAGTGTTTGCCTTTGCGATTAATTTGCTGATGGGTCAAGGAGCCGTCAAGCAACTGCTGGCGCGCATTAAGGGTCTTGTCTGAAGGGCCTTGTCTGAAGGGTCTTGTCTAAAGGGGCGGAGCGGAACATACCCGCTAGCACAACACGGCCGCCTGTACGGGGTTTACATATTTTGGGAATCAAGGGGATGCAACTCGAGATGGATGCAAAACCGCTGTTGAACATTGGATTGTTTGTATACAACGGTGAACGGTTCATCGAGAAAGCAGTCGACTCGATATTGAACCAGACATTTACGAATTTCGAACTGATTATTTCGGACAACGGCTCGACGGACCGCACGGGCGAGATCTGCCAGAACTATGCGAGGCGCGACGAACGAGTCCGATATTACCGGAGCGAAAAAAACATGGGCGCCGGCTGGAATGTACGGCGCGTGTGCGAGCTCGCGAGCGCGAAATACTTTAAGTGGGCGGCGGCGGACGATATTTTAGAGCCGGATTTCCTTCGGCAGTGCATCGAGGCGCTCGAGAGCGATGAAACCTGTGTGGTGGCGCACTCGAAGACCAAGGTTGTCGATGAGAACGGAACGTTCATCGAGAACTACGTCTGGCCGATGGAGACCGATTCAAACGACGCCGTGAAGCGTTTTCGCGAGATGCTGTTGAACGATCACATGTGTTACCAGATTTTCGGGGTGATGCGGATGAGCGCGCTCCGTCAGGTTCCGCCGCAGGGCAGCTACGTCAACAGCGACGGAGTGCTGCTGGCGCAAATGTCGCTGCTCGGCCGGTTTTACGAGGCCTCCGAGCATCTTTTCGTGAGCACGCGGCACAGCGAGCAGTCCTCGAAGACGCCTCCGGTCCGTGTCAAGCAGCCGCGGTTCCGTTTAACCAACCGGTACGGAACGCTGCCGTGTCCGGAGTGGTGGGATCCGGCGAAGAAACGCTCGATCTCATTCCCGGAGTTCCGGCAGTTGCGCGAATATTTTCTGTCGATCGGCCGGGCGCCTATTCGGGCGGGCGAGAAGTTCCGGTGTTACCTGTTGTTGTTTCCATGGATCAAGAAACACTTCCGGCGCATGATGAAGGACGTCCTGATTGCGGCCGACCAGGTGCTCTATAACCTGCAAGTGCCGAAAGCGGCGTCAACCGATTTCAAGACAGTCAGAGGGGAGTCCGCATGAAAGTAGCAATTCTGGCAGGCGGCCTTGGATCCCGCCTCGCGGAAGAAACCGAAGTCAAACCAAAACCGATGGTCGAGATCGGCGGCAAGCCGATTTTGTGGCACATCATGATGTATTACTCGCAGTTTGGCTTCGAGGATTTTGTGATCGCGCTCGGCTACAAGGGCGAGGTGATCAAGAAGTTCATGATCGATTACAGCTCGCTTGCGAGCCACCTGACGGTGGACATGAAGAACGGCACGGTGACGCGGAACGGCGGCGCCACGCCGGAGTGGACAGTCGAGCTGGTGGACACCGGTCTGAAGACGCAAACCGGGGGCCGTATCAAGCGGCTGGCTTCCTGGATCGGAAACGAGACGTTCATGCTGACGTGGGGCGATGGAGTTTCGGACGTGAACTTGCATGAGCTACTCGAGTTTCATAAAGCGCACGGGAAACTGGCGACGTTAACGGCCGTACGGCCGGCGGCGCGGTTTGGGCATCTCGAGATGCAGGGCAATAACGTAGTCGAATTTTCGGAGAAGAATCAGACGAAAGAGGGCTGGATTAACGGCGCCTTTTTCGTGCTCGAGCCGGAGGTGTTCGACTACATCGACGCCGACGATACACATTTCGAGAAGGAGCCGCTCGAGCGCCTGGCGGCCGAGGGGCAGTTGATGGCGTATCGCCACGAATCGTTCTGGCAGTGCATGGACACGCTGCGGGAAAGAAATTTGCTCGAGTCGTTGTGGCAAAGCGGGAAAGCGCCTTGGAAAATTTGGGAGGAAACGAATGCGAGTGTTAGTGACGGGTCACGAGGGCTATATCGGAACGGTTCTCGTGCCCATGCTGTTGCGAGCGGGCCACGAGCCGACGGGGCTCGATAGCAACATATTCGAGCGCTGCACGTTCGGAGACGGCCTTGTAGAGATCCCGTCGATTCGAAAGGACGTGCGCGATGTGACGGCCGGGGACGTCGAAGGCTTCGATGCGATTTTGCACCTGGCGGGTCTTTCAAACGATCCGCTGGGCGATTTGAATCCGGAGCTTACATACGAGATCAACCACGTTGCCTCGGTGCGCCTGGCGAAGCTTGCGAAGGAAGCCGGCGTGAAGCGGTTTATCTTCTCTTCTTCGTGCAGCAATTATGGCGCAGGCGGCGAGGATTTGCTGACGGAAGAATCGGCCTTTAACCCGGTGACTCCGTATGGGCAATCGAAGGTGAGGGTGGAGCAGGACGTCGCAAAGCTGGCGGACGCGCATTTCTGCCCGACTTTCCTTCGCAATGCCACGGCATTTGGAGTATCTCCGCGACTTCGGTTCGACCTGGTGCTGAACAATTTGGTCGCGTGGGCCTATGCGACGGGCCGTGTGCTGATTAAGAGCGATGGAACGCCGTGGCGGCCGATCGTACACATCGAGGACATCTCGCGGGCGTTTATCGCGGTGCTCGAAGCGCCGGAACATCTTGTGTACAACGAAGCGTTCAATGTGGGCCGCAATGAAGACAACTACCGGGTGCGCGAGCTGGCCGACATTGTGAAGGAGACGGTGCCGGGAACGGAGATCGAGTACGCCTCCGACGCCGGGCCGGACAAACGCTGCTATCGCGTGGATTGCAGCAAGATCCGGCGTGTGCTGCCGGCTTTCGAGCCAGTCTGGGATGCGCGCAAGGGAGCGCGTGAGTTGTACGAGACGTACAAGAGAATTGGCCTGACGGTCGAAGAATTTGAAGGGATCCGCTACAAACGGATCGCTCATATTCGCGCGCTGCTGGCCGAGGGCGCGCTCGACGAAACGCTTCGCGTGACGGCTCTCGAATCGGCCGCCCCCGCAATGGCGGCGGGAGACTAACCAATGGACTACACAACATTTCGGTGCCGCTCCTGCGGCGCGGCGGGCGTCGAACCAATTCTGTCGTTCGGGCATACGCCGCTCGCCGACGCTTTACTCAGCCACGATCAACTCTCCGAGCCCGAGCTGACGGCCGAGCTCGAGCTGGTGTTCTGCCCGCACTGCGCTCTGGTGCAAATTACCGAAACGGTTCCTCCGGAAATTCTGTTCTGCCGCAATTATCCTTATTTTTCCTCCGTTTCGAAGAGTTTACTGGAGCACTTCCGGGCGAGCGCGGAGCATCTGATGGAAACGCGCGGCCTGACCGCGAGCAGTTTAGTGATGGAAGCCGCTTCAAACGACGGCTACATGCTGAAGAACTTTGTCGAAAGAGGCATTCCGGTTCTGGGCATCGACCCGGCGGAAGGGCCGGTGAAGAAGGCGAAGGAACGGGGCGTTACGAGTGTTTGCACGTTTTTCACGAAGGCGC
Organism: Bryobacteraceae bacterium; assembly: GCA_049585195.1. Lineage (GTDB taxonomy): Bacteria > Acidobacteriota > Terriglobia > Bryobacterales > Bryobacteraceae > KBS-96. Next base: position 11,727 of record JBAUZG010000472.1, on the reverse strand, counting down.
TGGCTGAAACACTGCGCGAAGAGGGAAAGCAGGCGGATGTATTTCTAGCGAACAACGTTCTGGCGCATGTGGCGGATCTGAACGGGTTTGTGGACGGGATTGCGGCGCTGCTGAAGGCGGATGGCGTGGCGGTGATCGAATGTCCGTACCTGGTAGATTTGATCGACCATTGCGAGTTCGACACGATTTATCATCAACACCTCTGCTATTTTTCGGTCGTTGCGCTCGATCGTTTATTCCGCAATCACGGTTTGTATCTGAACGACGTGATCCGGACAAAGATCCATGGCGGTTCGCTGCGGCTGTTTGTCGAGCGGCGGGACGCTCCGCGGGAGGGCGTGCTGAACCTGCTCGAGCAAGAGAGGAAAGCGGGCGTCGACACGATCGAATATTACCGGACGTTCGCTGACCGGGTTCACGGAATTCGTTCGAAGCTTACGATGCTTCTGCGGAATTTGAAGAACGAGGGGAAAGTGATTGTGGGCTATGCCGCGGCGGCGAAGGCGACGACGCTGCTTTCGTTTTGCAACATCGATAAGACGCTGCTCGATTATGTCGTGGATCTGAACGAGTTCAAGCAAGGCCGTTATATGCCGGGCAATCACTTGCCGATATACGCACCCAAGAAATTACTGGAATCGAAACCCGACTATCTGCTGGTTCTCGCGTGGAACTTCGCGGGCGAAATTATCGAGCAGCAGCAGGCGTACAGCGCGCTGGGTGGGAAGTTTATCATTCCCATTCCGTCGCCCGCCGTGGTTTAGAAATCGGAGGTCTAAGGAGGGATTTTTATGAACACAATATACGTGGATTCGCGGTTGAGTGACGAGAAGCGGCGAGAGCTGCTGTATCAGGGGCAGTTGTTTACCTATCCGGCACGTCCGAGTTCGCGCGCCTTTACCGAATTTGCCTGGGAGATGATACGGGAGGCATTCGGCACGCTCGATCCGGTTACCGCACAGTTCCATATGCCGGTCGAGGAGTTTGTCGCGATATTCGGGCCACTCAAGCCGAAGTTTATTCACCATCCAGAATCGAAGCGGCTGATTAAGGCAATGCTCGAGGATTTCGGATGCGACATGGAGACAACATATCTCGATGTTCCGAGGTTGAGAGCCGTCACGTCCGACGCCTATCTGACGGCGGGTGTCGGATACGCGCATCACCTGCACCGCGATACGTGGTACTCGGCTCCGATGTGTCAAATCAACTGGTGGCTGCCGATTGTCGAGATCGCATCGGAAAGTTCGATGGCGTTTCATCCGCGGTATTGGAACGAGCCGGTGAAGAACGGGTCGCATGAATTCAACTATTACGAATGGAACAGCGTGGGGCGGGCGGACGCGGCCAAGCACATTAAATCGGATACGCGGAAACAGCCTAAGCCGGAGCAGCCGATGGAGCTGGATCCGCAGATCCGCGTGATTAACGAGCCGGGCGGAATAGTGGCGTTTTCAGCAGCCAATATGCATTCGACTGTTCCGAACACGAGCGGCAAGACTCGTTTCAGCATCGACTTTCGTACGGTGAATCTGAACGATGTGAAGAACAAGATTGGCGCGCCGAACATCGACTCGTACTGCACGGGCACATCGCTCCGCGATTTCATGAAAGGGACAGACCTGAGCCGGATGCCGGAGGACGTGGTGGCATTGTACGAAAATTCCGAGAAGACGGAGGGCGTTCTCGTTTACCAGCCGTAGGGGCCCCACCGTTGGGAGGGATCGGATCGCTTTTTTCATGCCGAACTTAAATACATGCCCGAACTGTCTGGCGGGCGAGATGAGCGTTTTTTATGAGGTGCGCGGTGCGCCGGTGCACAGCGTGCTGCTGATGCCGACGCGGGAAGTGGCTGTAAATTTTCCGAAGCGCGACATCGCTCTCGGATTCTGCGGCGTGTGCGGATTCATTTCGAATACGCGTTTCGACGCGAGTGTGCACAATTATTCGGGGCAATACGAGGAGACGCAAGGATTCTCGCCTACCTTTCAGGCGTTTCATAAGCGCCTGGCGGCGAGTCTGATCGAGAAATACGATCTTCACGGAAAAACGGTGGTGGAGATCGGATGCGGAAAGGGCGAGTTTTTGACGCTTCTTTGCGAAATGGGACCCAATCGGGGTATTGGGTTCGATCCTGCCTTCGTGGCGGAGCGCAATCCGGCTGGGGCCGGCATCGAGGCTGAATTTATCGCGGACTTTTATTCGGAGAAGTATACGAATGTTTCGGCCGATTTCTTCTGCTGCAAGATGACGCTCGAGCACATTCCGAATACAGCGGAATTTGTGGGGATGGTGCGGCGTGCGATAGGCGACCGCCCGGAATCGCTGGTCTTCTTCCAAATTCCGGACATGCATCGCGTTCTGCGCGACGTGGCGTTCTGGGACATTTATTACGAGCATTGCTCTTATTTCACTTCGCCGTCTTTGATCTGGCTCTTTCAGGAAGCTGGTTTCGAGGTGGAGAACGTCTGGACGGATTACGACGATCAATATCTGATGATTACGGCGCGGCCGGTTCAGGAGAAACCCAAGCGGAACTGGTTCGACCCGGCGGATGTGAAAAAAGTGGCCGGGGATATCGATTACTTCCTGACCAACCAGTCGGCGTTGGTAGAGAAGTGGAAGGGCAACATCGACGAATTCTCTCAGCAGAAAAAACGTGCCGTTGTCTGGGGTTCCGGATCGAAAGGCGTGGCGTTTCTTACCGCGTTACAGGTGAACGGAGCGATTGAATACGTAGTGGACATTAATCCATACCGGCAGGGAAAGTTCATGGCGGGAACGGGTCAGGAGATCGTTTCACCGGAGTTTCTCACCACGTACAGGCCTGACGTCGCAATCGCAATGAATCCGATTTACCAGCCGGAGATTCAAGCGGACCTCAGCCGGATGGGCCTTTCGACAACCGTAGTCGCGGTGTGAGCATCATAAGACCGCTCCCGTGCGGTCGCGGCTCGGTTACGGGCCCGCCTCACAAAGCCGGTGGTTTGTTCAAATCGCGCACAACGCCGCGAATCGGTGGTCAGGCGATGATGCCGCCAGCCCGCTCCACTTTTCGGTTTGGCGTGCAGTCATGAAGGTATTACTGATCGGGCACGCTTGCGGACCGGGGCTCGGTTCGGAACCCGGCAATACGTGGGAATTCGCGTCGCGGCTTTCCGAGCATCACCAGGTTTGGTTGATTGCGCATCCGGAACACCGCGACCGTGTTGAGAGATCGCTTGCCGAGAGACCTAACCCGAATTTGCGGATCGCGTGGGTGACGACGCGCACCCGGTTCGATCCCTGGAAGCCGGAACAAGGCGAATCGGGTATCCGGTTGCATTACGTTCTGTGGCTCCGGGAAGCGTATCGCGAAGCGCAACGGCTGCACCGCGAGACTGGCTTCGACGTGGCGCACCACGTGAGTTGGGGGACGGTGGGAGCGGCTCCGCCGTTGTGGAAGATTGCGGCGCCGACGGTATGGGGTCCTCTGGGCGGCGGCCAAACTACACCAGAAGCATTTCTACCGTATTTCGAAGCCGATGCCCGTAAAGAGCGGCTTCGAAATCTGTATACGCGTCTGTTGCGGCACTCGCCGTCACTCCGGCATGCGGTTCGTTCAGCGGGATTAGTTCTGGCGACGAACCGGGAGACATCGGACCTGTTGCGTCGAGCGGGCGCTCGCAATGTACGGTTGTTTCTCGATTGCGGGTTATTTCAAGAGCCTGCCCCACCCAGTGCGAGGCCGTCAACGTCCACTGAGAACCGAATTTTTCTGTGGGCTGGCCGCCTCGAACACAGAAAAGGCCTGCTGGTGGCGCTTGAGGCTTTTTCGCGAATCGGTCGCGATCTGCCCGTGAAATTACTGATAGCGGGAAAAGGCCCGCTTCGCGAAAGGTGTGAGGAGAAGGCGCATTCACTTGGTTTGGACGGTAAAGTGGAGTTTCTCGGGCCGGTCCCTTACGAGCGGATGCCGCAGATTTTTCAGAGCGCGGATGCCTTCTTATTCACGAGTCTTCGCGATTCCTTCGGCTCGGTTGTACTGGAAGCAATGTCGTACGGACTGCCGGTGATTGCGCTAAATCATCAAGGCGTGGGCGCATTTGTGCCGGAGAGCGCCGGGGCCAAGATCGCGGTCACAAGGCCATGGGAGGTAATCGAATCGTTAGCGCTGGCTATCGAAAAGATTTCACGATGCGCGGCGTGCCGGGCGAGGATGGGCGCAGCGGCTTGGGAACAGGCGAGACAAGAGACCTGGGAGCGGCGCGTATCGCGTCTGATGGCGGCGTACGAAGAGGTGATCACTGCGGATCGCCGTGTTTGATTATCGTGTTGCGCGCACTAATCCTACAGGGGGCTGCCACCTGCGCCTATTACGGGGGCTGGCTCACGAACATCAGTTCACGGTGTTTTCGGTTGAATTCGAAAATCCGTGTCCAGAGCGGATTGAATGGGTTCGCATTCCGGTTCCGATGCGGCCGCTGGCTCTGTTGTTTGTCGCGTTTCACGTCATTGCGCCGGTAGTTTACTTGCTCTATCGTTTGAGAACCGGCGCGCGGTTCGACCTGGTGCAGATGGTGGAAAGCAATCTAAGCTTTGGCGATGTTTCCTATGCGCACTTCTGCCACACGGCCTATTTGAAAGATCACTGGAAGGAAGCCGGTATGCGGGGGCTGCGCGGCGTTCTTCGGAGGCTCGATCACACGCTGCATGCAACGATGGAGCGATTCGCCTTCCGCCGAGCGCACAAAATTCTGGTACCTTCCCGTGGTTTGGCAAAAGAACTATCTCTTGCATTTCCATTCGCCTCGGAAAAGATCGAAGTAATCCCGAACGCGGTGGATGTCGAGCGCCTCAAAAGACCGGCCTCGTTTGACCGGGATAGTATTCGGGTCCGGTATGGTTTTGGTACGACGGATGTTGTCTTTCTATTTGCAGCCCTGGGACAATTTGAGCGGAAGGGTCTGCCGCTTTTGCTCGAGGCGTTGAAGGAACTGGATTGCGAGCGGGCGAAGCTGGTAGTGGTTGGCGGCGAACGCGGCTTGGTTGCGGCCTATCAGGAGCGGGGAGCGCGTCTAGGGCTCGAACGCGCCGTGGTTTTCACGGGAATGCAGGCCGATCTTCGACCGTATCTGTGGGCGGCGGATGCCTTTGTGTTTCCGTCTTCGTACGAAACTTTTTCGCTGGTCGCCTACGAAGCGGCGGCGGCGGGGTTGCCGCTGATTGTGCCTCCTTTGAACGGAATCGAAGAGCTGATTCGAGACGGGGAGAACGGGTTTGTGGTCAGCCGCACGCGAGAGAACGTGAAGGCGGCATTAAGACGGTTTATGGAACTGCCGGAAACGAGCCGCGGTGCGATGGGGGAGCGAGCGGCGCGAGCGGCGGCCGAATATAACCCGATGCAGTTTGAGCAAAGATGGCGTGTGTTTTATAACAAATGGATTTCTGGACTAAAGTAGCGTTCTTCCTGCTGATGGGGTATTCGCTGTTTTCGCGTGCCTTCGCGTACATCGGAATCCCGCCGCTCAAAATCTTTATTGGCGAAGCAGCGCTTGCCGCCTTCATCTGTTTCAAGCCGCGCGCGATCTTCGACCGCTGGCTCGACGCGTTGACGCGCGGAGGGTCGATGGCTGCGTTTGCATGGATTTTGCTATTTTCCCTGATTTATGGATGTTTTGAAGCGATTTATGGGCTTCTGTCGGGGTACAAACCGGTCACCGCGTTCGAAACTCCGAGCGGAGGGTCACCGGGTTGGCCGTTCGATAGGCGGGGTAAGAGGATACCGGTTATGGGGCAACACAAAATCGCGGCGGCGAATCGACGTGGGGAGCGATTCTTGCGATGAACGTTCTTGTGGTTCACAACTCATATCAACAACCGGGCGGCGAGGACCAAGTCTTCGAGATGGAAGCGAAGCTGCTTGAATCACACGGCCATCGAGTGGTCCGGTTTCACACTCATAACGATCAGGTAAAGGGCCTGAGCGCGGCGGGGCTGTTTGCGACGACGATATGGAACAACCAGGCCTATAGAGAGATTAAACGTGTTCTGCGCGAAAACGACGTGGACATCATGCACGTACATAACACGTTTCCACTGATCTCTCCCGCGGCTTACTATGCGGCTTCGAGGGAGAGAGTACCGGTTGTTCAAACTCTTCACAACTACCGTCTGTTCTGTCCTGCGGCCACGTTCTATCGCGACGGCAGCGTGTGTGAAAGCTGTCTAGGAAAAGCGGTGACCTGGCCGGCGGTGATTCATTCCTGTTACCGGGGCAGTAAGCCGGCAACCGTGGCGTCGACCGCGTTGATCGCCATTCACCGCGCTGCTGGAACCTGGAAGACCAAGGTCTCGGCCTACATTGCTCTTACGGATTTCGCGCGGCAGAAATTTATCGAGGGTGGATTGCCGGCGGCGAGAATTCACGTGAAGCCCAATTTTCTCGACCACGATCCGGGGATGGCTTCCGGGAAGGGCCGGTTCGCGTTGTTCGCCGGTAGGCTGACGGAGGACAAGGGGATTCTAACGCTAATCAAGGCGTGGGAGCGGCCGGGAGCGTCGATGCCGCTCGAGATCGCGGGCGATGGGCCGCTGGCGCCGCAGGTAAGCGAGGCGGCACGGCGGAATCCGAACATTCGCTGGCATGGGTGGATAACGCGCGATCATCTTCTCGAGAAACTGAGAACGGCGGGGACGCTCGTTGTTCCCTCCGAGTGGCACGAGCCCTTCGGACTGACGATTGTAGAAGCGTTCGCCTCCGGCATTCCGGTTGTGGCGAGCAGGCTTGGCAGCATCGCATCGATGCTCGAACACCGAAGAACGGGTCTGTTGTTTCAGCCGGGCGACGCCGCCGATCTCGCGACACAGGTCGGTTGGTACGCTGATCATCCGGCGGAAATCGAAGACATGAGGCGCCGGGCGCGCATCGAGTATGAACGGAAGTATACGAGCGAGGGAAATTACCGCCAATTGATGGCAATTTACAACAAGGCGATTCGCCAGGACGGACTCAACCGCCGGGAAACCCCGGCAGTGTGTCCAGCTCGACAAGAGGAACTGGATAAGTCCTTTAGCGAAGTCTCACCATTCAATTGAAAGTTAATGGCGAATTCCTCAATTTGAAGAGCGAAGATGTGTTGGACTCAAGACTAAATGCACGTGTCAATCCGCGAATCCAGCGGGAGAAGATAGATTTCCGCGCCAAGTTCGCCCTTTTCCTCTTATACGGCTACTACCTCCTCGGCAAGATTTTTGTTTATGTATCCTTCCCTCTTGTAGGGCTGGCGCTTTTTGACCGGCGGATGCTGGTTGATCGCGTTTATACGTCGTTGACCAAACCTGGACCGCTAAACGTCCCATCCTGGATCCTTTTGCTGTCGACCATATACGGTGTCGGGGAGTTAATCTACGGCGTCTTAGCCGGTAACCCCCCAATAACCGCGTTGGAGGTCTTCGTATTTAATGTTTGCCCATGGTTCCTGTTTATAGGCATGCACGCCGGAATGCAAAGGCCGTCCCTGGTGCGGACTTACGTACACTTTATGCTTTGGTACCAGGCCATCGCGACCATTCTGCACTACTCGGTCCTGAGTCATACCAAGTTCGTAACTGGTGGAATGGATTGGTCCGAATTGACCGGGGGCACCGGTACCCTCGTCATTCTTGGAATGATCTGCTTCGAAAGAAATCTGGCCCGCTATTGGTTTCCTTTGCTTGTATGTAGTTTCGATACCATCGCAAATCAAATACGCGCCGATTGGGTGGGGCTTGGGATCGCCCTGACGGTTTGGGGCGTCGCGACCAAAAAGATGAAGCGGCTCTGTTTTGTCGTGGGCAGCATCGTCGCGCTGCTCGCCATCGGTTTCATAGCGGACGTGCGGCTGCCTGCCGTCGCGGGCCGTGGCGGCGAACTCTCAGCTCGCGATACGGTTGGCCGCGCTTTGTCTGGCATCGACCCCGATCTGGCTCGCGAATACAGTCCCAGTTCTGCTACCTACGCCGGGACCATTTCCTGGCGCGAGAACTGGTGGAAAGCCATCCGCGGGATCGTTTTTGACGGCCCTGTTACTACGGTGTTTGGGTTAGGCTACGGCTATCCAATTAAGGATTTGGTTCCATACCTGAAAGGCTTGGGCGATATTCGGACGCCGCACAGCGTCTTTTATTTCACCCTTGCCTACTCCGGTCTCCTCGGTGTCTTCGCCTTTTTTTCATTTCAGGCGAGCCTTATCATTGTACTTTGGAGAGTCTTCAGGCAGACCGGCCAGATCTTCGGGCTGATTGTCCTTATTTACTTGATCTCGGTCTCTTTGTTCGGCAACTTTTTTGAGGCCCCGCAAATGGCTACTCCCTCGTACCTCCTCTTGGGGATGTGTATAGGGCCTCTCTTTCGGGATCACGACCAATATCCCGTAGCTGAAGATGTTCGCGATTGTGCCCGTTTCACGCGTGGCGGCGCGGTGCCTCTACAGCCTGTTATAGGACGCAGAAGTCCTTATTAATACCGCCAGGTCGTTGGGGTAATTGACTAGCCGATTGAATTGACGCGTTGACGCCGGGAGCAAGACGCGCGTGCGGTTTTTTCGCACATACGGGTTCTTCCGGGCGCCATCCATCCCGTAACCGCTGTTTAAATAGAGGAAGAGCAGAGAGTTTCTTCAATATGAAAGATTCCAGGGGAGGACCGGCGCAAAATTCTTCGCGCTGGGCGCGTTCATAGCGCTTGGATTGCTGGTCGGTGTCGTAAGCGCCCTGGTGATTTTCCGCAAGATTAACCGTAGTCCCTTCTGCGGAGACGAGTCCGGTTGGATCGCCGCCGGCTATTACTATACGGACCTCTTGGGGAAGGGCGATTTTGAGTGGAAAAAGTGGGTGCGCGGAGCATGCGGAGGGTTTGGCAGGATGAACCTGCAATTATGCAAGGTACTGATAGGAATTCCTCTTCAACTGGACCCGGTCACGCGGGCGGAACCGGACCTCGAGTACGAGCGGAAGTACACAAGTGAAGGAAACTATCGCCAACTGATGGCAATCTACGACAAGGCTATTCCCCAGGATCGAGCCGACTTCTCGACAACGCCCCTCAACGTCCACTCTCGGCGCGAGGAATTGGATAAGTCCCTTAGCAAAGTCTCACCGTTCAATTGAATACACAACAAAATCCTTTAACTCCGGAATGCGGACCTCGAAACGATGAGGGGCCACAAAGGGTGCGATAGCTCCGGGATCGTCGAGTATATAATCGCGGGGCATCGCGATGTACCGGGCATTCTCGGGAATGTATTTAACGATCTCGTCTCGCGTGAATTGCTCGTCAGCGATTTCGAGGTTTACAACTCCCCACTCCGTCATGTAGAACTTATGTTCCGCGAAATAGACGCCAATCGTGTTATAGGGGAAATAGACGTAACCCGGATTCTGCTTGTCGTACCGATATGCCTCGATTCCGCTTGGCGTGTGCCGCACTCTTGTTTTCCATTCCGCGTTGTAGCGCGTCGGCAACCCAGAGCCAAACAAAGCCAGAGTAGCCGCGATGATTAAAACGCGTAAAGCTGTAACTGACTGCGGCTTGTCGCGCATTAGCAATAGAAGCTCGAATGCAGTAACGACGATCGACAGAACAAGAAAGTAAATGGCATGCGATAAGTCGTTAACGTCGCCAGCGACAACGGCATAAAACCTGATGCCGGAGAGCGAAAGCACGGCGGCGACCGTGTAGAACGTAAGAATAAATCGGGATTCGCCAAGCCAGGAGAGAGACCCTTTGGTTAAGAATAAAATCAACCCTAGGAAAGTCAAGGTTAGTGCAGGAACAGCGATATTTTCAAACAGACGGTAGGTGCCCGGAAAGAGGTTAGCCTTGACAATCGACATGTGCAGCCCAGCGAGCACGCTGTTGAAATAGATGGCGCGAACATCCCGGTAAATTGCTATAACCATGCCAATGCCAAGAATGCCAAAAACCGCAGTACATGCAACATACGACCACCCGAAATGCCGGTCAAAAAAGTAAAACGCTGCGCCGACAACAGCCAGCGCGGCAAACGCCATGTTCTGCTTACAGCCGAGACTCAATACTAAGGCCAAACTACTGTATGCGGCAGTCTTCCAGGTTGGGCGGCGCCGGTCGCGATACAGCAGTAATATGCTAAGCGCCATGAAACAGGTCGATGGCGAGTCGGCGGTTACGAACGATGCAATATAATTGAGCGGCCGCAGAGAAGCTATAGCCGCAAGTGGGAACAAAAGCAGAGGCCCCCAATCGCGCACAGGCAACCGATACTGTTTTACAAATAAATAACCTACGAATGCAAACGATACAACCAGGAACGCAGTCGCCATGAGCGACCCGGTAACAAAAACCGATCGGACCGTCGGCAAATAAGCGGCAGGCAAATACGCCAGATAAGACAGAGGCCCATAGAGGCATACGATAAGCGGACCATCGGGGGGAATGCGGTAAATTTGCTGCCCGTGGGCGACGGCGATGGTTGGAGCGAATCGTTGTTCGAAATGGGGTACATGCCACGCTTCCAGATATCCACAAATCAGGAGCGTGATAGTCAGCAGGGCGTTGACAGAGGAAATCGCTATAAGGAGAAACGATCCGCGGCGGCCAGAAATCATGTGGTTCTTAAAATGGTAACAACGATTCACCTGAGAAAGACAAAGTTTGCGGCGATCGTCCCGAAAATCGAGAAGCCGGAGAGGGCGACATGAGTGTAACGGCATTTGAGATTTTCGAATCGCGCCCTGGTACTGCGGGCCGGCCGTCGCCGGAAGGTGAGGAGACATCCGGTTTCTGGCGAAGGCCGTTCACGGCAAGAGAGATAGTTTTTTCTTCTGTATTTCTCGTTCTGTTTTGCGCCGTGTTAGTGGCATCGCTGTCCCACTATCCGTATTACCCGTGTTGCTTTCATCAATTGAGCGCGGGGATTCGCCACTGGGATTTTCGAGGGCTCGACCCCAGTCAGCCCAAAGAGCTTTGGGGCTATTCGTACTTGTCGGCTTTGGTTGCGGCAGTGACGCGATTGCCGGACATCTACGCCATCGTAGTGGTTTCGTCCACGATGTTCGTGGTGGCGAATTATCTGTGCTGCCGGCTGTGGGGAACGACGGTGGCCGCCTGGTTCATGGTGGTGAGCTGGTGGTGGCTGGACGGCGCTACGGAAGGGATGACGGAGCCGCTGTTTATGGCTTTGGTGCTCGGATCGTTCCTTGCCTTTCGGAAAGGGCAGTGGGTGGTTGCGGCAGTGCTTGCATCGGGCGCAACCGTGGTGCGGCCGACGGGAATATTCGTGCTCGGCGCTATAGGTGTGGTGTTGCTCTTCCGCCGGGAATGGCGGCGGCTGGCAGTTACGTTCATCATTGGGCTGATCGTAGGTATCCTCTACGCTATTCCGATGAAGCTCATCTACGGTGACGCGCTGGCGAATGTTCACGGGTATCAGACACACGATTGGTCGAACGCTTTTCCCGTCACGATTCCCTTGTTGCCGGAGATCAAGGGCGCTTTCATGCAGAGAGGCCATTTGAGGCTCCAGGTCTTGATCGCGGCGTGGCTGCTAGTGACGTTAGTTGGGTTGATGAAGATGGCGACAGACAAGCGTTTCTGGCGGTACTCGAAAATCTATCCTGTGGAAGCGATATTCGCGGGTGTATTCGCGATATTTTTGTTCTGTTACAACGCGCCTTACTGGGCGTGGCTCCATTTTCCGCGGTTTGTAATTCCGCTTATTCCATTTC
>JBAUZG010000471.1:0-3739 GCA_049585195.1 Bryobacteraceae bacterium | reverse complement strand
CGCCGACGCCGAGGGCAACGAGGTCGACGTCACCTCGGCGACCGGGCGCGACTGACCGGGCCCAGGCAGTCGTACTGACATTGCCGCGTAATAGGCCGAGTTCCGTCATGGTTAAACGTCGCAACGGCCGGCTGCCCGGGCTCACCCGCGGGACCGAAACGACACTGGGGCACTACCCTGGAATTCGGCATCAACCGCCGATACAATGAGGATCCCCGCGAAACGGAAAGTCTGTCGATTATCGCACATCAGCGTTGTCGTAACCGGAGCCGTAATGACGACCAACCATGCCACGCCTGACGAGCCTGCGTCCCGAAGCTGGTGGCGTTCGCCAGTTCCATGGGGCGTTACGGCGTCGATTCTAGTCGCCTTCATTCCCTTCATATTGAACCCGCACGATACGACACTCATTCTCGCCATTCTCGTCGGCATGACAGGAATCGTGCTGACTCTGCTTATTGATCCGCTACTCCGACTCCATAATCTCGAAGAGAGAGCTGTTTCCGCTGTTACCAATCTCCTTACCGCCTTTGAGATGCTTGACGTCCCGCCATCTTTGCTGCGCTTCACTAAAGAGCTGGTCCGCGACTGGCAATTGCTCGAAACCGATGCCGGAGAGTACCGGCAGACACTGCTTCACGCCTACGCCGAAGAAGCAAAATCCCGCATTCACAGCATCGCCCAGGGCAAGCAAGAACGCGGCAGCGGAGATCCAAACAATTTCCGCGCGGCACCTCTCGAGGTCTTCCGCTCCCTCAAAGCACTTACTTCGGAAAACTTTGACTACTGGGATCAGCCACACGGCATTGAGTACCTCGACCGGCAACGAATCGCCATCGCTACCAGCGGCCTTGAAGTGGAGCGCATATTTGTCCTGGAGGACGCCGACGCCGTTCAGGGCGAACTCAAGGCCTTGATCAGCCGTCAACTGCAGATCGGAGTCACCGTTCGGATAATAATCCGCGATGAAGTCCTGTTCTCACTGCGACGGTATACTAGAAATGACGACTTCGCACTAGTGACAGATGCCCGTCGAGATAAGATGCTCTTCAAGCCACTTAACAGCGAACGCGAGTCTATATCGTTCAGTCCCGATGATATCGCCGAATATGAGCACGCGTACGAGGAGCTTCGCCGATACTCGAGGGATATCCGTGACTTTCTCCAGCAGAATTAGCGGAGGTCGCGCATCAGATTCGATAGTACGCCACATACTTACCGCGACTCTCGCCGATAGCACCTAGCCACTGCTCGACACAACACTCAGCAAACGTACGGCCACTTGCGACAACTTCGGCGAGCGGGTCCAGAAGGTCGAGGGTCGCTGGCGGCTCTTTCCCGGCATCCACTCGCGCAGCGAGTCCTCTCCTGCTAAGCCGGACAACCTCTCCGGCCACATCGCCAACCGATTCACCCCCGATCTTCGCGGCCAGGCCTCTTACCGCCACGTCGTCGGTTAGTGTTTCAAGCTCAGCCCAGGTCCACCCGTTCACCAGCTTCAATGCGTCGTGCTGGCTCTCCGCGTCATACGCGACGCCGGCCCACAATGCCGGAACGGCTCCGAAATAATGCCACGGCAATCCGTCAGCTATTCGCAACTCTATGGTTCGTCGTACACGCACATGCGGCCATACCTGGCTGAGCTGCGATTCCCAGTCGGCGTCCGTGACAAAACTTCCGTCACCAAAGCCATCGGTCAGAAGCCTGGTAAACGGCACGTCCGGCGCTCCAACGTGGTGGCCGTCCACCGACCTGTAGGTCATGGGCAGCCGGGCGACCCATTCAATTATGTCGTTTACCGTCGGATTCCGGCCGACCGCGAACTCCAAGACACCGCAGCGCGGCGGCGCAAGCTTCCGCCACAGTTGCAGGCGACGGGACAATGCGCCCGTTAGTTCGCCACCCTCCAATGGCGAGTTAACGAAGAGTGCTGCCGCAATTGGCGAAATCGCCACCAGCACGCGGAGCTTCGTCGCAAGATCCTCCTCGGACGTGTAGTCCAAAGTCGTCTGCGCTGAAGTCGCCAGCCCCATTACACCGTCAGCGTCTGACCCGCTGTCTCCCAAGGTCTTGAAATAGTCACGCATTACTTGAACTCGGCCCTTGGGAATCCAGTTTATCTCGCTGACCTTCGTAAATGGCAGTAGGCCGCCCGGCAGAAGCGCAATATCCAGGTTGCGGCCAAGCTCAGTCAGATGGTCAACGGCCGCCCCGGCAGAAGAGGTAACCTGGGCCACGCTCTCATACGGTGCGCTCGAGTACTCGATCGCTCCGCCCGGCTCCAGCGACACCTTGGCCCCGTCCGGGAACTTCACCGCCAGCAGGTTTCCATCTTCCATTACCGGCTCGCCGCTGCTCTCGGCCAGCAGGGACTCAAGCAGCACGCGAATTCCCCGGGGTTCGTCGTAGCCTATGCCGTCACCCGAGGATCTAACGAGACCATATTCGAGTTCAATGCCGATGCGTTCGCTGCTCGATTTGGCACGGAAAACGTTAGCGAGATCGATCGGCTCTGCTGACCTAACCGCCACGGGATGCATGCCGTATCGTCATGATTCGAGTGCCTTTAGCGCAGTCATCGTCATTACCTTGACACCGACACCGATCGCTCGTTCGTCCACGTCGAAGTTCGACTGATGAATATCGAGGTTATCGTCCGATCCGGGTCGCCGGGTGCCCAACCTGGCCAGGCATCCTGGAATTCCTTTCAGATACCAGGCAAAATCCTCGCCACCCAGGCTCTGCTCGGCGAGTTCAATCGTATTTTCGCCAAGTGCACGTTCAGTTGCGACTTCCAGGATCTTCGTTGAGTCAGCGTCATTAACTGCGGGCGGCGCGATCCTCTGATGAGTTATCTCGGCGCCGACGTTATACGTGTCGGCTATCGATTCGACCAGCACCTTGAGCACATCGGGCGCGGCATGCCAGGCGTCGTCATTCATGCAACGCAATGTGCCTTCAATGACGCCACTGGAAGGAATGACGTTGACGGCTGAGCCGGCGTCAACCCGGCCCCAGACCAAGCTCACGCCTGAGATCGAGTCCATCCGGTGCTGTAGCAGAACCGGCAGGTCTCCCATCATCTTACCCAGCGCATAGACCAGGTCCGCGGTCAGATGAGGTTGTCCCGTGTCGCCACCCGGTCCAGACAACTGGATCGTTATCTTGTCGCATCCGGCGGTAATCGGTCCCGCCTTTGTTGCAATCCGGCCGACGTCCACCTTTGGAGCACAATGCAGTGCGTAGATCCGCTTCACCGCGGCCATTTTAGTGGTCGCCATTACTTCTAGGACGTCCAGGGCGCCACCGGACAGCTCTTCAGCAGGCTGGAAGATCAGCCGGATCCGACCTTCCAGCAGACCTTTGGAATCGAGGTCAGCCAACAGCAGGCCGACACCGAGAAGTATCGCGGTATGTACGTCATGGCCGCATGCGTGGCACGCGTCCGGCTCCTGGGAGCGATAAGGGACATCCTTATGATCCGCGATAGGCAACGCATCGATATCTGCTCTCAATGCTATGACAGGACCATCGGACTGTCCGATATCGACGATCAGCCCAGTGCCTTTTGGCAGAATCGCTGGCTGTAGCCCAGCAGCTTCGAGGCGTGCTTGTATTTGACGTGTCGTGCGATATTCCTGGTACCCGATTTCAGGATGTGCGTGCAGCGTTCTCCGGAACTCTATCAGCTCGCGTTCATGCTGAGCCAGGAATGCGTCGAACTCACCGTCAATACCGC
>JBAUZG010000470.1:0-15538 GCA_049585195.1 Bryobacteraceae bacterium | reverse complement strand
ATGCACGCCCGAAACAATCGCATCGAGCGCAACTTTCGCCTTCTCAGCCTACTTGCCGTAGCGTCTCTGCTCATAGCCCAATCAAATTCTCCGGATACAGCTACAGCCCTTTCGGTTGGTGGTGATGTGCCGAATCCGCTCACTCTGACAGCCGCCGATTTGGCCAAGCTTCCTCGCCGGAGCGTGACATTTCAAGAACACGGCGGCTCCAACGCAACATATGAAGGAGTCGCCCTGATTGATTTACTCCAGAAGGCGGGAGCGCCTCTCGGAAGCCAGCTGAAGGGCAAAGCCATGGCGAGCTATGTGTTGGCCACCGCTCGCGACGGGTATCAAGTTACATTCACTCTGGCGGAACTGGACCCGATGTTTCGGGACAGCACCGTCATTATTGCCGATAAGCGCGATGGTAAACCCATCCCCAGCTCGATAGGACCGCTGCGGATTGTAGCGGCCACCGACAAAAAAGGCGCGCGTTCGGTTCGAATGCTCGAGAAATTGCAGGTTGTTTTATTGGCGCAGGGGCACTGACGATTTCATGGAACCGCGCACCTTCCTCCACGACGTTCGAACTGCTCGAGAGTTTTCCGCAGCGGACTTGGCGAAACGCGTAGGCGTCAGCCGTCAAACAATTTATGCGATCGAAGACGGAAGCTTCATTCCAAACACGGTCATCGCCCTTCGCCTCGCACGCGTCCTAGACGTGACCGTCGAGCAACTCTTCTCCATAGAGGAGAAGCAGCCGAGAATTGAATCCGTCAAGGCGGAGCTTCTGACGGGCAACGGGGAATTCGTGAAGGATGCGCGGCTCGTTCGCCTGTGCCGTGTGAATGAACGGTTGATAGCGGTTCCTGCTTTGTCCGTCCCGGCCTATCTCCCGGCGGCGGATGGCAGCATAGAAGCCCGATCGGCACATACCGTTTCGGTAAAGCCTTTCACGGATCTGGCTGAAAATGGCAAGCGGCTGATGCTGGCGGGATGCGATCCAGCCTTATCGCTGGTTGCGGAACCGCTCAATGCCTCGCGCATCGAGATTGTTTGCGTTCCGTGCTCGAGCCGGTGCGCGCTCGAGTGGCTGAAGCAAGGCCGCGTGCACGCAGCAGGATCGCATCTCGTTGACTCCGCAAGCGGCGAATATAATGTGCCTATCGTCAAACGCCTTCTTCCAAAGGGCTCGTTCCGCATCGTAACCTTCGCGCTTTGGGAACAGGGACTGGTTCTACAGCGAGGCAATCCCAAAAAAATTCGGTCCGTTGCCGATCTCGCTCGTAAGAACGTCAGTATCGTCAATCGGGAAAAGGGCTCAGGCAGCAGGGATCTGCTTGATGAAAATCTCCGGAGGGCAGGGATTATGCCGGGCGCTGTCGCTGGTTACGAACATGTCGTGAACGGACATCTTGCAGCCGCCCATCGCATAGCTACACAAATCGCCGACTGCTGCATCGCCAACCGTTCGGCAGCCCGCTCGTTCGGCTTGGACTTCATTCCCTTGGCGGTCGAGCGGTTTGACCTCTGTTTTTCGAAGGCATCTCTTCAGTTACCAGCGGCTAAGGCATTCCTCGACCTGCTCAACCGCTCGGCTTTGCGCCGCAAGCTCGAAAGTATTGCCGGCTATGACACAGCTCATACCGGCGAATTGCTCGTTTAAGGTGTATACTTGACCTCGGTAAGCGAGGCTATAGCCCTTGTGAGCAAACCTTCCGATCTCGTCCAGGGCACCTTGGACCTCCTGCTGCTGAAAATGCTGGCACTCGAGCCGCTCCATGGCTGGGCTATCAGCCAGCGTTTGAAGCAGGTTTCGAGCGACGTGCTGCGTGTGAGCGATGGATCGCTCTATCCCGCCCTGCACAAGCTCGAACAAGAGGGCTGGATCACGGCGGAGTGGAAAACAAGCGAGCTCGGTCGCCGCGCGAAATACTACTCGCTCACACGCCTGGGGCGGAGGCAGCTGCAGAAAGAGGCTACGAATTGGGAGCGGCTGTCGAGCGCCATTACGTCCGTTGTGAGATTGACGGAGGCCTGACCTGTGCGCCTGGAGCATTGGTGGTACACGATCCCACTTCGCCTGCGGTCCATGTTTCGCCGCACCCAAGCCGAGCAGGAGCTGGACGAAGAATTGCGCATTCATCTCGAAGAGCGAATTCGGCAGGAAATCGCTTCCGGCAAGACCCCGGAAGAAGCCAGCTACGCGGCGCTGCGAGCCATGGACGGAATGGAACAACGCAAGGAGGAGTGCCGCGATATGCGACGAATGAACTGGATTGACAATCTTGGCCGCGAATTACGCTACGGCGCACGCGTGCTCCGAAAGAGTCCTGGATTTACAGCCGTTGCCGTTCTGACGCTTGCGCTGGGCATCGGCGCGAACACGGCTATTTTCTCGGTGGTGAATGCGGTTCTTCTGCGCCCGCTTCCGTATCCGCGCGCAAATCAACTGGTTCGCATTTATGAAACAAACACCTCGATCACAGGAAGCCACGACAGCGTCTCGGCTCCAAACTTCACAGATTGGCGAGTCCAGGCGCGCGCCTTCTCCGCAATGGCCGCACTGCGGTGGGAGCCGTTCACTCTGACCGGGGGCGCGAGACCCGAGTTTGTTTGGGGCCAGGGCGTCACGCCAGAGATGTTGAGCATGCTCGGCGTCCGGCCGGTGCTTGGACGCAATTTCTTAAGCAACGAAGCCACTCCAGGGCGAGACCGCGTCGCGTTGATCAGTCACGAACTTTGGACTGAACGCTTTGCCTCTAATCCTCGGATCGTGGGACGCGAGATCACGCTGAATTTTGAGCCATACATTGTAGTCGGCGTGCTTCCGCGCGGCTTTCGCACGCCGTCGCAGTTCGAATTTAGCGAACCTTCGATGTTGCTTGTGCCGCTCGCGTTCACCCCCGCTGAGCTTCAGAACCGCGGTAATCACATCAACCAAGTGTTCGCCCGCCTGCGATCCGGAATTACGCCCGCTCAGGCGCAGATCGACATAAGCGGCGTCGCCGAAAAACTCGCCAAAACGTATTCGAATAACGAAGGGCGAGGCGCTCTGGTCGTGCCGCTGCTCGATGAGCTTACTGGCGGTTATCGATCGTCTCTCCTGGTCCTTTCCGCGGCGGCAGGGCTGATCCTGCTCATCTCGTGCGCCAACCTTGCAAACGTTCTGCTGGCGCGATGCGCGGGCCAGCACCGCGAAATTGCAGTACGTCTCGCTGTTGGAGCGAGCCGCCTAGCCGTGATGCGCGAACTGCTCGTTCAGAGCCTGATTCTTGCCGCACTTGGCTGCGCGTGCGGCCTGCTAACGGCATTCTGGGCTTTGAAAGGTTTGCACGCGCTTGCTCCGGCCAACCTGCCCCGCATCGACGAAATCGCCATAGATGGCACAACGCTCGTTTTCGCGCTTGCGACGTCCGTTTTCACTGTAATCGCCTTCGGGTTGGTGCCGGCGTTCCATATCTCCCGCTCCGAGCCCTATGATGCGATGAAAGGGCGCGGTCCAAGTACTGCGGGATCGAGCGTTCTTCGCTGGCGCGATGCACTTGTTGTATTGCAGGTGGCTTTCTCCATCATTTTGCTTATTGGGGCAGGGCTGCTGTTGAAGAGTTTTGCCCGACTTCGCGGCATCGATCTCGGATTTCAGCCCAGCCATACGCTCGCGATGCAAATCCTGCTGCCCGAAACTAAGTATCCGGATCAAGCAAAGCGCCTGCGGTTCTTCGACACACTTGCCGGCCGCGTTCGCAACCTGCTTGGAGTCGACGCAGTTGGCTATACGAGCGGTTTGCCTTTACGGCTGCTTTGGGGCGGTAGCTTCACGCTCGAACATCCCGAAATTCCGATGGGCTCCAACGACGATTCGGATTTTCAGATCGTGAGTCCCGGATACTTCGAGACACTGGGCATACGGCTCCTCCGCGGCCGGCTCTTCAGCGATCATGACCGTGCTGGCTCCGAGCCTGTGGCCCTCGTAAACAGGACCTTCGCCCATCGCTATTGGCCACATTCCGATCCGGTCGGCCAGCATGTTGCGAAGTCGCATCAAACATTCACGATCGCCGGCGTTGTCGATGACGTTCACTTGGGGGGCCCGGCCGCGCCTGTCAACATCGAGATTTATTTCCCCTCCGGACAGGCGCAGTCGCTCCCTGTTGGTCCGAGAGATCTTGCCGTCCGGGCCGCAAGCGATCCGCTCAAATTGGTCAATGCCATTCAACGCGAAGTGTGGGCGCTCGATAGGGAACAGCCCGTCACTGCCGTGCGCACCATGGATGAAGAGCTGGCTCGGTCCAATTCGCGCAACCGTTTCAACATGCTCCTGCTCGTGCTCTTTGCTGCACTTGCGCTTTCATTGGCTGCCATCGGTATTTACGGAGTTGTTTCTTATTCGATCGCCCAGCGCGCACACGAGATCGGCATCCGCATGGCCGTCGGCGCCAGGCCCAGCGACATTCTCGGTATGGTGTTGCGCCAGGTTGCCTTGCTCATTGCCATTGGCGCGCTTGGCGGAGCCGCAGCCTCGTTCGCATTGACGCGCTATGCCGCGAGCCTGCTCTTCAACGTTGCTCCGCGCGACTCTGCTACGTTCACGGCCGCAATCTTCGTCTTAGCCGTAACCGGCTTAACAGCCGCCCTGATCCCGGCTCGCCGCGCCATGCGGGTGGATCCGATCACAGTTCTCCGCGTCGAATGACCGCGGGTACTGCTTATGTGCACGGCTCAGCTCCGCACTGGTTCCGAGCCGCAACTGCAAGAAGCTGTGAAAGAATCGAAGACCGCTCCCTGGCGGTCGCGGCTCGGTTAGGTTAGTTAGTCGATCAGCCGGTTGCGGTGTGTCGCATTCAGAACAGGCAACTTCTTCACAGCTTCCAAGAGAGCGGATTCTCATTGCCTCAAAAACACGCCGCACGCTTGATCGAAAAACTTTTGCACTTGATCCCCATCGTTCAATTCCGCATTGGCCATCATCGAGAAAATCAGCCATCTTCCGCTTTCGGTCTGCAAGTATCCAGAAAGCGCTGCAACATGAGCGAGGGATCCCGTCTTGGCATGCACTCTGTCGGCTCCCTCAACGTCCTTGAATCGATTCTTCAGCGTTCCGTCCACTCCGCCGATGGGAAGCGAGTCAATCCAGGCCTGCTTCTCCGGCCTGTTCCACATATAGCGAAGCAGCGCGACGGTGGCGGCTGGCGATGTCAATGCTTGGCGGGCTAATCCCGATCCGTCGCCGAAGACATATGTCTTTTCAGGAATGCCGGCTTCGACGAGAAAGTTCTTACGCTCGTCAAGACCTGCGGCAAGCGTACCGACGCTTCTGGTCGCATACGCGACCTCGCGCAGCAGCATCTCGGCATGCAGGTTCTGGCTGACTTTGTTTACGATCTGGACAGCTTCAAACAACGGAGCCGATTCGAGCGAAGCCAGTTCGCTGCCTTGGGGAAGCGTCGCAATACGCGGCGCGCCCAGCGGATCGGGAACCGTTGTCAAGTCGCGGTGCACGGCCTGTGCTTCGCCTTGAACGGAAACGCCGCGTTCTTCAAGCTCGTATTTCAGGGCTTCCGCCGCAAACAGGGCTGGATCTGCCACAGCCACATCTTCTTCCGCCGTGGGAGGTTTTCGCCCAATTGTTCCTGTAATCACCAGCTCATTCGATCCCGGTGGTCGCGATATTTTCACCTTCGCCTGATTGCTCTCGTCGCTAACGACCTGGTTCAACACGACAAAATGGCCGAAGTCCGGATCAAGCTGCACATCCGCAAGCTCTCCGGGCTCGGAGCTCCTCACCGTTACGTGCACCGAGTTGTCGTTCACTGAAAACGCGCTCACGGGCGCTCCGTAGGACCAGGTGCCGTCATCGAACGTCCATCCATCCGGATACGGATCGTAGGGATATCGCGAGTCGTCTGCCATAAGATTCCCGTTGACCTGCTTGATCCCTTTCGCCGCAATCTGGTCAGCCAGCTTCGCAATGGCTGTGAGCGGATCGTTGTGATTAGGCAAAACTGAATACGGCAGCACGCGGCCCGAGAGATTGGGATCGCCTCCGGCAACAAACGTGAGGTCGGGCACAACACTTTCGCCTGTAGTGAGCGTCGCGCTCGTTCGCACCGACGTCTTGAAGGTGTATGTGATGCCAAGCCGGACGAACGCCAGCGCGGTTGTGTAGAGCTTCGTGTTCGACGCAGGCGTGAACAGCTTTGACGCGTTCTGTTGCGCGAGCACTTCACCGGTGTTCGTATCCACAAACTCGAAACCGATTTCGCCTCGCTCGAGGTTGGCAGAGGCGGCGATCATCTGCTGTATCTGCTCCTGGGCCGGCGGCGTTTGGCTCGCTCCTTTAGAGAAAGGAACAGTAAGCAGAATAGGGCAAATGCCAAGCCACGCGGCTTTTGCGCTCCACGAGCAATACCGCCTACGAGCGCTTCCCCGCACCGGCCGCTATCGCTTTCGAAGATTCAACAGCAGTTCCAGTTGCCGTTTCGGGCTCTCCCCGCATCAACTTTGCTTCGAGCATGATCAGCAGCACCAGAACCAGTACGGCCGCCGATCCGAGTCCTGGAATCAATAGAACGTATTCCATCCCCAGATAATATGCGACAAAACCAAGAGCCCAGGGGATGAGCATTCCGCCCGTCACCGCGAGGGAAAAGATACCGTTGAAGAAACCTGGTTCGTAGTCGAAACGGTGTCCTATTTTCTCAGAAACCAGGGCGTAGACCGGCGCGAAGGCCAATCCCGTGACGACTGTCGCAAGAGCCGCTCCCACTACCGATTCGGTCGAGCTCAACAACAGGTAGCCAAGCATGGCGGTCAATGTGCTCGCAAACAGAAGCTTCGCGTGACCTATGTATTGCAGTATGAGCTGCGCCATCAGGCGGCCTGTGATCAAGGCCAGAAAATAGAGCGATAAAACGAACAGGGCGGATTGCGGACTCAAGCCCAAGCGATGAATCAGAAATAGCGGAAGCCAACAGGCCAACGCCCACTCATTGCCGAATTGAAAGAAGAGCAGGAGGCTGAACAGAATGGCTGCCGGACTTCTCAGCTCCTTCAATAATCCGCCGTGGAGGACGCGTTTCGTCTCCCCGGCAGGCTCGGGGCCCATCGAGCGATCCCTGGCCAATGGAAGCCAGAACGCGACAGGGATCGCCGCGAGCAACAGTGTCTCCCATCGAACCTCGAGAAGCAGATAGGTGCCGCCCACGGTAAGCGTCACCATTAAACAACCGAGCCCAAACATCACGCTGCAGAAGTTGACGGTGGAAGCGGCATGGTCCAGATAGTACGGCCGCACGAAATGAAGCAGCGCCGTCAACAGACTGCCAGCCGCCGCCCCAAGAAGAGCCACGCCCATGATCCGCCAGGCTATGTGCGCGGGTGGTGCAGCCATTGTCAGCTCGAAAAATCCCAGAAAAGCGATCGCGCACGAAGCGCCGCAAACCGCCTTAATCGATATGCGCCGTAACACCGACTGTGAAAGGAAGCCGCATAGAAGTACAGCCGCGTTGAATGCCAGAAAATGTAAACCGATGGCGCGCGGGTCCCGATCGAGCTCGTAACGCCAGGCGACTGTCAGGGGCCCGGTTACACCCATCAGGAGGCCCGCCAGCAGAAATCCTAATGCTGCGTTGCGAGCCGATGGGTCAGCCTGTAAGTTCGCCTCCGGCATCTTCGGTACCTTTTCTTTTTACCAGTCCTCTTTAGGAGAGATCGTCCGTACCAGGGATTGACACGCCCCGAAGCCAACCCTACCATGGAAGTATCACTGAGAAAGGAGGTGGTCCAGTCGAAATGATTTCTGGTAGTAGTGGCTGTAGCATACGATTTTCCACGCGCGAGGTGGCCGACTCTTAGAGTTGCGGTTCCTTACGTTCAGGTCTTGTCAGTGAATAGGCCGAAGTTCCTGTGGACCGGCCCCTCACCGCGCGAGACGATGCTAGAGTTCCCTTTTGAATAAGGGCGTAGGCCCCGCCGAGCGTTTGCCCGGCGGGGCTCTGTGTTTGCGCGCACAACGGCACCAAGCGCCTGTGTTATTCTGAGGGTGCAATGAAGGCTGGAATTCACCCTGCTTATGAAGAGGTGAGAGTCGTGTGCGCATGCGGATCTACGTTCAAGACCCGCTCCACACACAAGGGCGACATTCGCGTTGAAATCTGCTCGAGTTGTCACCCGTTCTTCACCGGGCGGCAAAAGCTTGTCGATACCGAAGGCCGTGTCGATCGCTTTCAGAAAAAGTATGCCAAGGCCCGCGAAATCGCTGCACAGAAGAAGGCTGCCGCGGAATCCAAAAAGCAGGCAGTACGATAATCTTCAGTTTCCGCCGTTTTGAGGACGGCCGGCTTCCCTACGTTGCCTCTCTGAAGCGCGCTGCCGCTCGATCTGGCGGTCGCGAGCATCTTGTTCTTTGGCCTTCTGCTCTTGTTCGGCCACAATCCTCGAGTAAGCCGCCGCTTGTTCCGGATTCAGCATCGATCGGATTCGCGCGACCTGATCGTCCTTAATCTTCAACATCTCCGGCTTGTATTCATCCTTAACGGTGCGCACCTTCGCGCGCGTATCGTCCAGAATGTCGTTTAGCTTGTCAACCTGCACGTTAGTAAGCTTTAGCCGCGAATGCATTTCGTTGACGTACCGAACTCTCCAATCCTCGGAGGCGCTCACCGTATTCGCCACATACAAACGATGCGCCAGAACTCCCGTAGCAGCGCCCATACTGAAGATAATGATGCCTAAGGCAAGAGCTATCAGTTGCGTGCGCTTCATAGGGTACTGCTACTGGCGAAAATCTATGGGAAAGGCTTCGGGACGCCTAGAATCTGAATAATATGTGCGTTCCAGAGTGGTTTCGGCAGTTAGCGCGTCGGTGTAGGTGGCGTACTTTGTGTGCGAGCTTGCCCGCGCAGGATGCGGAGCCATATTCAAAGCCGCCAAGAGCAAGCAGGCAGCCGCTGCGGCCGTAACCAGAAGTCGAGCCAGCCGCTGAAAGACTAGAGTAAAGCTGCCTCTACTTTCAATTCGCGCCCACAATCGAGGCATGAAGTCCGCTGCCGGCTCCACGTCGGGAAAAGCAGCTCGATATTCCAACCACACGGCCTCGAGATGAGGTTCACGCTCCGCCATCTTTTGTCCCTCTCCGCTGAATCGTTCCAGACCGCGGCGTATCTGGAATTCTATAATCTACCATTCGCCTTTGCCGCGTCATAGGCCTTTAAAACTCGTTGTCTTGCTCGAAAGAGCCGAACTTTCAAGGCGTTTTCATTAACCCTGTAAATCTGCTCCAACTCTTTGAGTGAAAGGCCTTCTACCTCTTTGAGCGTTAGCAGGATGCGATCGTCTTCCGACACATGCTCGAACAACGCCTCGACAAGGTCTTTTACCTTTCTCTTCCGCTCTTCCTCTGCACTGACCTTGCCGCCAGCCACCGAGTCTGCCATCACCACTTGCGTCTCGCTCATGTCGGCCATCCTCGACTCATGGCGCCGCTTCACTCGCCTCAGGTAGTCGTAGGCCGCGTTCACTGTCAGCCGATACAACCACGGCTCAAAAACTTCGGCTGAACGCAGTTGATCGAGCGAATAATACAGCCGTACAAACACCTCCTGTGCGACATCCTCGACATCCTCGGGATGCCCAATCAACCGGGATATGGTTCCGAGAATACGCTTCCGATACGCCAGAACCACCTGATTGAACGAGGAAGGATCACCCTCCTTCGCTCTCTCAATCAGTTGCGATTCGACAAGCATGCCCGGACCTGGCCGGACTGCACTCATCGACTCTCAATTTCCTAGGCGTTCCGGCAAGTAGTCAGGTTACAAAGCTTTGGAGTGATTTCCAAACTGGCTTTGGCGAGAGGACGTTCTGTTGCTATCCCGGCCTGATAGCGCTCCAAAGCCTGAATCGTCGCAGTCAGGGCGGAACGGCGGGCGTAGAGCGACTCCAGTTCCAACCGGAGCAAGGTGGGCACCTTCCGCCGGCAAGACGAGCTCCCGTGAGGCATAAAACTATTAGTACCTAGGTGATACTTCTTTCGCAATGAAAAAGTGCGTATAGTTTCCCGTTTCTCCTTATATTTGGCGAAGCAATGGCGATTGCCAGCGCATAAATTTGCTTGCGTCGAAGCCGATGCTTAATACTGTCTTTCGTGATGTCGATAAGAAAGCTCCAGGCTTAAACTTATATTTAGCTTTCCTTGATCCAAAGGTCTCAACCGAACCCGCCGGAGGGCCGTGGTTTGGGATGTGAATGTCTGTCTTCAGCGGCGGACGGGAGGGGTGATACCGCCCGTATCAATCGAATTTTATATCATGCAGCAATCAGGTGATCTCGCCAAGGCGGCGCCTCCGAGCGGCGTTGTTCCGACTGGGCGCCTCGTCTTTCGCCCCACGTTCGCCGCTCTGGCCTCCGCGATTGTCCTGCTGGTCGGGGCCGGAGGCTGGTTTGCGGGCGGCCAATATGCACGTCTGGGTAACCAGCAGGTGGCATCAGAGTTGGTAAATGCCCAAACGAGTGTGGCTACCCTCCGCGTTGAGCTAAACCAGCGGAATGCTCAAATTGCCGATTTAAAGCGGGCGCTCGATTTGTCCGGAACGAAGACAGCTGCCGCCCAGATGGACAGTCTGCACCGGCAAGTGATGCATCAGCAGGCCGACCTGAACGAGTATCAGAATCTGAGTGAGCGTGACAAGCAGGCGGTCAGGCAGAATGAGCGGCTCCTTGACTTGCTCGCTCATCCCGGAGTCGAGTTGATGGATCTACGCCGCGCTAAGGCGGATACGGCGGCGGTTGCTTATGCCTTGATCGAGCAGAATAGCGAGATTCTGGTGTTGGCTTCGTATTTGCCTAAGCTGCCAGCCGGACAGGAGTACCAACTGTGGCTGATGCGCGAGGCCGATCCTAAAATCGTCAGTATCGGGACACTCGACCCGGACGATTCCGGCAGAGCCGAGGTTGAGTTTGACGATGACGACTTAGTTTCGGGGGTCTCCGAACTTACCGTAACCGAAGAACCAGCCGGCGGAAGCAAAGCTCCCACCGGACCTAAAATCTTCGTTACCCCGACGCCGGAAGAGTCGGGCCACACCGGCGCGATTCGCTGATACGGGAAGAAAATAACCACTCCCTCGCGGTCGTGGCTCGGAAACAACGCCGCAAAGGAACGGCCGGCGGACGCTACGGAGCCAGTACGTCGTCGATTCGATCGGAAATCGACTTCCGTTCGAAGAGATCCTGCTCGAGCCGCTTCGCGAATTTGGCTGCGAACACTTGCCAGGCTTTTGACGGCGAGGCGTCACACGGCGGGCAGGGCCCGCGGAAGTCGGCGCTCCAGGCGATAGCTCGGGTTTGCGCATCGGCCAGTACTGCCCTGGCTTCCCAAACCGTTCTCGATTTCTGCGTTCCCGTCACCGCCACCGCAGGAAGTCCAACGGTGCGTGCGTATGCCGCGAGTACATAGTTCGCGTTCTGGCGGTCGGGCGAAATAATGACCGGCAGCTTCCGTTTGTGTATTTCGGTCTCTAGCAGCGCTCCAAGGGGGTAATCGGGCGACGAGGCAATGTAGACCATCGCGCCATACAGTAGTTGCGACTGCCCGCACCAGATCGAAGGCGGACAAATCAGAATCAACAGGAAGGAGGCGATTATCCAGTGTGTGCGACGCAATGCCATGTACCTGCATTGCTATCGGCAGAAGGCGGCTCAATCCGTAGAGCAAATATCTGCGTGTGCCGCGCTCGTCTCGAGCCTCGATATTGCCTGCGCCGCGGCTTCAGCTACGACTTGATCGCCGCTTGCAGCTAACCTTTGCAGAGGTTCGAGGAAGCCCGGCTGACCGCTGTTTCCCATCGCAATCGCGACATTTCGGATAAATCCGCGATATTTGGTGCGCCAGACGGGCGTGTTCCGGAACATCGCGCGGAACTCATCCTCAGTGAGCCGGGCTAGCTCGGCCAGACGCGGCGCGAAGGCTCGCGGGGCGAATTCTTCGACCGCACTAAAGTGTTCGCGGCGGTTCCAAGGGCAAACATCCTGGCAGATATCGCAACCGAAAACGTGGTGACCGAGTCCGGGGTGCAAATCAGTTGCGATCGCGCCGCGTTTTTCGATCGTCAGGTACGAAATGCAGTTCCGGCTGTCGAGCGCCCAACTTCCGTCTGCGTTTTGCGTGAAAGCCCGGGTCGGACAGGCATCGATGCAGCGGCGGCAGGTTCCGCAGCGATTCGGCGGCGGTGAGTCGGGAACCAGATCGAGGCTCAGCAGCAGCTCGCCGAGGAAAAACCACGAGCCATGCCGCTCGCTAATCAAGCAGGTGTTTTTTCCAATCCATCCAAGGCCAGCTAAGCGCGCGTAGCTGCGCTCGAGCAACGGCGCGGTATCGACGCATATTCGCCATTCAAAATTTTCACCAGAGAATTCCCGAAGCCGGGCCACAACTTCGAGCAATCCGTTGTGGAGAATGTCGTGGTAATCGCGGCCCCACGCGTATCTCGAAATCCATGCCCGCTCATCGTCGTGGAAACGTGTCGAGTAAGGATAGGAAGAGTTATACAGCTTGCCGACGCAAAGTATGCTCTTGGCGCCGGGCAGCAAGTTCCGCGGGTCCTCGCGTAGGATGCTGCGGCAATCGGTGAGATAGGTCATTTCCCCCGCCATGCCGCTCGCGATCCACTCCCGGTAGCGGGCGTAATCGGACGATGGTTCCACGGACGCAATGCCCGCGAGCTCGAACCCGGCGTCCAGCGCGGCCTGCTTCACTTGTCCAGCTAAATTCATGCAGTCTCGCGACGAAAAAACTTGCTGAAAGTGTCGATCTCACTCGTCGGCATTCGACTAATAGAATAGATCGAAGTTGAGAACTCGAGAGCCAAGAGGAGCCGTCACCATGACCGAGAGCCCGGAGACCCGACCGCGACCCGGCGAGGCCATCCTGACCTTTCTGCACGATTTAAAGTTTGCAGCCCGCTCGCTCGCGCGCGCCAAAGGGCTTACGGCAACCGTAGTGTTCACCCTGGCCCTCGGCATCGGCGCGAATGCCGCCATTTTCACGCTCGTACGCGGCGTGCTGCTGCGGCCGCTTGCTAATCGCGACGAAAACCGGTTGATTTACATCCGCCAGAGCGCGCCCGGCCTCGGTATCGACAACGCGACGTTCTCGGTACCCGAGATCCAGGATCTGCGCGCTCGCGTCAAAACCGTCAGCTCATTTGGCGACTTCTCGACCATCGGCTTCACTATGGTTGGACTCGGCGAGCCGCGCGAGGTTCGCGCCGGTGTCGTTGGAGGCTCGTATTTCGAGGTCGTCGGGCTGCACCCGGTGCTTGGCCGTCTGCTCGACATGCGGGACGACGGCCCGAAAGCCGCCGGCGCGGCCGTGCTTACCTATCGTTTTTGGACGACAGCGCTGAAGAGCGACCCGTCGGTAATCGGCAAAACGATCCGATTGGGCGAACGCTCGGCTACCGTTGTGGGCGTGCTCGAGCCGTCGATACCCTACCCGGCGGAAACCGAGATCATCGCCAATGTCGTCACCAGTCCGCATCACTTGTCGGCGACGATGGTGACCGGGCGGGTCCATCGAATGACCCAGCTATTCGGCCGGCTTGCGCCCGGCGCAACGCTCGAGTCGGCGCGCGCCGAACTGCGCGGAGTTTATGCCGAAATGGTCAAGCAGCATCCGGAAGCCTATCCAGCGAACGCGCACTTCCAGATCGATGCGAACCTGCTGCGCGACCAGATTACATCGCGCGCGCGGACCGTTCTGTTAGTTCTGTTAGCGGCCTCAGTGCTGGTCTTCATCATCGCGTGTTCGAACGTCGCCAACCTGATTCTTGCGCGGAGCGTCCGGCGCGAGGGAGAGCTGGCAGTCCGCTCGGCCCTCGGAGCCAGCACCGTAGCGCTGCGCCGTACGCTGCTCGCTGAAAGCCTTTTACTGTGCGGAGCCGGCGCAATACTAGGCGTCGCGACGGCGCGGCCATTGGTGGCCATCCTCGCGCGGTACGCTTCTCGCTTCTCCGTCCGCGCGCTCGATTTGACGGTCGACTCGAGCCTGCTGTGGGTCGCGGCTGTGCTGGCAATCCTTGCGGCGGTGCTTTTGGCGTTTGTCCCACGTCTGCCGTCGGCCGGCAGATCGTACGGATTCGGCCTGTCGCAAAACAGCCTGCGGATTACCGGGAGCACGAATCGCCGGCTACGCGTGTTCGCGGTCATCCAGATTGCAGCGTCCTTTGTTCTGCTGGCCGGAGCGAGCATGCTGCTCAAGACTCTTCTTTCATTACAGGCCGCGCAAACCGGCTACGACATGCATCGCGTGCTCGCGGTGAACGTGCCCGTGATGTCGTATGGACGTAAGCCCGATCAGATCGTGGGCTTCTATAAAGAAGCAATGCGGCGCATCAAAGAGCTTCCGGGTGTGGATGCTGTGGCCGAAGGCGCCAATGTTCCGTGGCGCGATGCCGGCGATTTCGGATTTGGCCTCGAGTTCTCGGCCGAAGGCCACGTTCGCGCACCCGGCGAAGAAAATCCGCGCGCCCGGTTCCGGATCATCTCGCCCGGCTTCTTCGCCGCAGTAGGAGTTCCGCTTCTCTCCGGACGCGATTTCAATGACGCCGACCGGCATGGTAGCGAGCCCGTCGTCATCGTGAGCCAGAGCCTCGCCGAGCAGATGTTCCCGCATCAGGATGCCGTGAACCGCCACATCATGTGGACCGATCCAGTGATCAAGTTCATCGACGTCAGCCCGGCGCCGCGCCGAATCGTCGGGGTCGCGGCCGATGTGGACGACGAGAACGTAATGCCAGGCAAGGCCCTGACCGTCTATCATCCCTTCGAGCAGCAGGAGTTGTGGGGTGGCCGGCTCTTCGTTCATACGCACACCAATCCCTACGCGCTCGTAACGCCAATCACGCGGATTATCCGCGGCATGGCTCCCGACCAGCCGGTTGAGCGCGCGGCGACGCTCGAAGATATCCGCGCCGAAGTGCTTACTCCCGACCGGCTCAACACGCTGGTCTTCGGCGTCTTCGCCGCCGTTGCGCTGGCGATTGCCGTCATTGGCGTAGCGGGTGTACTGGCGTTCTCGGTAAGTGGGCGGACGCGTGAGTTCGGCATCCGGCTGGCTGTTGGGTCGCAGCCGCGGCATCTGTTGACGCGTGTCATCGCCGAAGGCGCTGTGATGGCTGCGGCGGGCATCCTCGCGGGCGCGCTATGCGGGTATGGACTGGCGCTTCTCTGGGGCAGCTATTTTGCAGGCGTGCAGATGCCGGGAGCAGTGCCGCTTGTGGGCTCGGCGTTTGTGCTGCTAGTGGCTGCAATCGTCGCCTCCGCGATTCCGGCCGCGCGTGCGGCGCGCGTCGATGTGATGCAGGCGCTGCGGTCGGAATAACGGTGGAGCGGGCCTCCAGGCCTGCTATGCCGCCATTCGTGGCGGCATCTGGAGTTTGGACATTTCAGCTCAAGCTGCCGCGGTGAGGCCGAGCGATTTCCAGCCGATTCTGAGTCCCAAAGGAGCAAGGAGAGCTGGATGGTCTGCGATTTCTTTGCGCAGGAGGGTGATGAG
>JBAUZG010000469.1:0-3072 GCA_049585195.1 Bryobacteraceae bacterium | reverse complement strand
TCAGGTACTGGTTGCCCTGATATTCGAGATCCTGATGGATGCCAATTGCCGACGTGTAATAACCTTCAATCGTCATCTGCTTTAGTTTTACAAAGAAGACGTCAAGAACGGTTTGCGGATCTTCCTCATGTGTCGCGGCCGACCGCAGCCATTCGTCGAGGCTTGACCTTTTCGCTGTCTCGGCAAGCAATCGAAGTCCCTCGCGCCAATCGTCGCGTATGTAATCGGGCGAAGTTGACGCCATCAGATCGGCGAAATTGCTAACCTTGGCTTCGCGGGCACCGGGCGAATGACTGTCACCCGGAATAATTTTTTCCATCACGTCCTCAAGCAGTTTCCGCTCTGGCTCGGTGAAGAACTGAAACTCATACGGCTTCTTTTCCTGCGCGTCCGATGGATCGCGACATACAGCGCCCTCACCCGCTCTTCCCGCCATGAGGGCGAATGGCAAAACCTGAAGAAGCGTTCTCCTGCCGATGCCGTCTTTCTTATCCGATAATTCCATCTAAAGCTCTCCCCGCCGGCGCTGCTCCTTGATGTAATCCGCAGCGCGAAGGCTTAACGCCATAATGGTCAGCGTTGGATTCTTTTCGCTCGATGTCGTAAAAGCGCTGCCATCGGTGACGAAAAGGTTCTTCACGTCATGCGATTGACAAAAGCTATTCAACGCCGAAGTGCGCCGATCGCGCCCCATGCGTACAGTTCCTACTTCGTGGCTCGCAAACCCGCCTGGGGAGTCGGGAAGTCGATTGACAAGATTGCCGTTCAGCCGCTCGCACATCGCTAGAATTGAATTTTTCATTTCCTTGTAGATGGCGCGGTCCAGATCGCCAAACTGAAAACGAACGACCGGAATTGGAATGCCATAGGCATCTGTCTTTTCGCGATCGATCGTAACCCGGTTTTCGGCGTCCGCCACAACTTTCCCGAACCCTCCAAGCATGATGAATGCCGACTGCATTTCGCGCACCCGTTTTTTAAACTCTTCTCCATACCCGCTAATGTAATTTGCTTGATGCGGGTACATGTATCCGGCGTAATTCACTTGAAAATCGAAGGTGCCTTCGGGACTCTTCGTGTTATAACGCGGAACGAATGCATGATCGAGCGCGCCGTCGAGATTCGATGGCGGCCGTCCTTCCAGCTCTTTGAGGTAAATGAATGCCGAATTCCCCAGATGCCCGTTCAGGTACCGCCCCACGACTCCGCTCGAGTTACCGAGGCCTTGCGGATAACGAGGCGAACGGGAATTGAGAAGCAGGCGAGCCGTTTCGATCGTGGCGCAGCAAACCACCACGATGCGGGCGCGAATTTCCTCTTCGCTTCTGGTGAGCCGGTCCACAATCGAAACGGCACGCGCCCGGCCTTCGCCATCCACTAGAATCTCGCGGGCAAGGGCATTTTGACGCAGCGTCAAGTTCCCGGTTTTTCGCGCTTTAGGCAGCATGCTCGCAGGCGTCGAGAAAATGGCGGAAACATCGCAGCCATCCATGCAGTGGCCGCAATAGTGGCAAGCGGGCCGGTTATCGTAATCGCGTGTGAGCAGCGCCTTTCTGACAGCGATCACCGGAATTCCCATCGGCGCAACGGCGCGTTTCAGAATCTGTTCGCTGCAACGGAGCGGAAGTGGCGGCAGATAATGCTTTCCAGCGGGCAAGATATCCAAGCCATCGTCATTACCGCATACGCCGATCATCTGCTCGATGCGATCGTAATACGGAGAAAGCTCCGCATAGCTGAGCGGCCAATCCTCTTCGATCCCGTTTAGCGTTCGTTCCCGGAAATCGGGCGGCGCGTAACGAAGCACGACGGCGTTCCAGTGAACTGTGCGCCCGCCAAGGACGCGTATCCGGTCCACGCTAATTGCATCCCGCGTTTCGAACCGGATGGAAGTCTTCACATCGCCGGGATAAAACATCTCCTGCTTCTCGCCCCGAAAACCGCGATAGCGCAGCTCATAGGGCCAGCAATGAGATCGAAACTTGTAAGGAGGCACCTCCGCGCCCGCTTCAAGCAGAATGGTTTTCGCGCCGCCCTCGCACAGCTCTTTGGCCACCACACCGCCAGCGGCTCCTGAGCCGATGACGCACACGTCGTAAACTGGCACTGCCATCATAGGCATCGTATTACAGCGCGGTGAGCGGAACGGGTTCAAACCACGGAACGCAGGCCAAGGTGCTTCACAAACGGATCAAAATCCCTGTCGCTATGGAGTAAGTCATACCCGCTCTCTATGCACCGGGTACCAATTACCGAATCGATGGTCTTGCGAACGGTGACACCGAACTCACGGAGCGATCGAAAGTTTTTGGCCGCTTGAATGGCGATGTCCTTGCCCCCCAATTCTATGACGGTCAAAGAAGTCAATAGGCTCTTTGCTAGATTGAATTCTCGTTCGCCGGCGAAACCTTGCAGTACTTCTGTCAAGATCAAATCGCCGATTGCCAGCGGCTCGCTGACAAGCAAGCCATCTAGCTTCTCGGTCTGGGAAGTGACGGTTCCATTGAAGTAGTCGATCCACACGCTGGAATCGACCAGAATCACTTATCGGTCCTCATCGCATCGAGGTCGCCTCGCCAGTGCAGTTTGCCGCGCAGTTGTCGAATCTCCGCCTGTTTACCGAGCCGCACCAGCGTCCGCAGACCCAGTTCCACGGCTTCGCGCTTAGTCTTTAGGCCGGTCGCCCGAAGCGTATCCCGCATGAGCTTGTCATCGATCACAATATTGGTCCGCATGGTGTGTATGCCTACGATAGAATATACACATCTTACCGCGCGCCACGCGAACGCGCAACTTTGGCCCGTGCGCCCTGTCATTCCTGTAACTTCGTACTCCGAATGTCGGCAGCCGACCGCAGGCTGTCGATATAGCGCGCGATCGCTTCCTGCTTACGCTCGTTCCAGATCAGGCGTTCAATGTCCTTGCGCACTTCGTTAAGAGATCTGGCACCCGCTGGGCGGCGTTCGTATACCTTTGCGATGTGGAAGCCGAACGGCGAACGGAATATGTTGCTGATCTCGCCCGGAGCGAGATCAAATACTACGGATTCGAATTCTTCGACCATCTCTCCCC
>JBAUZG010000468.1:0-7816 GCA_049585195.1 Bryobacteraceae bacterium | reverse complement strand
GTACAAGGGGATCGGCCCGATTCCCTCACAAGACATCAAGTACACCACGCCGATGGTGCCAACTGGCTTCCTGGTGGGCCGCATATCACAGCCCCTGTCTCAGATCTACCGCATCAGGCTCAATTTGAAGGCTCTAGACTTTTCGACTCAATTGGCGAAGGAAAAGGCACGGTCGAAGCGCCAGGACGTGGTGCGCGACGTCAAACGCCTTTACTACAGCATCGAGCAGGTTCAGAGCTCACTTACCGCGACACGCGAGACCGTACGGCTATATCAGGAGGTGGAGCGACTTACAGGCAACTATGTAGCGAAGCAGACAGCCCTCGAATCGGACCTGCTGCAAGCTCAGGCAACCCTCGCCGACGCCGAACAGTCCGAATTGGCGCTGACCAATCAGGAAGCCGCCCAGAAGGAGCAGCTCAACGATCTTCTCGGGCGGGACGTACTAACGGAATTTACCGTTGCGGCGATAAGCGAACCTCAAAACTCAGCTACCGACCTCAACGCGGCGCGCGAAAAAGCGCTCGCGCAAAGGCCCGAAGTGCGGCAGGCGCATCTAAAAACTCTCCAATCAAAACAGGAGTTGCGGGCGAAGCGCGCCGAGTACATTCCAGACGTCTCCGCCGAATTCAACACCATCACGCTCTTGAATTACAATTCTTTCCTGCCGAGCGGGACATATAGCGTTGGTCTAAGTCTCTCGTGGGAGCCTTTCGATTGGGGACGCAAAAAAGACGAGATGGCCGAGAAGCGGCATACGATCGAACAAGACACGAATACTGAAACGTCGACCGAGCGGAAGGTAATTATGGACGTGGACAATAGTTACCGCCAAATGCAATTGAGCTGGTCGAAGCTTCGGGCCGCAAGACTCACCGAGCGGGCTGCGCTAGAGAATCTGCGCGTCGACAAAAATCAGTATGAGGTAAAAGCCACCTTGCTTAAGGTTGTCTTCCAGGCACAAACGACTTTGGCTCAGGCGAATTCGGATTACCAGCACGCCGTGGCCGACTATTGGAGCTCCAAAGCGGCATTCGAGCACGCTCTTGGAGAGGATCAATGAAACGTCTGGCGTTTTTATCTGTGATCCTCGTTTTCAGTTCGTGCAACCGGCAAACACCTGTGCTCGAGAAGGTAGCTACGCCTGTTCGTGTCTCGACTGTCGAGATGTACACGCCGACTCAGGGACAACGATATTCCGCCTCCATTCTGCCCAACCGGCAGGTCAATCTCGCCTTTCGAGTAAACGGGTACGTGGAATCGATCTACGAGGTTCGAAGCTCCGATGGAAAGAACCATAGTGTCGATATGGGAGATGCCGTTAAGGAGGGTACGGTGCTCGCCCGGGTCCGGGTGAAGGATTACGAATTTCAGGTATCACAGGCCGAGGGTCAGGTCAAGCAGGCTCGTGAAACTGAGCAAACGGCCCGAGCTCAACTGGCGCAAGCTGAAGCTGCGGCAGTAAAGGCGCAAGAGGACTTCGGCCGGGCGGATGAGCTATTCAAGAAGAACTCGCTCACTAAATCAGACTATGACTCAGCCAAGGCGAACCTCGATTCGACGCGCGCGCAAGTTGGCGGCGCACGTTCTCAGGTTCTAGCGAGCGCAGGAGCAGTGAATACGGCGCAAGCCGCGCTTCAAACCGCCAATCTCGGTTTACACGATACATCGCTCACGGCACCATTTACGGGCGTCGTCGTCGAGCGGTCCATTGAGATGGGCACATTGGCCGGGCCGACCATGGCTGCCTTTGTTCTCGCCGACATATCGTCAGTAAAGGCGACATTTGGCGTGTCGGATATTGTCGTCGCACATCTGAGGAACGGCTCGAAGCTATCTGTATATACGGAGGCTTTCCCAAGCCGTCAGTTTGAAGGAGTTGTAAGTGCGATTGCCGCGGTTGCAGACTCGACCACGCGCTCTTTTCAGGTAGAGGTGACGATACCAAACGAACGCGCAACGCTGAGACCGGGTATGATTGCATCGCTTGACGTCGGTGGGTCGGGCCGAGGAGCACATCCGGTCGCAGTCGCGCCGCTCGACGCGATCGTCCGTGCCGCGGACGGCTCATCTCAATTTGCGGTTGTAGTGGTAGATGGCGGAGTAGCGCGGCGACGGCCTGTGACCCTTGGCACGACATACGGAGACCGCATCGCAATTACTGGCGTCGAGGCTGGAGAGAAAGTCGTAAGCTCAGGGGCGACGTTTGTCTCTGACGGCGACCTGGTCAAGGTGATACCGTGAGTGATCTTCACCATCGCTCAGATGCGGAAATCATTGCCAAAACTCACAATACCTCGCGCTTTTGCGTTGAGAATCCGCAGATTGCCTGGGTGTTACTAGCGGGAACGGTGGCATGGGGGATTTATGGATACGCTAACATGCCGCAGCGCAAAGATCCGGATATCCCAGCCAGACAGGCGCTCGTAGTCACAAACTGGCCTGGGGCAAGCGCCGAAAAGGTAGAGCAGCTTGTGACGCGCACGGTGGAGCAGACCGTCACTTCGAACTCGAATATCGCGCGAATCGAGTCAATTTCGCGCGCGAACGTTTCTTATGTCACCCTCACCCTCTCAGACAAATTGACTGATACGGGCCAGACGCTCGACGACATTAGCGGCCGGCTCGCCGCGATCAACAATCTGCCTCAAGGCGCCGGCCCCATTAGTTTCCAGCGTGATTTTGGCGATACGGCAACCTTATTGCTGACCGTCGCCAGCCCGAAAGCTGATGCTAGGGAAGTGGATATTCGCGCGGCGGCGATTCTGCACGAAGTTAGCACCGTCCGTCCGAAAGGCGCCGCCAACCGCGCTTCATTAATTCTTTGCCTCCCTATTAAGGTCGATAAGAGGCTGATCTTACTGGCGATCCCCGCATTTCGGGAGTATCTGCAGCATCTGGGCGTTGCAAAAGACGTCCGACCGCTTGACGGTCCAGGTTTTGTGGGTATCGACTTTGAGAGCGATCGCGACGACCAAACCCTTGTTAATCTGGCCGAAAGCTTTCGCTCCGAGAACTACGGCGACAATCCGATCCACCCCGATGCGTGGGCTCCCTTTGTTGTTCGCGCGCCCTCGGAAATTCCGGCGAAGCTGAGGCGGGTGGCCGGCGAAAAATACAGCTACCGCGAGTTGGACGATTTTACCGATGTGATGGCGAAGGCTTTGCTAGCTACGGCTCGAACTGCCGATGGTCCGCCTCTTGTTGCGAAAGTCACACGCACTGGAATTCTCAATGAAAGAATCTACCTGCTTTATTCGCAGGAGCGACTGGCTTCGTATGGACTTAAGCCGTCAAACCTCGAAAACGTTTTAAACGCCCGAAACATTACGCTGCCGGGCGGGCAGCTGACCGTCAGCGATAAAAGTATCCTTGTCAATCCGTCTGGTGAATTTCATAACGAGGATGAGATCGGAAACGTGACCATCGGCGTGACTCCCTACGGAGCCCCGATCTACCTCCACAATGTGGTCGATACCGTGCGAGCTTACGACGATCCGCCGCAGTTCCTAAATTACTATTCCTGGCGCGATTCCGATGGACGATGGCAGCGCACTCGAGCCATCAGCGTAAGCGTGAACATGG
The DNA here is from genome assembly GCA_049585195.1 of Bryobacteraceae bacterium. Classification (GTDB taxonomy): domain Bacteria; phylum Acidobacteriota; class Terriglobia; order Bryobacterales; family Bryobacteraceae; genus KBS-96. The sequence continues at coordinate 4,231 of JBAUZG010000468.1, read as the reverse complement.
GCAAAGGCGAGAAAGTGGGCCACTTCGCTTCTTCAGTCGAAGCGACACTCAAAAATCTGAGCGCACGACTTCCTCGCGATCTGATCGTTGCGCGCGCGAGTAACCAGGCCAACCAGGTCGCCGAAAACATTCACCTTTTCATGACAAGTTTGTATGAGGCGATTGTCCTGGTTGTGATCGTTTCCTTGATTGGATTCTGGGAATGGCGCTCGGCGCTGCTGATGGCTTTAGCTATTCCGATCACTCTGCTCATGACCTTCGGACTGATGGATGTGCTTGGAATCGACCTCCAGCAAGTCTCGATTGCCACATTGATTATTGCGCTGGGTCTGCTGGTTGACGATCCGGTGGTAGCTGGTGACGCGATCAAGCGCGATCTTGCGATCGGCCATGCGTCTCGAATTGCGGCGTGGCTGGGACCCACAAAGCTGGCAACTGCGATCGTGTACGCGACGCTTACCAATATCGTGGCCTATTTGCCGTTCCTGTTGCTCACTGGCGATACCGGAAAGTTTCTCTACTCGCTTCCCATCGTGATTGCTTGTTCCCTGATCGCCTCCCGTATCGTGTCGATGACGTTTATTCCTCTTCTCGGCTATTACTTGCTACGACCAAAGGCGGAGCCAAACATCAAGGAGCGGCGCAGACGCGGATTTGGCGCAGCCTATTATCATGGCGGACAACTAGCGATCGAGCACCGGCGATTGTCCCTGCTGGTCTCGTTCATTGTGCTGGGTGTGGGCGCGTGGCTTGGGTCAGGCCTAAAACTCCAATTTTTCCCTAAAGACCTTTCACATCTCGCTTACGTCAACATTTACCTGCCTGAGGACGCGCCATTCGCGCTCAGTAACAAGACAGCCTCGGGGGTGGAACGTGTTGTAGAGGAGGTGTCCGCCGAACAGCACCGGCCCGTCGAGTCTCTCGATACGTTCGTCGGCGGAGGCGCTCCACGCTTTTGGTACTCGCTCGCACCCGAGTCCCGTCATGCGAACTATGCACAAGTCGTACTTGCTTTTGCCGACGAGCATGACACAGCGCCGTTCCTGCCTGTTTTGCAGGCCCGCCTTTCGCGTGAAATTACGGGAGCAAGGATTGATGTCCGGCAACTCGAAACAGGTGCGGCCGTCGGCTTGCCGATCCAGATCCGCGTCTCGGGCGAGAATATCGACGCGCTTCGGGCCGCTGCCGACCGTGTTAAGCAGATTCTCACGCGAATTCCCAAAGCGGCGAGAGTGAGGGACGACTGGGGCGAAGATCGATTTGCTTTACAACTCAAAGTAGATCCGGATCGCGCCAATCTTGCCGGTATTACAAACGTGGATGTGGCGCATGCGTCGGCGGGAGGGATCAACGGCGACCAACTTACGGTGCTGCGCGAAGGAGACAAGCAGATTCCTATCGTCGCCCGACTTAGGCCGAATGAGCGCGCACAGCTTGACGATGTTCAGAACCTGTATGTTTACTCGAGTTCGGGGACACAAAAAATTCCTCTGCGCCAGGTGTCCCGAATCGATTACAGCCTACAGGACGAAGTGATTCGGCGGCGCAATCAGTTTCGTACCATCACCGTTTCGGCATCACCGCAAGATGGAGTACTTGCTTCGGAGGTTATGAAACAGGCGCAGCCAGACCTGGATAGGCTTGCGGCTCGTTTGCCTCCAGGATATCGATTGGAAATCGGAGGCGAAAAGGAGAAACAGGTAGACGGCTTTCAGCAGTTGGGGCTTGTGCTCTTGATTTCCTCGGTGGCGATTTTTCTCGCGCTCACGTTTCAATTCAAGAGCGCGATCAAGCCGTTCATTGTCTTTGCAGCCGTTCCTTATGGTGCTGCCGGCGCGCTGATTGCGCTTTGGATTATGGGTGCGCCTTTCGGCTTTATGGCATTTCTGGGAGTAGTAAGTTTGGTTGGCGTGATCGTCAGTCATATTATTGTCCTTTTTGATTTCATTGAGGAAATGCATGCCAAAGGCGAGCCCTTTGAACAGGCCGTGCTGGACGCGGGGATCATGCGTCTTCGACCGGTCCTGATCACCGTGGGCGCGCGACCGTGATTGCTTTGTTCCCGCTTGCCATACACGGCGGACCGCTGTGGGAACCCATGTGCTACGCACAGATTGGGGGATTGACCGCGGCAACATTCATCACTTTGCTTCTAGTTCCCGTGATTTATTCGATCTGCGTGCTCGATCTGAAGATCGTGAAATGGGAACCGTCGGTCCCAGTTGCAGAACCGACGCCTGAGATGGTGGGAACCGAGAAAAATGGATGATAGACTGGCGGCCGGATTAAAGGTCCGAACGGAGAAATAAAGATATGCCAAGACTGATGAGTGCAGCGAGCGCGGCTGCCGCGAGCGGCGGTCAGATGCCCGTGGAATCGGAACTTACAACGCTGCCAGCCTTTGCCGTCGGGGTCGATGCGTTTGTCTAGCGTGAGTCGTCACACGCTCCGTCACGCCCATTACGACGAGCGGATACCCATACCTCCCAGAAGCTGTCGATGACCGATACCGGCTGGATCATGGCTCTTGACTTGGGCACCTACGGCACCGAGTATCTGGAAAGAGCAGCCGTCGCTTACGGTGGTGTCGGGGCCAATCTCTATAAGGATGCTGGACGGCGGTCATAACTACGTGCTCCATTTCAACGCAGGTCAACTTCCGCCTGCCAATCCCAAGGCCTTCTGGTCTGTGACCATGTATAACCGTCCCCTTGAGAACTTGGTGAAAAATCCGATTGGTCGCTATGCTCTCGGCATTCCACTCGTCCAAGACCACGTGCCGCAGCTCAACCCGGACGGCTCGTTGGATCTCTACATCCAGAACGCTACACCTCCAGATCCGAATTCACTCATGTATCAAAACTGGCTGCCTGCGCCTACGGGCAATTTCCTTATCGTCCTGCGGATGTATTGGCCCGACGTCACGGTGCTAAACGGCCAGTGGGTGCCGCCGAAAGTGCAGCAAGTGAATTAGATCTCTGCCCGCGTCGGCCGCTGGAGTTCCACATTTTCAGAACGAGAACAACTCTTAGACTGAGGCGGATAATACTGATCGCGCCCCTGGGCGTCCCAATGTTGGAACAGAGCCGGAAGCGTAAGCGCCCTAAACAGGAGTGCGAGAGGTGGTTTATGGCTGAGAGTTCCGAACCGCGTTTAATTAACACAACAATGCTGTTCACTTAACCCATCATGGGCGCCGCGAGTTGGCCCTCCCGAATGCAGCCCGAGAGCATAAGGTGGCGTGCCTCCTGGAGCGGGTTTGTGGGTCGATGGGCGACTTCGCTTCTACGACTAGCGCGTGATACGTCAAAGTGCTCAGAGACGGCGAGGTGTATGCACTAGAGCGCTGATCTAGTTGACCTCGTTGTCGGGCAGAAAAATGAAGCTGAGCTTTAGCCATTCCTCTCACGGTCCAGAGACGGCTTTGCGCATCCAAATCATCTCGGACACAATGTGCGGATTTTGGGGAGAGCAGCCCGGGCGTACGACCGATGACATTCTCGCTGGTTTCCGCTGCCTGAGGAAGTATCGGGGTTGCCAAGCGCGGACGCAGCGGCTACCTGAACAAATCGTCTATGGAAGTTTCCGATTGATATTTGGTAGCTCTTGTGGTATGTTTTGCTCACCTAAATTCGGGTGAGGGGGAAATATGAACTGTGCGTTTGCTCAGAATTCACCTGCGTCACGGCGCGCGTTCCTTGGGCGGGTGGTAAGTGCGGGCACTGTAGCGGGTGCCGGTCTCCTATATCCAACGCCAGCCCATGCCGGTGACGATGATGAGGGCCGGCCGAACTCAATTCCCGGGGGCGTCGCACCCTTTGCTCCTTTCGCGATCTTCATACACCACAATCCGCTCAACCCCGCCGTTCCGCTGGCCAATATTAACGATCCATCCCAGATCACGGATTTCAACGGGTTCGTGGGGTTGACGCACATCCGCGGTGGCGGCACCGGAACCGACACCGCGTCCGGCGCCAGCATGCCTCTAGCCTTCCAGGCGGACATGGGCTTCAGTCAGGGCGAGTTCGTCGGTACGGACGGTGATCGTCATGAGGGCACGTTCGCCTTTGTCTGACTCGACTTGTACTCCGGTCCGGTCGGATCGGCCAATCTTCCTGAACAAATCCACGACTACAATGTGCATATCGACTCGAACCAAGTGTTCTGGATGATCCGGGTGCCATACCATGCAGTCGATGTTGATTTCCAAAAAGGGCGGGCCACTCTGCAA
>JBAUZG010000467.1:0-36745 GCA_049585195.1 Bryobacteraceae bacterium | reverse complement strand
GCGTTGATGCGCGTTCCGCTCAACCCCCCTGCGATACGCGGGTCAATAAACCACGCATAAAGTCGTCCTCGGGAAAGTCATGCACGTAGCGGGTCATAGCGGAGCGTGCTTCTCTATACCGCTTGAGCTGAATGTAGTGAAGGATGAGCCGTTTTCTAATTTCCTTCGAATAGGGAAATAATGCGGCCGCCCGTTCCAGGATTGCGGCGGATTCTTCCATGCGATTCGCGCCGTCGAGCGCTTGGCTAAAGTCGATGAGAGTGGGGGCCGTTGGATCCGCCGCGGCTGCGGCGCGCGTAAGAAACTCGAGCGCATCGGGGCGGTTTTCCATGAGGCTTCGCCGGCCGAGGGCGGCCAAAACGATAGGATCGTTAGGCGCAGTTTTAGCCGCTTCCTCTAGCAACGACAAATACCGCGCGAGCAGGACGGGGGAGCGTTCGCCAAGCTCGCCGTAAATGGATAGTCTCGTGACAAGAGGCAGTAGGGCGCCGTTTTTGTTGGAATCGAGCAACAGGAGCCCCGGAAGGTCGGGAACGTTGGCCTCTGGCAGATCGAGTGTTGCCGGCCCAGCACCCCTTTTGCGGGGAATGCGGTGGTTTGTCAGCGCCGAATGAGCGATTTGTTGTACGTCGCGCTTCGGCATGTGGCATTCAGCGCACTTATTGCCTTGTTTCGCGCGGGTAGCGAGCGGAAGACTGCAACTCTGGTCTGTATGGCACAAAAAGCAGCGCGACCGGAAGTACGCGGGTGCCGCAGCCGGGCCTGGTTGCTGATGCGGATCGTGGCAAGTGAGGCAGCTCAATTTGCCTCCGCTTTTGCGATAGCACGCGCTCAACTTCATCGAAACGTGGTGCTCGAGTAAATCGGTGTTTGCCGCTGAAGGTGGCAATGCAACAACTGCCACTGTATCGAGCAGCGGCGTACCGGGGCGAAAATTCGAATAATCTTTCCCGGGCAACAACGCACGCGCGTCACCCCCTTGATGACACTTCAGGCAGATGTCTTCCGCCAGGCGCGCCGGCAATCGGGCGGGGTTGACGATGGAATCGTCGGGTACTCGTTTCCCTCCCTTGGCTCTCTCGGCAACGTGAAGCTCTCCCGGCCCGTGACAGTTTTCGCAGCCGACAGCGAGTTCCTGAAAAGCGGGATTTTTGTAGAGACCATCGCGGTCCGGAACCGCTTGCGGCCGCCCCGCATGGCACGTGATGCAGGCATCGTAAAGAGGGCGGTTGAAGCCGAGATCGGTGTGTTCGAATCCAGGCGACAGATCCCACTTTCCCATGCGGGCGTAGAACGACAATGGAGCTTGAAACAAATGGTCTCCGCGCTGGACGGCGAAGCTCATACCGTTTTCGCCCGATCCAATTACGTATTCGATTTTGTGTTTCGACTCGAAAACAAGCCGGCCACCGCTTGATTCCGACTCCGATTGGTAAAGATCGCCGCCCTCGCGATACACGCGAAAATCGCGGTTCAAGGCATCGCTGTGAACTGAAACTGGTTCTGAGAGCAGCGAAACCGAAGTAAGCGTAACGGAGCGGCCCATCGCCGTTTGCCGGTATTGCGCATAAATTTGGGTATGGCAGCCGGCGCACACCTTCGAGCCAACGTACTTCACGCCCGGCGCAGCGTTACGCGGAGGCGCGCTCGACGACGCAATAGGGACGGCCAGCAATCCGCAAAACAAAACAGTGGCGGAACGCATGTCGCTCCTGGAAAACAGCCGTCGCAGCCGCTATTCCTTGCCCTCAATTTCGTCAGCGAGCGTGCCCGCTTCAAATAGCTTTCGAAGCGTCTCGATGATGACCGCTGTGTGAACGGCCACCGCGCGATTCACTTCCTCCTCGTACACGTAATCGCCGGCCAGCGATTCGATATTGCCATCGAAGATGACGCCCACGATTTCGCCGTTGCGATTCACTACTGGCGAGCCTGAGTTGCCCCCAAGAATGTCGTCGGTGGTGACAAAATTCATGGGAGTCGCGAGGTCGAGTTTCTGCCTGCCTGTCTTGTATCGATCGGGAAGTTCGAACGGATCTTTGTAATCGAAACTGGCAGCGCGGTCGTAAAGGCCGTAGAGCGTCGTTTTATACGGCGCTTTTGTACCGTTCATCGGATAGCCCTTCATGGTTCCGTATGACAACCGAAGAGTAAACGTAGCATCCGGATATGTGCTCTTGCCGTAGACGGCGAAACGCGCCTTGCCTAGTTGCTCGCCCGCCCTTTGCACCACGCCTTCCACGTTATCTTCAAACCACTTCGTCATTTCACGGTGCATTGGATCAAGCTTACGGGCCATTCTGATCATTGAATCTGTCGATTGATCGACCGCACTCTCGCCGCCCTCGATCAGCTTCTTGCGAAATTCCGGATCAGCGAGTTTTGTGTTCTCCACCAAATCCTTTGCCACTTCTTCGGGAGAGCGTCCGTCAAGCGCCGTCTTTATAAACGGATCGTCAGGACCAAGTTGTTCACGCGATAACCTAAGCGATCCGGCGAGTCTCGCCTCTTCCAGCGCCGGATAAATCGGCGCCGGAGAATATAACTCCAGCTTCAACGAATCCAATTGCGCAACATGAAAGCCGGGTAAGCGCTCGCCGTCCGGTTTTTTAACCTCCACGACGTAATCCACTATGGTGGTTGCCAAGCCTGCAAGCGTCGAGGATAAACGCCGGAAAACCTCTTCTTTCGCGCGAGACCGAGCCTTGGCCTCGGCGTTTGCGATCGTATCCCAGGCTCCACTATACGGCTTTAGCTTGGCATCTCCCATAACCTTCGACTTAAAATCGTCCTCTTCTTGTTGTTTCTTGGCAATCAATTTCTTGTCGAGGAGCCCTTTCTCCATTCCGTCAATCGCCTTCAGGCTGTTTGCCAAGTCGAAAATAAGCGAGCCCGCCTCTCGCGACTGCTCCGGTCCCATCGCCGAATATCTTTCCAAAACTCCGATGCGCGACTTAAGGATTGTCAATTCAAGCGGCAATTCAGTATCGCGCTGCGTCAGAAGTTGAGACATCGTATCGAGGCGATCGGAATCGCCAGGATTCCCGGAAACAAACACGAGCTCATCGTTGGATGCGCCCTTCGAGTTCCATTTCAAATAATCTTTTGTCTCGAGCGGCTTACCGTTTTCGTAAACACGAAAAAACGCGATGTCGACGTCATAGCGGGGGTACGTGAAATTATCGAAATCTCCCCCGAAATATGCGACCTGCTGTTCCGGCGCAAAGACAATTCGCACATCGGTGTATTTCTTGTAACGGTATAGCCAGTATTCGCCGCCTTGGTACAAAGTCACCACATCCGAACGGAGGTGTGTCTTCTCCAAACTCTCCTGCTCAATCTTCGCGATGACGGCTTTCCGCGCCGCAAATTCCTCCTGCTCGCTTTTGGCTTCCTTGACGGCCGTCAGAACTTGGCCGGTGACATTCTGCATGGAAACGAGGACGTCTACCTCGAGATCGGGCGCCTTCATCTCTTCCTCTTGGGTACGGGCGTAAAAGCCATTCTTGATGTAATCGTGCGCGGCAGTCGAGTCCTTCTGAAGCTGTCCACGCGCGACATGGTGGTTAGTCAGCAACAAACCATGGGGACTCACGAACGCGCCCGTCCCTCCGTCGTTCAACCGCGCGGTCGCTAGCCGCAGATGGTCGAGCCACGCTTGCGTAGGGACAAAGTTGTATTTTCCCTTCAGTTGCTTTAGGGGAGGGTTGTCGAAAGTCCACATGCCTTCGTCCGATCGCGCCGCAAGGCAGGCGCCAAGGCCGAGGGCGACAATAATCGCGATCCACTTCCATCCCCATTTTTTGGGGTTCATTCGCTAATAGTGTACGTTTCTTTGATTCATGGCGACGGATTTCTATTGCTGGTTTGAAGTTTGAACAGCTCGCCTCCAGGTTCGAAGTTCATCCCCAACCCACAGCGCATCATGTTCTTTATGGCACATTAGGCAGGCGTTCGGACTTTGTTCCTGCCCGAATCGTACCGTCATCGAAGCGTCGGGAATGTCGTCAATTTGATGCGATCGCGCCTCGAACATCAGGCTGTTCATGATCTTCGGCATGTGACACGATACGCAGCGGCTTCCAACGGATGACGACGCGTGATGCGTGTGCGCTTCCACATTGCGGCCGAGATCGCGGTGGCATTGGAGGCACATCCGATCGGGTTCATCGAGGAATTTGAGGGAAACCCGATTCGCCGGCGAGTTTGCCGGGTGTGGATCGTGACAGCTTGCGCATTGCGCGTTGCCTTTGCGGTAACAGTTCGAACGGACGAAAGCTTCCACGATGAAAGTAGTTTCGCGAAAGCGGCCATCTTTGTAAAAGGCGCGCCGAAGAAACTCGGGATACGGCCGGCTCACGGTGTTTTGAATAAAGCTCGCGCCGTTAGAGGAGTAGTTCAGTTCGGCCAGGGCGTTAGGCCTGTGAAGCGCCGATTGGCGGTGGCATTGCGCGCATATCGCGACGCCTTCCCGGTTATTAACGCGTGCAAAGTCAACGGGCAACTTGGAATCGGCGTAGTACGAACCTCGCCCGCCGTGCATTCGGTCGACATGGTCTTTCGAAGGGCCATGGCACATTTCGCAGTTGATTCCGGGTTCCCGAAACGAAGCGCGTTCGAGAGCGGATTCTTCCGCGGACGCTGCCTTGAGTTGGCTGGTGTGGCAAACAGCGCAATTGACTTGGTAGTTTGTATCCGCCGCAAACATCGAGAATTGCGCCGGCTCAGCGCGTACGCTTCCCGGCGGATCGATCAGCCTCCAGTAGTCGAGCCAGCGCCCTTCGAGCTTGCTGTATTGGATCGGCAGCACTTGAAGCCGCCCGCCGGCAGTCTCGACAGCATAGGCCTGCTGCCATTTCGATCCGATTGTGTAATCGACATAAAATCTCTGCCATACACCGTTGATCGAACGGATTTCCATGTAGGGTCGCGCGCTGAAGCCCATACGCGCAACCACGGAGCCCGATTCGTCTTTAAACTCCGTGCCATTCCGAAAATCGCCGAACACATTTTCGCGCTGATAGGGACGCAGCATACGGCCCATGCCCGTCTGCCGCCAGGAATCGTACTCCGCTTTGTGACACTCCTGGCAGGCGGCGGAGCCCGCGTAGTGGCCTACTTCTTTGCTCGATGAATGCACTGTCCCATTCGTTTGTTCGATCGTGGCCGGCGGTAGGTCGCGCACAAAGGCGTCAAAGGATTGGGAAGCCGTCCCGGCAGAAGAATAAATCTGTTTGAGATGGGCGAGCGCCGCTTGGCGAAGACCGGAATCAACTTTACTGGCCTGGGCGTAGTTTGAAGCGGCGCGCCCATTGTCTCCCATCGCTTCCTGGACCATACCTCGTAGCAGCCAGATTTCCGCGTCATCCTTGTTGGCTTGCGCAGCGAGAGTAAGCTGATCGAAGGCTTGCTTGAGCAGAACGCCGCGCTCGGCGCCCTTCTTGCGCAATCCCTCGCTCGCATAAACACGCCCCAATGCAAAACGCGCCGAAGCAGTGAGCTGCGCTTTCAGAACCACCCAATCGGCCTGATTCGTCAAGGCGGGCGGCCCGAATTCGTCCACGAGCTCCAGAGCGTAGTTGGCATCGCTTTCAGCGCGTGGCAGGCCCGCCCGCGCTTCTAGGTTCGCGAGCGGAACGAGCAAGAGAGGATTTTCAGGAAATAATTGAAGCGATTGCCGGGCTTCATCCAGCGCCCGATCATAGCGGCCGAGCTCGATCGAAGATTTAGCCGCAGCCTCATATGCTTCCGCCAGGAACCACGATCGAGGATGCGCGGAGACGAAGCCTTCGGCCAGCGCATGCTTTCCCGCCGGATCTCTCTCGTTGTACAAAGCAAGGAAATCGCGCCGCTCGCCGCGGTCTTCAATCTGATCGAGAATTGTTGTCTGGCGCGGAGATTCGGGCCTGAGCGCAGTGTCGATGTCTTGCGGAAGGGCTATGAATCGTCCGGCAAGCAGGAGAGCCGCCAGCGCAGCGACACCACGCACGGCCTGTAGTATATACGCCTTCTCGATGAGCTACGACTTCAGCAATTCGTGCTCATAGCCGAACCGCCCTGCCAACCCGTCGAAGTAACCCTTTCGCCAAAGCCCAAAACCTTTGAAGTCGAGCTTGCGCCGCAATAGGAAGAAAAGGATATAGCGGGGAGGATCCAGCAGCAGGCTCTTGTACCTGCCATATTTTTTGAAATAGAAAGCGCGATTGCGAGAGATGCAATAGTCTTTCAGCCGATTCCCCGTGTAGTAGGCCGTGAGTTGCATACCGCCGAAGGATACGACCGTGATGCGGTCTGTAGGCGCCGCCGGATGAAACACCTTGGCTTCAGTCAGCACAACACACTTGATCCCGTGCTTCTCCATCCTCAGCCCAAACTCCACCTCATCACCCCGGATGAAGAGCCGGTCGTCAGGCAGGCCGAGCTTTTCGAATACCGAACGGCGGTACAAAGCCGCGTTAAAGGCATCAGGAATCTTTTCGAAGTAACCGCGATCCTCATACGCGCGCGTAATGTCAGCACAATCGTGATAACCTATGCCATTGGGTCCCATCTCCCACGCAAGACGGCCGTCTCCGTTTGGAGCCAAAATCAGCGGACCCGCTACGTCGCAATCGAGACGGTTCATCGCATCAATCAGGCGCCTGAGCGTGTCCGGCTCGACCTCGTGATCGTCGTCCATAGTCCAGATAAAGTCGTACCCTAGATGCACGGCTTCGGCTAGGCCGGCCTTAAATCCACCAGCTCCGCCGCGGTTTTGGGGCAATCGCAGGACAGACACGGCTTCGCCGAAATTGGACGCGACAAATTCGGGGGTGCCGTCACTGCTTGCATTATCGACCACGAGCACTTTATCCGGTGCGACGTGAGCGTTCAAAATGGTTTTGAGGCACTCCTCCAGGGTCCTCTTTCGATTGAATGTAACAATAACCGCGCAAGTTTTACGCATCATTTACGCTTAATGGAAAGGTAGACAACGAGGCGTTCGAAAATACTACATTAATTTTCAGGATAGCTGAACGGAATAGGATTCTGTCAAACTGAAGTATGCCACGCGTGCTGACGGGCTTATTCGCGTTAAAATAAGGGCTCACCATGATCTCCGCCGCGGTCCCAGTCCTCTGCGGCGATCGCTCAGGGAGCTGTTTCCTCCTCGTTTCCGGGTCAGGATCTGTATAAGGCGTTTCGTTCAGCCGCTGCCAGGCTGCCGCGCGTCGCTCTCTCGTATGAGCGCATGACAAACCAATCCATGAATTCAGTCGCTGACAATGAAATTGTGCGTTCACCGGAACAGCTAATGGCATCGCACGACTCTGGCCGCCTTCGTAGAAATATTGCCGCTCTGTCGATTTTGCAGTTGTTGAATTACACGCTGCCTCTGGCTGTGGTTCCCTATTTGACGAGAGTGTTGGGGCCCGCGCGTTATGGTCTTGTAATCTTCGCCCAAGCAGCGATTGGTTATGCATCCTCGATTACCGATTACGGCTTCAATTACAGTGCTACCAGGCTGGTTGCAAGGCACCGAAGCGACCGCGAGGCGTTGTCGCGTATTTTTTGGGCGACGTTCGTTGCAAAAGGCCTGCTCATGCTACTGTGCTTTGGGATTTTGGCGCTCCTCATCGCCTTTGTGCCGACATTCCATTCGCATGCGTCACTCTTCGTCGCAGCTTCAGGATTGCTCCTGGGCAGCGTACTTTTCCCTATGTGGTTCTTTCAGGGGATTGAAGAGATGCGTGCGGTCACCATCGCTCAGTCTGTTGCCAAGCTGACGCTTGTGCCGCTAGTTTTCATTCTAGTTACCAATCAGGAGCATTTTGTCAGAGCCGCGGCCATACAGTCCGGGACCGCCATACTCGCGGGGATCATTGGCATTCCGCTGATTTCACGAACGTCTTTAGTGGCCTGGCATCGGCCCACTTGGCGCGAGGTAAGTGACACATTTCGCGAAGGGTGGCATGTATTTCTGTCGACAACGGCGATTCTTATTTACACCTCAACGAACACGCTCATTCTTGGTTTCCTTAGCGGCCCTGTGCAGACGGGATATTTTGGCGCGGCGAACCGGGCCGTGCAGGGTTCGCAAGGCATTCTGATTCCGGCCACACAAGCGCTCTACCCACACTTGAATTCGATGGTCGTAAATTCGCGCGATGCGGCGGTAGCCCTGATTCGAAAGAGCGTTTTCTGGATTGTACTCGTTTCGCTAGGCGTCTCGATCCTGTTCGTGTTCGGGGCGGCGCCCATATCCCACCTCGTGTTTGGGCGCAAATTTGATGGATCCATCGCGCCGCTGCGATGGATGGCATTTCTGCCCGTGCTGCTTGGCCTGAGCAACATTTTCGGCGTGCAAACCATGCTGACGTTTGGTATGAACAAGGAATTCAACCGCATTGTTTCGAGCTCCGTTGTGCTCAATCTTCTGTTGACCGTTCCATTTGCCGGGCTGTGGGGTGCTGATGGCGCTGCCGCTGCTTTGCTGATTACTGAATTTTTTGTCACTTTAACTATGTTCCTTGTCGTCCGATCTTCAGGGCTTCTCTCTGTTTCCTCTGCCGCCACAACAGAAACCGTATGAAAACTAAATTTGACGTCTTCGTGGTTGGAGCTGGTTTTAGCGGGAGTGTCGCCGCTGAAAACCTGGCGCAAGCCGGATATTCCGTGCTTGTGATCGATCGAAGAGAACATATCGGCGGAAATGCTTACGACGAGTTGGATGCGCATGGCATCCTGATCCACCGTTATGGCCCTCATATTTTCCACACCAATGCCGACCGCGTTGCGGAGTACCTTTCAAAATTCACCGAATGGCTGCCTTACGAGCATCGGGTTTTAGCGGAGATCGACGGGCGGCTGCTGCCGATTCCGATCAACCAGGACACAATCAATCGCTTGTACGGCTTGAATCTCGACGAGGCCGGTGTGGCGCGGTTTCTGGAAGAAGTACGGGAATCGAGGCAGCCTGTCAAAACGAGCGAAGACGTCGTGCTGAACTCGGTCGGTCGCGATCTTTGCGACAAATTCTTTCGAGGCTATACGAAGAAGCAGTGGGGTCTGGACCTCAGCGAGCTGGCGGGCAATGTAGCGGCTCGCATTCCGGTTCGGACCAATCGCGACGATAGATATTTCACCGATAGCTTCCAGAACATGCCGAAATACGGATATACGAAGATGTTCGAGAACATGCTCGATCATCCGAACATCAGGGTTGAGCTGGGGGTCGATTTCGAAACGGCGCGCCATAGAGTTCAGTCCAACTACACGGTTTATACGGGCCCAATCGACGCCTATTTCGGTTATTGTTATGGAAAACTGCCTTACCGCTCACTTCACTTTGAACACGAACATCTTTCGGACGTAGCTCGGTACCAGCCCGTCGGTACGGTGAACTATCCAAACAGACATGCGTACACGCGAATCACGGAATTCAAGCACCTGACCGCACAGCAAAGTTCGGGAACGTCCATTGTTCGCGAGTATCCCAGAGCCGAAGGTGATCCTTACTATCCCATTCCACGGCCGGACAACGAAGAATTGTATCAGCGCTATAAAGCGCTTGCCGATGCCGAGCCGAATACACTATTCGTCGGACGTCTGGCGCAATATCGCTATTACAATATGGATCAGGTTGTCGCCGCCGCGCTAAAAGCTGTGGAACCACTTGTTGCGAGGGCGGAAGAAAAAGCTATCGGCGCTTGAGGCGCACTTACCGCTTTACGCTTCGACAGTAGGACGTTGCCAGGGGCGCTCGATGCCTTGATCGCGGCCTTCCAGGCGGTCGTACATGTGCTTTCGGCTGGTTGTTCCGAGCGACGTATTATAAAGACTTTCGAGGCCTAAAGCTTCCTTCACGTCCTCTTCGAATTCGTGCAGAGCGCGGAGCTCCTTGGCTGTAGCCGGCAGGCGCCGCCCGTTCGGCATTTCTAAAAACATCTGATACCCGCCGCTCAGCAAGGTCGCGATTTCGCCGCCTACCAGAACGCCGGCTTTTTCGATAGCGGGCTGGTTCTTGCCCTCGTCGCCGATAATCGCGCCTACGCCGTGCTTGACAATCTTCACTCGTTCGTCGGGAAGGGTCTGCGCTGCGAATCCCGCGCTCTCAAGCATCTCTACTCGTTCCTTGAAAGTTGGTATTTTCGGTTTCTCGCGCCGAAAGAACATGCCTTCAGTATAGATACTCTTGCTCGCGGCCGCTGCTAACATCGGCAGTAGTGGATCACCTTCGCTTACCCATTGCAGCGATTACAGACGAGTTGTCGCCAAATCTGGCGCGCGCGATTCCGTTGATGAAGGAGATCGGCATGACAGGCGCGGAACTTCGTGTGGTCGATGGAAAAAACATCATGGACCTGAGCCGCGATGAGCTCAAGAGCGCGAAAGAATTGCTCGACGAAGCGGGCTTGCGGGTTATTTCCATTGCCTCACCTGTTTTGAAATGCGTGCTGCCGAACGCGCCTGAAGTAGATAGCAGGTTTCAACATGATGTTTTCGCTTCGAAACACACGTTTGAACATCAACCTAAGCTCGCCGAACATGCGTTTGAGATCGCGAAATTCTTCGGCGCGAAGATCGTCCGTGTTTTTTCGTATTGGCGAACCGTGGAGCCGGGCAAATGTTTCGATGCAATCGTGAAAGCTCTCTCGGATCTTGCCAGCCAGGCCGCAGCGGAAGATTTGATTATCGGTCTCGAAAACGAGCATGCATGCAATGTGAGTACCGCGGCTGAAAGCGCCAAAGTGCTTGCGGCGATTTCAACGAGCAGTCTTCAGCTTGTTTGGGATCCCGCCAATGCATTAGTTGCGGGCGAAGAGCCGTTTCCCTCCGGCTACACTCTCCTGCCAAAAGGACGCATTGTTCACGTTCACGCGAAGGATTGCCACATGGAACGCGACACGCCCATTTGGGGCCCGCTTGGTACACGGCATGTCGATTGGAAAGGCCAAATCTCAGCGCTTGTAGACGACGGCTACAAAGGATTCATCAGTCTCGAAACGCATTGGCCTGGCCCTAATCAGGACAAGGCTGAGGCGAGCAGAATCTGCGGCTGGAATCTGCGCGGACTGGTGGCCGCATAAGACTCGAGTGGCAGCCGGATGTAGATTCCGGCGCCGAAATTAAATCACTTCTCCTCATCGCGTACAAACTCGCTCAGCTCGTTCGCATTCAGATCCGATATGGCCCAGTAGGTCATGTGCGATTGCGTCCAATGCACGATGTTGTAGCCCCTGATCGTCAATTTTTGAGGATTGGAATCCGATTCCGACGACGGCCAGATGAACAAATTGATCGTGTGTTGGCGACGTTTGTATACCAGTGCGGCCACCGAACGGTTGTCCAGGTAGTCCAGGCGCCCTCCTGCCAGGGGGAATCCATCCGAAGACAAATCTTTAACAACAGGCGAGAAATCGAGCTTTCCGCTAAACCACGGCTTGACGGTGTGCTGGTCCGACGAAACGACGTCGCTGAGATGATTCGCCATTAACGAGCGGATATGACTCGACACCACCTGTTGAGCCAATAACCCTGAAGTGGAAGGACGGTTAAGTAGCGTAGCTAGCATCGCCGCGACGGCGAGGACAGCCGCAACGACAGCGGCCGTCACCCACATGCGCCAACGTGAGAACGATGCTTTTAGGCGGATTGTGGGCGTACCACTTCGGTCGAGCCGGAGCTGGGCACGAACCCGATCCTCCAGTCCTTCCGGGGCTTCGAAGTAGGGAATTTGGGTTTTGACGGAGCGATGCAAGTCTGTATATCTCTCGTAAAGCCCGCGGCAGTTGGCGCACTCGGTCAGGTGACGTTCGTACTGCGCAGTGGTTACGAGGTCAAGCTCTCCATCGACGTAAGCATCGAGCAGCGCGTGAATTTCCCGACAGCTCATCCCCTCGTCTCTCCAATTGTCTGGCCCAATCGCGCGTAGAGTTCCTTGCGCGCCCGGGATAGTCTCGACATAACAGTTCCCAACGGAAGCTCGACGAGTTTTGCAATTTCTTTGTAAGAGAGGTCTTCCAATTCCCGCAGGACCAGTATTTCACGGTAGGCAAACGGCATTTCTTCGAGTGCCTGGCGGACCAATTGCGAATTGACTCTTTTGATCAGTACCGTTTCAGGATCCGAGCCGGGCTCGATGGCGAATTGAGGATCGTCGTCGAGCGGTGTCATAGGTTCTCGTGGTCGATTTTGCCGCATCCAGGTACAGCACGTATTTCGAACGATCGTCAAAAACCACGCGCGGACATCGCGGCCGATCTGAAAAGTTTCAAAGGAGCGCAAGGCCCGCAGGAATGCTTCTTGAACCACATCTTCGGCATCATGTTCATTTCGTGTGAGCCATCGTGCCAGATTATAGGCGGATTTCAAGTGGGGAAGAACGATCCTTTCGAATCGATCGCGTTCTGGCTTTGATACCTCGGTTTCGGCTCGTCTATTCCCGATTTCTTCCGGCATTGGTCCACCGTCGATATCCAGTTCATACGGTGATCGCGTAGCCAGTTTCTCAACATTTTTCTTCCCGCACAAGACGAAGTCGCGGGAATATTTTCACCTGACAGTCGGTATTGCAAGTTGAAGGGCGCACGCGAGCGCCGCCAGCTTAAGGAGAAAGCAACTTGCCCCGCCGAATTAAAGAAAACCTGAACCGGGATGGAATCGACCGCCGCGGCTTTCTGGAGTGCATGGCCTGGGCCGGAACGGGGCTGATTTGGACTGTAAATGGAGGCGTGCTCAGCTCAAAAGCTTTCGGGCAAATGACTCGCGGCGAGATGAGTGCAGGCGCACCGTTTAGCTTCGTTCAGATCAGCGATAGCCACATCGGCTTCAACAAGGAAGCCAACAAAGACGTTACCGCAACTTTACAGGAAGCAATTAGTAAGATCAATGCACTCGACCCGACGCCCGACTTCCTCATTCATACCGGCGACCTGAGCCACCTTTCAAAACCGGCAGAATTCGATACGCTCGATCAGGTCTTGAAATCGGCCAAAGCAGGGCAAACGTTCTTTGTACCAGGCGAACACGACATGCTGGTGGATGATGGCCGGCAGTACCTGGAGCGCTACGGCAAGAGCACGAAAGGCGCCGGATGGTACAGCTTCGATCACAAAAGTGTGCACTTCGTCGGTCTCGTGAATGTTGTTGACCTGAAGGCGGGCGGCCTCGGCGCCTTTGGCGCTGAACAATTGAATTGGCTGGAAAAGGATCTGGCCGGACGATCGAACAGCACCCCGATTGTAGTCTTCGCCCATATCCCTCTATGGACGGTATATCCCGAGTGGGGCTGGGGCACTGCGGATGGAGCGAGGGCCTTGTCTTACATGAAGCGATTCGGGTCAGTGACGGTGCTGAATGGACATATTCACCAGACCATGCAAAAGGTGGAAGGTAATGTTTTCTATCACACGGCAATGTCGACTGCGTTTCCCCAGCCCAAACCCGGAACTGCGCCGTCACCGGGTCCGATGAAAGTCCCAGCGGGGCAGCTCCGCGATGTGTTGGGCATCACTCACGTAAATTATGTGGCTGGCAACCATACTCTGGCGGTTGTCGATTCCCCGCTCTCGATGAGCGCCAACCAACAGGCGCGTGTCGAGAAAACCGGCGACACGAATGAGATAAGAATCGATAACTTTTCATTCACACCCAGGTCTTTGACCGTAATGGCCGGCTCTGTTATTACGTGGACCAACCACGACGATATCCCTCATAACGTTGTAAGCACCAACAAGAAGTTTTCTTCTCCAGTCCTCGACACCGATCAGACCTTCTCGTTTCGGTTTTCAGAACCGGGATCCTACTCGTATTACTGCAAACTTCATCCCATGATGACGGGCACGATTGTTGTGCGGAAAGAAACGCCCGGAACCTCGTAACCCACGCTCGCTTTCGAGTTCCGATTCGGCGAATCAGCTCAAGGAGATTAGAACCGTGAGACGTAGAAACATTGCTGTTCTATTTGTGTTTGGCGTCGTGACCGGCGCGATTGCCGTCGTGGCACAACACTCCGGAACTGAGGCACCGGCCGGGTTCACCACACCCACGCTTAGCGAGAATCCAGGGTCGCAAAGTGTCAGCAACGGCATCGAGGAGCCGCCCGGTGATACGTTCGCTCTCGACCAGGCACAGTTTGAGAGAAGGCATGATCCAAGTAATGGATTGGGCCCTGTTTTCAATGCGACCTCGTGCTCCGAGTGCCATCAAAACGGCGTCAGTGGAGCGGCGGGACAGACCACGGAAGTCCGTGTCGGTCACAGGGACGTGAACGGTCTTTTTGTTAACCCAACCATTCTCATCAACGACGGAAAAAACAGCATCTCCGGGCGTTCGGTTGTCGACGATCGTGCTATCTGCTCGCAAGCGCAAGAGCACGTTCCAGACTCGGAAGAAATCAGGACGCTGCGCGCCTCGCTCAATACCTTGGGCGATGGTTTTGTCGAGGCCGTCAATGAGCAAACACTGCTTTCTATTGCCGCCAACCAACCTGTTCAAAGCGGCGGAATGATACACGGAGAAGCTATTCAAGTTCCGCTGCTGGAGGTACCGGGACAGACCGCGCTCGGCCGGTTCGGCTGGAAGGATCAGGACCCCAGCATATTGTCGTTCGTGGCCCACGCGTATCTGAACGAGATGGGCGTGACGAGCCGCTTGAAACCTAAAGATGTCACCTCGGTGTGCAAAGTAACCTCCGATCCGGAAGACAAGCCAGATAATCTGGGGTTGGCGGACATCGACCATTTTGCTCTATTCGTCCGTGGGACCAAAGTGCCGCCCCGCGATACCGTTTTGGCCGCGGCGCTAGATGCAAAAGCCGGGCAGTACTTTTTCAGAGCAGTTGGCTGTAGCACGTGTCACGTGGAAACAATGATTACGGACCCTCCTGGCACAGTCATCAATGGCGGGGCATACGTCATACCGGAGGCTCTTGGGAACAAGATTATTCATCCATTTGGCGACTTTTTATTGCACGATGTAGGAACCGGTGATGGCATTGTGCAGGTCGGCCCGCAAGACACGGCGAATAAGTTGCGCACTCCTGCGCTCTGGGGATTGCATATAAAATCCCGCGTCATGCATGATCTGAAGTCGCTAACACTCGAGGATGCCATTGGCCGCCACGCTGGCGAAGCGCAAGAGGTTACTGAGAGCTTTCGTAAGCTGAGCCCGACGGCGCAACACCAGTTAATCACCTTCTTGAAATCGCTGTAACGGCGGCCGCTCAACGCACCCGCCCACCTGCGATCCTAAGGCTTACAGCAGAATTTCGCCCTTCAGGAAAAGAGCCCCGCGTCCCGCCATCTCGACGCGATCGCCGCGCAATTCGCAAAAAAGCTCGCCGCCGCGGCGCGAGATTTGCCGCGCCTGTAGTTGATTCTTGCCAAGCCTCCCTGCCCAGTATGGAATCAAAGTGCAGTGGGCTGAGCCAGTCACCGGATCTTCCGGCACGCCTTTTGCCGGCGCAAAGAAGCGTGAGACGAAATCGCATTTGTTTCCCGGCGCCGTCGCAATCACGGCAAATTTATCAATGCGCCTGAGGCCTTCCATGTTAGGGTCGAGCGATCGTAATTCGTCTTCTGAGCCGTAAACGGCGAGATAGTCGCGCGCCGCAAGAATCGTCGTCGGTTTCAAGCCGAGCGCGTCAAAAAGGCCGGAGCAGGGTTCCACGGGAACAGGCGGCCGGGAAGGGAAGTTGAGAGCCAATAAATCGCCGCGCCGCGTGACTGTCAAAGTGCCAGACTTTGTCTCGAAGACAATCCGATCTTGTTTCTCACCAAGCAGATTGAACAGCACAAAAGCGGACGCCAGCGTCGCGTGTCCGCAAAGATCCACTTCGACCGCCGGCGTGAACCAGCGCAACTTGTAGCCCCACCCGTTTCTTACGAAGAACGCAGTTTCGGACAAATTGTTCTCGGCAGCGATGGACTGCATTGTTTCATCGGGTAGCCACCCATCAAGCGGACAAATCGCAGCCGGATTGCCTTTGAAGACAGAGTCGGTAAACGCATCAACTTGGTAAACGGGAATACGCACAAATTCAGTTTAGCGGGGATGGTTTAAACGCCTATCGAAGCTGAATGTCCACCGTCGTTCGAATGTATCCGCTTCCCGAAGGCATGGAGACTCGAATGAAATTGCCGTTCCGCTCGCCTCCCGTGATTTGGCTAATGTATTGAGCGCCCGTCGCTGAGAGTTCATAACTGCGCCCCGCAAGGCCCGAGAGCGTCAGCCGAAGGTGCTTATTGTCATTCCATGTTTCGGAAATTAGCTTCAAATTGGAGCTTGTTTCTGCCAATTTCGGCGCGGGGGCCGGAACGCTAATGCCAAGAAACTGTTTGTGAGCAATTTTGATCGTAGCGCCCGACGCTGGAATTTCCGCATCGATCGTAGGGTGCCAGTCGTAGCCGTACTGCTGTCTTGAAAATTTCACTGGAGCGCTCCCGAGTGTCGCGCCGGTCACGTCTGTATATGGTGAATAAGCCGGCGCAAATGTTAGCGTCCAAGCGCCGGTCGAGTGATTATCTATCTGAAGCGACAAAGAATCCGCGCCACGATGAAGAGTGAAATCGACGTAACCTGCCGCTATTCGAACGTGTTTTAGAGAGACCTGCGTCCATTCCGGGGGCAAATGTGGGCGGAGTATCACATGCTTGTCGACGGAATCAACTTCGAGCCCGAACAAGCCGCGCAGCAGAGGTGATATCACCATGGCCGCAGACCATATCTGGTGCGGTGTTGCCGTCGAAAGCGGCGAGTATGTTTCGCCAGATAGGACTTCGGTCGTGTTGCCGCTCGCGCCGTCGAGCGTCAGCCAGCTATTCGCCTTTAGATTTCCAAATGCGGGAGCCGCTTCGTGAGCATTGTACTCGCCCACCGAAGCCCAGCCCGTGAAAAGCGGCCACACCGAGCCGAAGTGATAACCGGCGGGATTGTAAAGCTTGGCTCTCGAAGAGATGATCCGCATGCCCCAATCCGATTGATGGCTTTCCTCGGCCAGGTGTTCTGTCATGGTTTGTGTACGCCTGAGCTCAAGCAGGCCCCACCATTCCGGAACCAAGGCTAAAACGGTAGGTTGATCGACCGGCTTGCCGTCATTGCCGATAGCGAATGCGTATGTGCCCGAGGAGTCAAGCCAAAACAGATCGTTGAGACTCCTCGCTTTCTCGTCCGCCTCATTTTCAAGTGGCGCGGCGTCGTTTATGTGTCCTGTCCATCGAGCAAGCTGAGCCAGCGAGCGAACGGCCTCCACATAGCTGCCCGCCATGTAAAATTCAACCCGAACCGGAAGAAGCGGCCCTCCTTCCACCCAGCCATGACCAACGCCGAAGTTCTTCGGAAAGCCATCTGGACCGAAGGTTGACCTCGAAAAGGCCATGGCTCTGGACACGCGGTCCCACATCTCGTTTGCAAACGTCTTGTCGCCACTCTGTTCAACATAATCGCGCACAGCAATGATGAACAACGGCGTCGCATCTGCGGACGCGTATTCATATGGATAATCCTTCGCCCATGCGACCTGCGCCGCGCTCTGCGAGATCTCGTGGGGTATCTTTCCGTCGGCGCGCTGAAATCTGGATATGAATTCTATTGCGGCGCGTGAATTCTTCCAGTCGCCCTCCGAGTTCAGAGCAAAGGAGCTCCAGAACGAATCGCGTCCAAAAAACCAGGCGAATCCCGGCCGGTAGCTGCCTTTCGAAGGACCGTAACCCGCGATGAGTCCCTTGCCCAAAAACGGATTCTCGACCATGCCTTTGACTAGACTCAGCCGGCACCAATCATACGCCGCTTGTAAGTCTTTATCCGGCAATTCGACCGAAACCGTGGCATCTATGTACTTCGAGTAAAATTCGGCCGTCTCCTTTTCAATGCCATCCGGATTCTGGATGAGCTGCTTCTCGATCTGCTTTGTTTCTTCCAGTGATTTCATTGAGCCGGCAAAGGCAATCAGGCGCGTTGCCGTGCCCTTCACCGAACCGAGCGAGAACGCCACGTTCGATTGCGACGAATAGTTCGTTGCATAATCGGTTGAGTCGAGCTGCAACTCCGTGCCGCCCAATACGGCCGAATACGGCTGGCCATCCGCTCCCATTACGAACAAGTGTTCATCCGGTTTCCACTGCCCGAAGCCCGAACCGAACGATGCCGGCCACATCAGCTGAAAATCCGGCCGTAACGTGAAACGGACTGTTAAATCGTCCTGAGCTTCAATTTGTAAGCGAATGATTCCGCCTGGTTCGCGCACGGGCACGAGCAACGTTTCGACTACCCGAAACTCATCGCCCGTATAAACGATATCTACAGAACCAGGGCGGGACGTTACTCTTCGCGAAATGGCGCTTGCGGGGATAACGCGGCCAGTGACTTCGAAGGAAAACTGCAAGTTTGAGAACAGCTTCAATGGATAGACGTATCCTTCGAGCAATCCGTCCTCTTTGCCCAGAATGGAGGATTTCTGTCCGGTCGAGTCCAGAAATTCCCACGTCCGGACTGGGCGCGACATTTCTATATTGCTGGGAAGCGCGACCCCCGCGGAAAGCGCAAGCACGAGTCCTAGCCGGCATATGAGCATTTTCAACTCTCAAAGCAAAACAAGCGAGTCTTGCTCTTCTCCAGTTACCCTAGCGCCATCCGCGCCAACGAATACATTCACTTCAGACCGTATGCCGAATTCCGGCAGATAAATGCCCGGTTCAATTGTGAAGCAGCTATTAGTTAGAACCTCCCGGTCGTCGTGCGATTCCAAATTGTCCATATTGGCTCCAGTTCCGTGCACGTCCGTCCCTAAGCTGTGACCCGTTCGGTGAAAGAAATATTCGCCATAACCCTGTTGCGCGACAACCTCGCGCGCCGCATCATCGACCTCGAAACCGCGAAAACGCTCACGCCGCTTTGATCTCTCGATCGCGAATGCCGAGGCCTGTTGCCGCGCCGCTCTCACCGTGTGAAACACCTTTTGAATGGGATCGGGAACGGCGTCTCCGCAAAAGCCGGTCCAGGTAATGTCGTAATAGACGGCTTTGGGCACATCTCTTTTGGCCCACAAATCGATCAAAACGACGTCACCACTCTGTATGCGAGAACAATGGTCGCGCGTTGGTTCGTAGTGCGGGTTTGACGCGTTTTCGTTGACTGCGACAATGGGGCCGTGATCGGTTGTGAGTTGCAGATCGCGGAAACGCTGGCGGATAAACTGCTGCACTTCATACTCGGTTATCGGCTGATTCGCGTGTGAGCGTGTTCTGACGAGCTCGAATGCCTCCCGCCGCACGCCATCTACTAACCGGCCTGCCTTCAGGTGAAGCTCGAATTGCTCTTTTGTCCAAACGCCTTCGAATTGCTGCACCAGATCCGCTGAACTAACCACGTCGATACGGTAGCTTCGAACCAGTTCAATCGTTCCTGCATCCACCAGAGACACATACGGAATGGCGCAGTTGGGGGAGTATTGCATTGCAACGCGTTTCGCTCCTCCCAGCAACACCGATAATCGGCTATGCTGTTCCTGCCAGCTTGAATACGCCTGCTTCATTCCTGGCAACGTGTCGAGCGCCCCGCTTTCGATGCGATGAACCAATTTGTGAGGTTCGCCCGATGCCGGAATGAAATAATACCACCGCCGAGTGGGGCTCACATGGTCTGGTATTTGCAGTATGCGATAGGCGATGGGATCGCGCCGATGATGGTCGAAAAACAGCCAGCCGTCCAGCCCTGCTTGCCGTATGGCGTCTTGAATTGACTCGATTCGCATCTCAGCCGATTTTACGCTGAGAGACGTACGAAGTTGTTACTCGCGTGTCGCGAGCTCGAGCTGTTTCGCGCTTGGCACAGGTGTCAGCAGGCTGATGACAACTAAGCTGGTAACAGAAAGGACGAGAGCGGGGTAGATCGCGTCTATATCGGTTCCGAACGGCAGCAGCCACGGCGCGTGGTGCTGAAGCTGCTTCCAAGCGATGGTAACGACTGTGCCCAAGATAATCGAGGTCACTGCGGCTTGCTGCGTAGTTCTTTTCCAGAAGAAAACGGCCAATACGGAAGGCGTGACAGCTGCGCCGTAGATCGTATATGCATACAGAGACGCCTCGAGCACCGATTCGAATTGCGTTGCCTGGAGAAGCGCGAAAAGTCCGAGCCCGACAACAATCAGCCGCGAGACGAGCAAAATCTGGTGCTCGGTGGCGCGTGGGTTGATAAATCGTTCGTAGATGTCGTGAATGAGATTGGTCGCGGGTGAAAACAGAAAATTATTTGCGGTTGAAACGATTTTCGCGAAGACTCCGCCGAGAAGGATCGCGCCGAGCAGAGGCGGTAGCGCATGGCGCGCTGCAAGCGGGATAATTTCTCTGGGTCTCTCGGTTTTCAAAATGGAGCTAGCGATCACCGCCAGAGCAACAAGCAACGTCTCGAGCAAAACAGTGCCAACGATCCATCCGTAAACCGCAAAGCGCGCGTCACGCTCGCTCTTCGCGGAAAAGAATTTTTGATACATGCCCTGGAGCCCGATCAGCAAAAGCATCGTAGGCAAGAGAAGCTGAAAAGCCTCAGGAAAGGTAAGGTTTCCCAGCGGCTCAAAATGAGTTGCAGGTAGCGCGCTTCGCACAGCATGCCAGCCTCCAGCCCGCCCTAGCAAAACTGGCACTGCAATCACCACGGTAAGCGTCACCATGCTGCCGATGAAAAGATCCAGGTATGCGATGGATGCCATGCCGGCCGCGGCGGTAAATGCAATCACGAAGCCGGCGATAATGTACATTCCTGTGGCCCTCGCCATTTCAGGAAAGATCAGATGAAGAATGTCGCCGCCGCCAATGAACTGGTAGCTCGTGATCACCGTATACGAAATTACGATCGTGATAGTCGCCAGAACACGCGCTGTCGAGTTGTATCGGGACTCGAGCAGGTCGGGCACCGTGAATTGAGCGAAGCTACGCGCCCGGCCGGCTATTAACGCGATCACGATCAACCCTAACCATCCGCCAGCGGGCTGCCAGAGCGCAGCAAATCCGTTCCGATACGCGTTTTCAGCTCCCGCCAACAAGCTTCCTGCACCGATCCAGGACGAAAGAAGTGTGAATACGAGCACAGGCCAGGCAAGCGTGCGTCCCGCTACGATAAAGTCGGCCTTGTTCTTTACTGCGCGAGTCTTAACAACTGTGACGCAGCAGAGAATTAGCGTAATCGCTGCAATGGTCACCGCGTAGATCACAATCGACCATCATCGCCTATCGCGCTTCCGAACGTGTCGTGTCGTCGCAGCCGGTCTCACTATTTTGTGAAGCCGCGCCGCCCGCAGGCCGGGTATGACACCCGGTCGTATCTTGAGAGTTTCTCTTTTAGGAGAAACAGGGGAACCAATTATGCGCTTTGCTGAAGGACATCGCAATCAATGGATAGCCCTTCTCGACCAGTACGGTGTGGGGTACCCAAGGTCTCATCGAACTCCGAGCTGCGACCGAGCTTCTAGGCCGTGCCATGTGTGACAATCCCGCCAAGGTGCGGGTGCTCTATAATTCCGACAGAGATCAACCGCAAACGTGCGGCCAAACCCTATTTTTTCGATTTTTCTTGGTTGAGGTGTCATTCGAGATTGCGCTCGATCGTCGGATTCAACGAGAGGAGTTGAACATGAAATACGCGCTTTTAATCTATGCCGCCGAGAAGGACTGGACTGAAAAGTCCAAGGAGGAGCAAGGTCGCATCTACGCCGAGTACATGAATTACACTGTCGAGCTCAAGAAGTCCGGCAAGATGCTTTCCTGTGAGCCGCTCGACCCGACGCCCACCGCCACAACGATAAGGGTGCGCGATGGCAAAACGATCCCTACCGACGGCCCGTTCGCGGACACGAAAGAGCAGCTTGGCGGCATCTACGCGATCGACGTGAAAGACCTGAATGAGGCGATCACGTGGGCCTCGAAGATACCGGATGCTCGAACTGGTTCGATCGAAATCCGCCCGCTGATGAACGTCCCGGAGATGTAGGTGAGCCAGGCTGAGTACACCCTCGACCAGGTTTTCCGGGCGGAGTCCCGCGCTGTGCTGGCAACGCTGATTCGGATACTAGGCGACTTTGACCTCGCCGAGGATGCGCTTCAGGACGCGTTCACGGCCGCTCTCGAGACATGGTCCAAGGACGGCGTGCCGGCATCCCCGGGCGCGTGGCTTACGACCACTGGCCGGCGCAAGGCGATTGACCGCATCCGGCACCTCAAGATCATCGAAGCCAAGCGCAGCGAACTGGCCCTTTCACTCCGGCTCGATCAAGAGGTCCATGGTTCGCAAGACGAGTTCGAAGTGTCGCCGATTGCCGACGATCAGCTGCGCCTGATCTTTACCTGCTGCCACCCCGCCCTCTCGCGTGAGGCCCAGGTCGCGCTGACTCTGCGCACGCTAGGAGGGCTCAGCGTCGCTGAAATCGCACGCGCTTTCCTCGTTACCGAAGCGACGATTGCGCAGCGCGTCGCTCGAGCGAAGCGGAAGATCGTGCGCGCCCGCATCCCGTACGAGATCCCGGATCGCACGACTCTCGCACCGCGGCTCAACGCTGTTCTCAGCGTCTTGTACCTGATGTTCAATGAAGGTTACCTGGCGACTTCCCATGGAAACCTCGTCCGCGGTGACCTCGTTGCCGATGCGATTCGCCTCGCGCGTGGTTTGTCTGCCCTCATTCCGGACGAGCCTGAACCCATGGGCCTGTTGGCTCTCATGCTGCTCCACGACTCACGGCGCGAGGCGCGTGTCAGCGATGCTGGCGATCTTGTGCTGCTCGAGGATCAGGATCGGACCAAATGGAAACGCCCACAGATTGAGGAAGGCATTCGGCTCGTCGAGCAGGCGCTGCGCATCGGACAGCCCGGCCCCTATCAAATTCAAGGCGCGATTGCGGCGGTCCATGCCGAAGCACCGACGGCGGCGGACACAGATTGGCGGCAGATTGCAATCCTGTACGAACAACTCCTGCACTACGAACGAACCCCCGTTATCGAGCTGAACCGGGCTGTGGCCGTGTCCTTCGCGGCAAGCCCAGCCGATGGCCTTTCGCTGCTTGAGGACATCAAGCGCACGGGCGCATTGGACCAGTACGCACCATTCCACCTCGCTCGCGCCGATATGTTTCGTAGGCTCGGCCGCACCGATGAAGCGGGCGAATGTTACCGGCGTGCGCTGCCTGTCGCTCAGAACGAACGGGTTCGTCAGTTCATCGAGCGGCGGATACAGCACGAATCGAAAGCTTCTCCTTCACCGCTTTTGGTGAACGATGAGAAGCTTCTTAATGGGATGGCGCCAGAGAAAGGGAGTTCATAATGTCTGATATCAAATGTGCGCGAACGGCGCTTGTCGCGCGGATCCTGGAGGGAGAGGGCCACGCATCGGCAACTCAACGCCGCGCCGCCTTCAACAATGCAGGGCTGGCAGAGCCGGTGACCACTCTGATCGACAAAGTTGCGAAATGGTCCCATAAGGTCACGGACGAAGACGTGGCGGCGGCGAAGGCGTCTGGTCTTACTGAGGATCAGATATTCGAGTTAGTCGTATGTGCAGCGATCGGCCAGGCTGCTAGGCAATATGACATCGCACTCACAGCACTTAGGGCTGCGAGCGAAAAGGAGTAGTATGCGCCTCATGATCTTGGATCGAGGGCACAGTTTCGGCACGAAGGCACTGTTCGCGCTTATTCGCATATTCTCACGCCAGCCCGTGCTTGACGTGATCAAGTTCGTAAAGTATCGGCCGAACTTCTACGACCCACAGGAGATGACACATGAGGCAATGCGTGGGCCTTCGGGTTGGTCGGTCGGAGACCGAGAGCTGATGGCAGCGTTCGTCGCGAAGAACAACGAGTGTGAGTGGTGCACCAGGGCGCACACGGCGGTCGCGACAAAGGCATACCACGATGAGACGAGGGTCGTTGCGGTCCTCTCGGATCTCGAAGCCGCGCCGATCGAGGAGCCGCTGCGGGCTACTCTGCGGATGTTGCGCAAGATGACTCGCGAACCCGCGGTGACTGCAGACGACATGCGTACCGTGCTCTCCAACGGTGTGTCGCGCGACCAGATCGAGGACGCGCTCGCGGTGTGCTTCGCTTTCAATATTACGGCGCGCTTGGCCAATGCGTTCGGATTTGCCCTTCCGAGTCGGGAGGCATTCGACGCCGGCGCAAAGTATCTATTGGCTCGCGGCTATCAGTAATCACCGCTCATAGAGGATCCCGACAGAAACCATCCGTTACGCTATCCGGACCGCGGGGCGACCATGTATCGATGCGCAGGCACCGCGCGGCTCGCACAGGACGGCGATTCTGTCCGTTTCCGGCAAGACAGAGTGACGTTGGCATATCACGCCGCCCGCTTGCTCCAGCGTTGCTGAAGAAATGGAGGAAGCAGATATCCAATAAGGCAAAACTCGTCAAGCGCAAACAATACGACCGATTCCATGCCTTCCGCCTGTGCCAGGTCCGTTTCCTTCATCCACGCAGTTTCGGCGTCGGTGATGCCTACCAGATGACTCCGTTGCCCGGCTGGAAACCCTAAATTTCCGGCAATCTGCAAACACGTTAAGCTCGCATCCAGACTGCGCCCCGGCAAAAGCTGCCCAACGGCGGGCGGTAGCGCAAACGTCAAGCCTTCGGTCTTGAAGCAGGTGAGGTTGGCCGGTGTCCAATCGCTAGTCGGCAAGTTTACGGCAGCATTGAATGGATACAACGTATTGTCGTTGACGTCGCCAGGATACAGAACTTCATATCGCGCATTCGGATATGCCGCCCGTAGAGCCGTCCTGATTGCGGCGGTGAAGTTCCCGAGAAGCGTCTCCAAAAGCTGAGCCTCACGCGGAAACTGCGAGACCGCAACCGTGCCGCTAGTGATTGTTCCCATCTGCGCGTTATATGTTGCGGTAAACTGCTGCTGCGTGTAGGCGTCGTAATACGGCATGCCCGTTGCGTCTGGAAAATACCACCACTGTACTTCGCCTGACTGCAAATACGGTGTCATGCCCGCCGCAGATTGCAGGCCGGCCATGCTTGTATAAACGCCTTCCCAGAACGCGAGACTCGTCGGCGAAAAATTGGTCTGAATGGAAGGCGTGGACAGAATCGCAGGCCCCCCGTCCGGATAAACTTGCGCCATGCCAGCGGTGGCCGTGGGGTCAACATGCGCCAACTCGGTGCTGAATGTAGCGACACAATCAATCCCATGGCCGGTCAAGGCCGTGAAAAATGCGGTTGACCAGTCGCGGCAAGCCCGATTTATGCGTTGCGGATACGTTAAGTCCGTGCGCCAGTAATCGGTTAACACCTGTATCGCGTCCTCCGTACCATATCCAACGTCGATCCCTGGCGTTCCACCTTGCAGAGACGTTGCGGATAGCGATACTGATACATTGCCATTCGGATTCGAGCTTGCTATTGTAAGGGACCCCTGTGGATTAGCCGGATCCGTTTGAATGAATCGCCACGTAATTGTTACAACGTTTCCGCTTGCCGACGCCCACACCGCCGTCGTGCCCTGATTGATGCGCTGCGCCAGCGCCGTCGCGATTGTCGCGGCCGTGTCGTCCGGCAAATTCAAATGTTGAAGAGTGGTGATCGAGGGCGCGTCCCCGAAGTCGATTTCCGTATACCCGGTTGGGTTCGAAGGCGCCGTAACGGTTGCCGTCACAGTCGCGAACTGTTGGCCCGGTCTCGTTAGTTCGTACCACCAGATTGCGCCCACATAGTGATTCACTCTTCCAAGAAATCCTAGCTTCCAGATCAACCACGCCGTTCGCTCCGGCGCTAGCGCCTGGGAGTGCAATGTATCCCAGTCGGTAGCCAGCGCGAGCTCTGATTGACCGGCAATGTCCGGCAGGTTCTGCGAAGGGTACGCGATCTCGAGAAAATCGAGGTACAGCGGATATGGCCCTATGTTGCTAGGATTGTCGCCCGCCGACTGACCTGCTTGTGTGATGACGACCGTGTGGTTTCCCGCTGCAACGTTTCCCAGCGGCACGCGCACCAGAACGTCTTCCGCGCCCAAGGCTAAATTGAACACGACCGGCGTGCCGCCGTCGATTGTAACCGACATTGCCGCCGCGCCAGCCAGCCGCTGTGTGCCGATATACAGTTGATGTGTCGCGACTTCGCTATAGGCGATCGTGCAAGTGGCGCCTTCAGTCTGCGTCCACGTAATCCTGCTGCCCGAGTAGTTACCAGGCGGAGCGACGGTCCAATCGGAAACGCCATTGGTATTGCTGTATACGACAGATGGATCGGTATCTTCGATTCGCCGGCTGCCCGGTCCGGCCACGGAATAGATACCATTACTATCAGTCACCGTCCACTGCGAAATGACAACCTGAAACTCCGTCCGTTGGAACGTTGCCGGTTGCAAGTCGGCCGCCCAAGTCCATCTCACCTTTCGCACACTCTGCGTCGGTACGGCTACATACGGAATCGTGCTCGCAAAGAATTGCGACGGATCGGTTACTCCCTGTAGGTTTCCGAAGTCCAGAGTCATTTGATACTGGCTGGGGAATTGGCCGCCACTAAAAGTAGCGGATTGCTGGACCCAGGACGTTTCGGAACCCGATTGTACGAATCCGTAGACGCCTACACTGTTCCCGTTCGCTCCCGTCTTACCTGCAAATGGCCCGGCTCCGACGTATGTGCAAGTAATGCTGCTTCCCGAAGCTGACGCGGAGATGTCCTGGCTGCCTTGGTTGATCGCGTTGGCAAGACCTGTTGCCACGGCTGCAAGGGTCGTATCGGAGGCGGTTGGGGCGTAGTAATAGTGCTGCTCGATGGGAGCGCCGCTTGCGCCAACTGGCGCGGCAAACGTACCCATGAAGGCCAGGCCCACTCGCACTCCCTCGGTAACGGCTCCCGTTAAAGTCATCGTCACGCTGGCCGATTGGTATGACGAACCCGGTGCGACACTCCAGTATTGCGAGTCGGAAAGCCGAACGTAATAAACGGTATCGGTTCCATCGGTCTGAGGCACCCATATACGAAGATAGGGCCAGTCGAGTGAGGGATTAAATGTTCGATTCGAGAGGAACACAGTTTGTACGTTCCTCTATGTAGCTCAACGTTAGCCCGCTCAAGTCGTTCGCGCCCAAATCTGGCAAATATCGCAGTAACGGATGCTCGAACGTATTGTCGCGGTTCCACTCGACAACCGCCCAATCCCACTGATCGCGCCACGAGCCCGACAGCGTGAAGCCAGTTGCGCTTGCACTGCTCATAGCCGCTATGGCGGAAGGCTGAAAGTAGTAGCACTGCAAGTCGCGATGCGGACTGAATTTCTGTAGTTGTTCCGCCATGGCTTAGAACCGGATTGTCACCGTCAGATCGCGGCCTGGCGCGTTCAGGCCGACTTGCGTGATGTTGAGCTGGATGTTCGTTCCGCTCTGCAAAGTCGCGAGCGTGATTCCGTCGACAATATTCGACGTCGTTTGATTGGCCGGAATTGTCAGCGAGCACCACAGGGTAGACCCGGTGAACAATTGCATCTCGATGTCTTGATCCGCCGTCTGCGTTATGCTTGCGCGGACGTCTCGCGCCGCATGCGAAGCTTCCATCATCAAAGGAGGCGCGGCATTCTGTTGAACCGCGAGAACACCTCCCACTTGAATGGCAAGCTGCCCGCCAGAGCAGGTTCTCAGTCCCGTCTCCGAGGTGCTCGTGTAACACTGAGTCACGGTCGGGCTGTTTCCGAGTGAATTGGTAACGTAGAACTGCGACGCTGCCACTCGCACATCCGGTATCGAAACAGTATGCGCAAAGTTTTCAGATGCCGGATTTTCGAAGAAATCTCGAGCGAACGCCGCCACGAAAACACTTTCCGCGAGCGGCAGAACAGGATCACCGCTGTTATGGGATGAAACCGTCGAACCCAGCGCGCCTCGAACTACGGTGCATGTGTTTGTCGAGGAATTGTAACTCAACACAGTCATGATTTCCGCGCCGATCTGCAGAGCCGGAGTCGCAGCCTGCGAGGGCAGCGCCACGTTAAGCACCACGCTCGTCATCTGCGTATCCAACGCGTTCGAAAGCTGATACGGCGTCGGCATCTGAAGCTCATTGAAATAAGTGACGACGAGTGTCCCGGCCGTCACGGACCTCGTGTTCGTCAAGGTGGCGTAACCCACTTGAGAAAGAGTCAGATCACCACCGCCGGGGGCATTCAAGACGTATGAAGGTGCCGGAGGCGTGTCGAGATCGAGCTGGCCTCCCGCATCGCCGCCGACAACCCACCGCGTGACAGGACAGAGGTCGGAGTTACCTTCCTGATCGCGAGCGTTTGCCCCGCGTCCGGTCACTTCCACAACCGTGCCCATCTGATTCGGTACTTGAAACTGAGCGGGGCTGGTCGAGGTCACCGCGCCAAACCGCCAGGATGCTTCGGTGATCACGAAATTCGTCGTCGTATCGGGTATGACAGACCATGCTGGCGTGACTGTTAACGTGGTGGCGGTGTTGCTCGAGATAGTGCGTTCCTGGCCCGCGCCGGTTCCGGCAATCAGCCGCACGTTCATTCCTGCGTAGACCGTTGGCGTCGCGTTCAAATCCGCGTTTGTGATGGTCGTCGAAGTAGCGCTCGTCGCCGGCACCGGCCCGGCGTACTCCAAGCGGTAGTAGAAGTTGGCATGATCGAAGCTCGCATCTGGTGGCCCGACTGGTTCGTAGGCGAGGCCTGTATCGACGAAGGTCGCCGCGAGCGCCTGCGCGGATGCAATTCGATAGAGCAGTTGAGGATTTGTCCCGCGATATACGTTAAACGTCGCTGCCGTGGAGGGAAAACTCAGGCTACCCAGCGTCACGGAATTCGTCGAGGTGCCGGTCGGAACTGCGGCCGTAACCGTAAACGAGAGCATTCCTTCATTACCGCTCGTATCGCTCGCGCTCACTGCATAGTAATAGCTGGCGTTCCCGCTCAACGTGCCGCCCGTAGTTGCAATCGTTGGTGACAAGCTCAACAGCGGCAGATTCGGGCCGTTCACCGGCGGCTGAGCCGGCTGCGCAAAGCTGACGCTTAGCGTGGTTGCGGCGCTGCCGTCGGTCTGCTGAACCGATTGTTCTTCTATCCCGAAATCGGTCCCCCCGTTCGCATTGAAGGCCGTGCCGAGCAGCGGACGAGGCAGTGAAACGCCGGCGTCGGGTTGCCTTCCCGCGGGGCTCCCGATCTGTGGATTGTCGACGTACCAGACATCGTCGTGATATTGCGCGACGATTGTAACCGTTCGAAAGTTGGTCGACGGAGTTAGCTTGGTGATCCGGAAAGGCACACGGTTCAAGCCCTCCTTCTGGTATGTCATCGTGATAATGTCGCCCGGACGCAGCTTCAGTGCGCGAAAGCTCGTCTCGAATTCGATGAAGTAGTTGCCCGTAGTCAACTTGCCAAGCTGCATGGTGAGAATCCGGAACGCCTGGTTCGGATTCGGAAGCCCGAGCGCGGTAGACGTACTCGCCAGCTCGTATCCAATCAACGTTTGGTCGGCATCGTCCACGACCGACAGACTGTCCTGTTGATATTCGTTCGTCTCGTCCTGGTATTCAACACTAAGCCGGTTCGAAAGTTCGGCAAGCTGCCGCGACGTGACACGAACCGTCGATCTTCCGTGCGCATCGCGCGCAATTCCCGAATACGGGGCCGAGCCGTCGCTGAATTCGTAAGCGGGCCAGCCGCCGTCCAGAGGTTCAGTAGCATTGCTGCCGTCGGGAAGGGTTGGCTGTTGTGTGGCGATCGTCGCTTCGGGCAGCAGTTCCAAAAGCCCTGTAGCGTCATACCGAAGCATCAGACCGCAAGCGACTCGTATGCCCCGCACGATTTCCGCTGAACTCTTTCGTTTCGTAAGCATCAGGTTGCAGTGATAGCGCGGAACGGTAATCGGATTCCCGTTCAAATCGGTCGTCGAGATCAATTCATTGCAAAAAGCTGCGGTTTGCGCGAAAGTCGGAAGGTTAATCTCGTCTAGAGTCCAGCCGGCTCTCTGCAGGATATCGAGAACAATCCATGCAGGGTTGTTGGTGAAACCCGTTGTCAGGAAACTTCCGTCCGGACTGTATTGGTCAACATGGATTCCCTGCAGCAAGACCTCGATATGCGGAAGGTAGCCCCCGATGTTGATTCGATTGGGAACCACAACCGAAAGTGCCGCCATGCTGCCGTGCGGATCTCCCAGCGGGTTGCCATTGGAATCTTCAAAATCCGGATTGAACGCACCCGACGCGTTGCCAAGACAGATCACGTTGTACCAGCCCGTAGCGCTCATGTCGGTGCCGTAGATGCCTTGTGGGATTTCGATGCCGCTCACGACCACCTTAAATATTTGGTCCACGACTCCCATACCGAGCAGCACTTCCATGTGAGTGAGGTTTCCATCGTTTCGCGCGAAGATCACCGGCGCCGCCAACCAACCTGTTCCGTAAACCATGGGAATGTAGTCGTTGTACTTGGCAAGATTTTCGTCTACTCGCGACGGTTTATAGCTCTTGTCCCCAAAGCCGCGCACCAGGACCGTCGACGGGATGTACTCGAGCCCTCCGAACCGCGACGTGGTGTGCCCATTTGCATCCGTGCTGAACATGCCGAGCTGGACGCAGGTAGCCCGAGAGTGATCGCACGATGTATAAGCCTGGCCGTTGCTAAGATTGCCGATACCTCCAGGCACGTCGGCCGAGTAACCGCAGCGATAGTAACGCGAGAAGCGATTTCCGTTCAGAGCCAGGCTCCGCTGGTCTGACGTTGTTGGGAAATTCCACGGGCATAACTGCTGGATTCTGGCCTCGGGAAGGCCTACGCGCAGCAAGCTGAGCTTATTTGTAAAAGTAAGCTGCAGCGTATCTTCGGTAATTTCATCCGGATCGCTGGCAATACCGCGGAACACGATGGCGCTCTCAGTGGTTATCGTGCCGCCGGCAAGGTCGGCGAAGGCAAAGTAAACCGTAACCTGAGTTCCCTTCCAACCGAAGTCCACGTTTATCTCGGACAACATCGAGTCGGCGTTCGCCAAGACAAGCGAGACTTGCGCCACGGAATCCATCGCATCGTCGGCGGATAACTGGAAGTCGAACAGATTATGCTTTAGCACGCGCCCAACGTAGTTTTGGCCGTTGAAGTTAATGGCGTGCGTGCTGAAGTATTGGTATCCGCCTCCGTTTGGCACGAGGCATTGAAACAGAAGTAGCGGACTATCTGCTTCTGTCAGTTCCTTAACCGTATTGATGGTAGACATGTCGATCCTTAAACGTGTGTCACAATGCTGAATTTGCTGCTGAAGGAATTTGGCGCGTTGGCCACGAATGTCAGCTCATCCATGCCCCATATGGCATTCGTGTAAACGCCGCCCAGCGCCGGACGAAACGGCGAAGGCACAGGCTGGGCCTCCAACTGAGCCTCGCTCAAGTCGATGCTTTGACCGGGTTGAAGCTGAATAGTAACCGTGAACGTTGTTCCGCTATCTACCAGCGCGCCGCTTGAGACTAACAGCGTTTGATTCAGCGCTATCGTTGTTTGGTTCTGGCTGTTTGGTCCGCTGCGGATGATCGTAATCGTCGCCGATGGATCGGCTGACAAGTTTCCCGGCACTGAAAACGAATATGTGTAGCCTGCTGGAATCGGAAGCGTTTGAGAAACTCCCGCCGGTGCGTTTCCCGCATTCGTGTAAACCGTTCCAGCCACTTGAATCGTCGCACCGCTCTGCCATTGTGGCCCAAGGAGATTCGCCAGCGGATCCAGAAACGTGAACGCGTGAAATTGGCCGCAGCACGCCTCGAACAGCGTCTCAAGCGCGGTTACTTCGCTCTCGTTGAGTCCCGCATAGCTCAACTGCCAGGTCAGCGACGATCCATCCGGATCGAAATACATAATCTTCGTCCCGTCCTCGGCCATGTATCCAGCCGTGTGAACGGTTTTTACTCGCTTGATGGGGTACTGCGTCAAGGCTCCTGTCGACAATTGAGGAAAGAAAAGGCTAGCCATTGGTCTCCTCGATAAGAACGACGGCACTGCCATTACCTACGGCCAGATACTGCGTAATGATCGACGGGTTTTGGAGCCGGCAATTCGGCACCACCGCGCCTGTCAACGGATCGGTAAATGTAAACAGGCCAAAATTGCCCTGATTGGCGTCGAAAAATTCCTCGATCGCGAGCAATTCTTCCTCGCTTAGTTGCGTCAGAGTGAGCTGCCAACGCCGGAGCAGCTTGCCCCGCATCATGCAACGCTGCTCGGATCCGTCGAGAAACTGAATCACCTCGGTTGCGAATGTTGTGGCGCGCGACACTGGATATTGCGCGATGGCGCCCGTCGACAATACCGGAAAATTTGCCATTTAGAGCTCCGCGACCACATCGTTTAGCGAATGCGAGTTCAACATCGCGCTCTTCACGGCCTTTGCAATATCGTTCGATTTCGTCACGAACGACTGCGAATCCAATGCCTGAACGTGAACGTGAATCGATGGACTCGTCGCGCCGCTCCCGCTTGCGCTGTTCAAATGCACAGTCTGGTTCACCGCGTCGGGCAACTGAAAGAGTTGCAAAGCGGGCAGCGACTTCTGTCCCCCGCCAAACAGGCTTGTTATCCCGGAAATCAGCGTTCCGATGCCGCCCAAGCTAGCGAGCCCCGATCCGCTGCCCAAAAGTGAAGAGACGCCGCCCGAAGCCACCGAACTCGCGAGACCGCTCCAATTGACGCCCGGACTCTGCGTAGGATAAAGAGCCTGTGAGCTTGACGGCAGACCGAAGTTGATTCCCACCGATTGCTTGAATCCCTGCGAAATGCTGTCCCGCTTCGCGCCCGAGAATGCTCCCGTGCTGAGCTTCGCCAAACTGCCCTTAAACGAATCGCTGGTCTTTTTACTTGCCATTCCATCCTCCTTCGGTCCTACTCATGCTTTCGATTTCCTTGCGCCACTGATCTTCGAGTAGCGAAATCGCCTCGACAGTCCTGGCCGTCATTGCCCAAATATCCGCACAACCAAACCGCTTCCAAATTTGAAACTCCTCGAGCAACCGCAGGCTCTCCGCTGTGATTAGCGATTTAGGGCACTGCTGTGTGCTGATACCGCGCCTGGCCCACACGGGCGGCGCCGACTTCGGAACCTCTTCACCTTCGAAGGCGCAGCGTCTGAGTTTCATCAAGCCGCGTTTTCGGCATGAGTCGCAGTTCCAGGCGGCTTGATTCGAAAACTGGAATTGGAATGCGACAATTAGTTTTTTCGTTCTTCTTCGCTGAGCCCGCACTGAGCCCGCACACAGGCGGCGATTTCGGCCACCAGCTTCTCCGGGCCGGCCTCAATCAGGCTCGCCGTTGTGGGCCGCTTCCCATCAACGAGCAGCCCTTCTAGCTCAATCAGCCCCCACTCGACGAGCGCCTTCTGAACCAGCATTTCGGCCAGAGCAAGCTCGAGCTGCTGTAGCTCCTTGCCGCCGGCCAGAAACTCGTTCTTTAGTGTCAGATCGTGAAGCTGCCTGGTCAGTTCGATGCGATTCGCGAGAGAAGGTTCTCGCACCGCGAAGCGCACGCCCTCGATCGTCCCGCTTTCAATCCAGCGTACGCTCGCGTGCTTCGTCGGCTTAAGCGAACGCGATATAAAGCTCATCATCGGCTTGCCCCTGCGCCAAATTGTTTTGAAAACTCCACTGCAACCGGTACTCAGAGTCGTTATATATCGGAATTTCCGGTTGCACGTTGGGAAGGTAAACTCCCATAAGTTGACCCTGCTGCTGGCCGAGCTGCAGCATCGCCGGAACTGGAGTCCGCGAACGGGCCGCCTGATAAAGCGCTGCTGTCTGCGCGTCGGTCTGCGCCAGCAGAGTAATTTGACTCACCACATGTCTCATGCCGGGCGACAGCGCCAACGGCAGTGTGGCGCCGTATTCGCGATGCCTGGTGTCAAGGCTGTTACTAAGCTGCATTTGCGCGCCTGTCAGCGTGAAAAATTGATTTGTCGGGCCGCCCATCCAAAACTCTCCCAAATGTCCGGGAACAACCGAATAGTCGAAGCTTGCTAAAGCGGGCTCGGCTGGAAACGCAAATAAACCGGCGGTCCCCGCCATAAAACTGGTCGAATCGATTACGTCCGAAGCAGGGCCTCGAAACGTGAATTCATGAAAATCGCCGTTGAGCGTTAGCTCGAAAGTATCGACACCCGCTCCGGTTATGATTCGCTGAACCGCCGTGGACGGATCCCAGTAATCATAAAGAGTAAGGCTTGACAAATTAGTAGCTAGCGAGTAAGTAATGGTGGGAAGCAGTGTAGAGCCGACGATAATCGTATTTGTGAACGCCGCATTCAGCGTCAAAGTCGAAGCGTCTGGCGTTCCTGTGATGAACCTGATTTCGTTGTTCCAGGAAACTCCGGAACCCACGCTCAGGTTGTGCGGCGTTGCCGTCTGGAGGCTCGTCTGGCTCGACACCTGGCTGACGGAGAGCTGTGTGCTGAGTGTTGGTGTGCCTCCCATCGCGGCCTGAAATAGCGGCCCGTATGAGGGAGCCCCGGTCCCGCTCCACGAAGTCAGGTACGTCTGCGTCTGAAACGCCGTGTTGCGCCTGGCTGTGCTGGGCGTTCCCAAAAATGTTCGCGAACCGGTTTTATCCCGCCGTTGCCCCTGTTGCAAAACCTGTTTGGCCGTCAATTGGACGGCAGGATAGCGATTTGCGGAAGTAACCGACGCTGCCTGGCCATAGGCCGTCTCGAGGGCAGCGTAAAAGCGATTGTCATTCGATAAAATGTAGCTGCTCATATTCTGCTGCTCCTAGTTCTGGCTGACGCCCACCTCAAGATTTACGCGAGCTAATTGCAAAAATCCGCTGCCGCCGGTGGTTGGCGGCTGGACAGCGACATCATACGATCCCGAATAGAAGATGCCGTTGCCCCAGTCCCCTCGGTTCGCACGTAAAATGTTGGTGACAGCCTCTACATAAAAATGGATATATGTGTCAACATTACTTACTAAGTCGTCCGTCGCGTTAATCTCGGCTGTTACAGTAACTGCGCCCGAGAGAGTTCGAAATTTCTCGATTTGTGTATTGCTTACCTTCGAGCTATAGACCGTAATCCGCGGATACCCGAG
Source organism: Bryobacteraceae bacterium (assembly GCA_049585195.1). Taxonomy (GTDB): domain Bacteria; phylum Acidobacteriota; class Terriglobia; order Bryobacterales; family Bryobacteraceae; genus KBS-96. The sequence goes on along the minus strand of JBAUZG010000467.1, from coordinate 1,707 downwards.
CTGCTGCTGCAGGTCGGCCATCGCCGCCGGAGCGGAACTGAGATACACCTGTGTGGCCGGTATCAACGGAACCGGAATCCCGCTTTCGGCTGCGAGCGAGGTGACCTCGGTCTCGATCGCCGCGCTGGCTGTCAACAAGGCGACAAGGTATTGCGCGGTTAAAATAGTTAATGGCATCGTCTATCCCCTCTGGCTTCTCTGCGGGTCGAGCACATAGCAATCCGGTTGTTGTCCGCCCAGCGGCGAGGGACCGGCAATGATTCCTGTCGACGGCAGAGGCCACGCCGTGTTCGACGGAATTGGAGCCAGGTTCTGCCTCGCAACGCTTGCCCCGTTCGCTCCGACATAGAGATTCCAGCCGACCGCATTTGCCGGAAAGGTTGTGGCGCCGATGGTCACGTTAAAAGAAGATGAGGCCGGCAGAGTTACCGGCACGAGCGGACTCAATATGCCCTCGTTCCCGTTCGAGTCCGTCCACGCAGTTTGAACCGTTATAATGCCGGCCGGCTGCGCGCCCGAAGTTACTGTTACCTGCGCCACCGGAGGTTGCGGAAGCGGATTGTAGACGACTCCGATGCCAAGATCGTAATAGGTCTTCTGGGTGTCCCGCGACCGAGCGGAATAATCCATCCACTTCTCTTTGAACCTGTTGTTGAGCTGAACGTTGTACGCCTCATCGAAGACCTGCGACAGGATCTCGTAGCAGAGCCAGCGCTGCAGTGGAGGTGTTACCACTACGTTATTCAACGTAAATCTCCAAGTCGTCTGTGGCGGCATCGAGACAATGTTGAAGAGTCCCGTTGTTGTAGGATTCAACCAGGGCCACGCCGCCGTTCCCGCGCGTACGAGTCTCGCCAGTAGCAGGTCGCCGATCGATCCGAGCGTGATTGCGGTCTTGGAGTCGATGTTGATGTTGTGTGTGGAAGCTACTTGTGGCAAGGTGGCCTCGTAGACTTCCAGGTCCGATATGCTAATCAAGCTCGAATCGGTAAACAGTGACATGGTTGCTTATATCCCTTACTTGTTAGAAGATTTTGGTTTGGATGTCCCCGGCCGGTCAGGGCCAAACAACAATCCGAACTGTAAACGTTTTGCGGCTTCCAATTCTTCTGCTGCCTTCAGGCCTGCCGCAAGGCGCTCCTGAAACGCTTGCTTCTCCTCATCGGTGGCGAGCCTCGCTTTGCCTTCGACAATCGTCCGCGCGGCTTCGTATCGCGGCACTTCCGACACCACGCCTGCTTTTCCGCCGTCCTCGGTCTCCAGGCTTGTTACGAGGGGGTATTTCTCCGCTATCGAGCCTTCAACCTGTCGAATTTTTTGAAAATACTGTCTCAAGTCCATTGGTTTGTCCTTTCCTCAAGCAAGGTAAGGGCGAGAATAAGCTCGCCCTCGCCTCACCTGCTAAACGGCTGACTAGCTATTCACTTGAACCGCGAAATTGTTGCGGAGAACGCCGCAACCGTAAAGAACGTCCACAGTGAACTGTTGAGCCAGCGTGTTCGGCTGGTAGCTCATCACAACTCGGATGCCGAAGTTGCCCATCTCGGCATACTCGGCAATCGCGCCAGTGCCCGGCAGAGGCTGAGGCAGCCGGCGGATCACCAATCCGATTGCATCCCGGCAGAAGGCCAGGTTATGAGTATTCACCGTGGTCACACCCGTCTGGGGGACAAGCTGCGAACGGAAGATGAAGAAGTCTTTCATCTT
>JBAUZG010000466.1:0-27626 GCA_049585195.1 Bryobacteraceae bacterium | reverse complement strand
TCGTAGATCTGATCGACATAGGAGAAGTCATAGACGGGCCGGCCTTCTTTATCCTCGTCGTAAACGCCCAACTCGTCCTGAAATATGGCGTGAAAACGTACATATTGAAAATTTGTTATTTGTTTGGTTGCGCGGAGATCGTTGCGGTAGCTCTCGCGCAGGGTCAGCGCCGCGCGTCCGGAACCGAACATTTGTTCCCAGAAGTGGGGCAACGGCTTAACGGCGCTCGCGGCATCTATCGTGATGGTTTCTTCTTGCGCCTGCGCAGTAGGAACGTGACCGAATAAGGCGGCAATCATCGCCGCCCAGGAGAGACCCAACAATCTCGAGGTTGATTTCATTATTAGGTTAGAGGCCAGATCTCCGCCATTCATATCATGTTTCGCGTCAGGCGCGTAGCGCTCCGCTACTTTTTGTACAATCTGGAGCTATGCGTGCATTCGTCCTTGCGGCGATGGCGGCCTGCGCGTGCTGCGGGCAGACCGGCGGATCGTTTATTCCAGAAAAACTCGAGCCTCCCGCTGGCGAGAAGCGCTTCCTCACGCTCCAGGCCAAGGGCGACCAGATCTACACCTGCCGGAACGCAAACGGGAGCTTCGCGTGGGCATTGAAAGCTCCTGACGCCCAATTATTTGAGGGAGGGAAACAGGTGGGCCGCCATTTTGCGGGTCCTACCTGGGCGTTGTCGGACGGCAGCTCGGTTGTGGGCAAGGCTGCTGTCATGCACGATTCGCCGGATTCCGGCTCGATCCCTTGGCTCCTTGTTTCCGTGGTCAGCCGTTCCGGACAAGGCGCTCTCACGCAGGTAAGTCACATACAGAGAATCGACACCAAGGGCGGCAAAGCGCCAGGTTCGGGTTGCGATGCGGCGAAGGCCGGCAGCGAAATTCGCGTTCCTTACTCGGCAACATATGTGTTCTTCAAATGAGTAAGGTCATCCACACTAAACCGCTTGCTAACGCGCGCGGTTCTGAACCGCGACCGCGAGGGAGCGGATGTCACGAAGTTCGCGCAGCCGCGGATCGACGCCGATAAACGCCGATTTTGCCCTCCTTACTCAGAGCGGTCCTTCACCAGCTTTACCGGCTTCAGGATCTGAAACAGGTTATTGTAATCGTCAGTCCAGAGACGAAGCCCTTTGACCGCATCGATTGAATCAGCATTCTTCTGGACAACAACGGAGTTCAGAAACCGAGTGTTTCGCGTCACGAGCACCCAGTCGGCGGACGCAATGCATTGATCGTCGTCCGAATGGTTCTCGATGGATTTCGCGGGATAGCCGGCATTATCAGCGAGCTGCTTCACCACCGGATCCAGGCGCAGGTACATATTTGACGTATGAATGGCGAGGATTCCGTCCGGTTTCAGATGCCGTAAGTAGAGCGCGATCGATTCCTTGGTCAGCAAGTGAACGGGAATTGCGTCGCCCGAGAATGCGTCGATCGCGAGAACGTCGAAATGTTGAGGCGGCTCCTGTTCCAAGGACAGGCGGGCATCGCCGAGCGTTATTTCCTTTTGGGCGGGGCTCTCGCGAAGATATGTGAAAACCGAATTCGCGATATCAATGACCGCGGGGTTGATGTCGTAGAAGTGGAAGTAGTCTCCCGGATTCCCATAGGCGGCGAGAGTTCCCGTGCCCAGACCGACGATGCCAACTCGCTTCGTGCCTTCGCAACAATAGCGAAGCGCCAGGCCGATGCCGGAATCGCGGCTGTAATACGTAGTTGGCTGTTTGCGCCAGGGCAGAAGGAGATATTGTGCCCCGTGCCGAATCGTGCCGTGATACAGCACACGCGCCTGATGGTCGCCGAAATCCCTCGTTTGGGTGACCCGCAGCGCCCCATAGAAATTTCGAACCATGACCAGCGAATTGCGCTTGAAATCACGAACGTTAATGAACAACACGATGACCATGGCTACGGAGACGCAAGCCGACAACACTCTCGCGGACCAGCCACCGCTCCAGAAGGTGACCAGCGCGAGTAGAGCCGTCAGCACCAGGGTCAGCGGAAACTCGTAAAGGCTGTCAAAAACATGCGGCGCGATCAAGCCCACGAAAATGGCTCCCAAAGCGCCGCCGAGGGAAAGCATCAGGTAAAAGGATGTGAGGCGGCCTTCGCTCGGCCGCAAGCGGTTAAGTTCTCCGTGGCAAAACATGCATGCCACGAAGAGGCCCGCGCAAAACAAAGGCACGCTGAGCTGAATCGCGTTGACCGAGCGCCAGTCGTAAACGGCGTAGCCCATCGCGCCGAGAAAGACCGCGAGCAGCCGGATAAACAGCCAGCGAGAGTAGAAATTGCGGCGGCTGAACACGAGCGTGAAGCTCAGCAGATACAAAGAAAGCGGAAGAACCCAGAGGAGCGGAACTGGAGTCACATTCTGAGTGAGATAGTTCGTGATGGTGAGCAGCAGCATGGAACCACAGGCCGCGAGAGCGAGCCAGTGAAGCATTCTCACGAGGCTGGGAGGCTCGTCAATTGTAGCCGCCACGTGTACGATCGCGGCTCCGGAACGGCTTCCCCAAGCTGTCATGGCGCAGAGTGCTACGAAAGCAACGAAGAGCGCCGACCATGTCAGAGCCTGTATGTGCGTCGCGAGACCCGGTTCGATGATGAATGGATAGCTGAGAAGAGCGAGAAACGAGGCGAAGTTCGAAAGAGCGAACAGATGATACGGGTCCTTACCGGCCCGGCAGCGTGCGTACCACGTTTGAATCAACGGACTCGTTGTGCTTAGCAGTGTATACGGAACTCCGAGGGCGAACGTGAGCAGGCCAAGTATGCGCCAGAACGGATCTTCGCCCGGATGGGGGCGCCAGTAAGAGCCCGGAGCGATGGGCACAAAGAGCAAGGCGATCGCTAAAAACGCCAGATGCACCCACACCTGTTGCCGGGGCGAAAGTTTCCGGCTGGTTACGTCGGCATAGTAGTAACCAAGCAGAAGGGCACTTTGAAAGAAAACCAGGCATGTCGCCCAGACGGCAGCGGATCCGCCAAACCACGGCAGGATGATTTTCGCAAACAAGGGTTCGACCAGGAACAGAAGGAACGAGCTTAGAAAAACTGTCGCCGAGCAAAGCGTCGCGAATGGCCGTCTTTCGAGGTAGGCGGGGGAGGGGGCGGCTGAAAGATTGATGCTCACTGAAAAACCTAATGAGACCGCAAAGTTTCATGGTAAATCCCGGGCCAGTCGAGAAGGGCAACTATGGCATGCTCGTAGACGATGCCCTCCGATCGAGCGTTTCGAAGCGTCTGCGTGTTTTGTGGCTCGAGCTCGGGATTCCGGTCTGTATACAAGGCGGCCGCTGCGGATCTGGGCCGGTTGCTGGCAAATCGGGGGATACGGCTGGTTTATGGAGGCGGCCACGTTGGCTTGATGGGTGTCGTCGCGGACAGCGCGCTTGCAGCTGGCGGTGAAGTGACAGGGGTTATGCCGCAGGCTTTGATCGACAGAGAAATCGGTCATAACGGACTTACCGAAATGCGCATCGTTACGTCGATGCACGAAAGGAAGGCGCTCATGGCCGACCTATCCGACGCCTTCATTGCCCTGCCAGGAGGCCACGGAACGCTGGACGAATTCTGTGAAATTCTGACCTGGGCGCAGCTCGGCATACACGCGAAGCCATGCGGAATTCTGAACGTGGCGGGTTATTACGATCCTCTGCTCGAAATGTTTTCGCGGGCTGTAGAAGAAGGCTTTTTGAAGGCCGTTCATCGCGACATGATTCTGGTGGACGGCGACCCGGTCCATCTGCTTGAAAGGATGGGAGCGGCAGGCTTGGTTTCGATGGACAAATGGAGTGTCACCGAGACGAGCTCACCTGTGCCATAATCCAGACACTGGGGGCAGCGATGTCTAGGCTCCAAGCATTTTTTCGAATCGCGGCGTTTTTCGCTTTGCCGGTGGCGATAACCGTACAAAGCGCTCGCGCGCAGCACGGAACCGGCAGCCCTGCCGGTACGAGCGGAACGTCGGGGACCGGCACACCCACCCCCGGCACCACCGGAGTCGGCACTAATACAAATTCCGGCCCCTACTCGAACTCTTCGATCTATAACACTCCGACCCTAACGAGGCCAGTATTTCTTTCGGGCCGCGTTGTTTTGGATGACGGGAACAAACCATCGACCGACATTGCGATTCAGCGCGTGTGCTACGGCAATCCGCATACCGAAACTCATACCGACTCAAAAGGCCGGTTTAGCTTTCAGTTTGGCTCGAACCAAGAACCCGCCATGGATGCAAGCGAGAGCTCAATTGGGTCGGGACCGGTTCAGCCTGGGACGCAGGGCCGGTCCACGAATACGGCTAACAATACTGGCGTATTCGGTTCACGCGGCGGGACAACGAGCTATGTTCAGCGGTGCCAGATACAAGCCTCCTATCCGGGTTACCGCTCCGACGTGATCGACCTGTACAACAGGCGCTCCCTCGACGATCCGGATCTTGGTGTCATCGTTCTTCACCGCTTGGGCGGCATTCAAGGCACGGCCATCAGCATGACAAGCGAGTCGGCGCCGAAAAAGGCCAGGAAAGAGTATGAGAAGGCGCAGCAGCTTGTAGCCAAGGGCAAAGTTGAGGAAGCGCAGAAGCAATTACAGGCGGCCGTCGCCGAGTATCCGAAATACGCGGTTGCGTGGTACGACCTCGGGCGCCTGCAGCAATCGAGCCACGACGTAGAGAACGCGCATAAGTCGTACGAAGCGGCCATCGCGGCTGATAGTAAGTATGTCAATCCGTACGATGCGCTGGCTGGTATGGCGGCCGAGCAGTCGAAATGGCAGGAAGCCGCGGACCGTAGCAAACAGGCCGTCGATTTGAATCCGGTCGAGTTCCCGAGCGCCTGGCTCTACAATGCGTTCGCTAACTACAACTTGAAGCACTATGAGTTGGCCGAGAAAAGCGCAAAAGAAGTGGTGAAGCTCGACGGTCCTCACAAATACGCTCAAGTGGAAACTCTGCTAGCTCAGCTATGCGCTAATCGCGGCGACTACGCTGGGGCGGCCCAGCACCTTCAAACATATTTGCAGCTCCGGCCGGATGCGCCGAATGCCGAGGCGCTGAAGCAGCAACTCGCAAAACTACAGGCCACTGTCGCGCAAATGAAGAAGTAGTTTCAACCAATCTCTTCAAACCGGTTGCTGGCGCGCGCGGCCGGGTCAAGTATCAGCGTCCATGCGGTTCGTTTCCGAGCCACGACCGTTAGGGAGATCCCCATGGCCCTGCGGGCCACCAAAGCTGATGAAAGACCGCAAGCCCGGAACAGAGCCGCGACCGCGAGGGAGCGGTCTTCCGCGTGTTTTTCAGAGGAGTGGTTCCGACTTCAGGTAATCTGAGGGAGGGATGTCGTTTCTTGATTCCACCTCGGACCCCGCGAGACAAAGCCTCATAGACCTACGCAACCGTCTCCTGCAGCTTCACAAGACTTTGCTCGACGATGAGCGGCGGACCTACGAGCGGGTTCACGGCCGCATTCCCTCTCCAGGAGCTTTTCTCCAACTCTTGCTGAACGACTCGTGGTTCGCCTGGCTTCGCCCGGTCACTACTCTCGTTGTCGCGATTGACGAAACGCTGTCGGCAAAGGAACCCGCCGCCGAGGAAGTTGTGGAAGACTATCTGCGTCAAGCGAGACGATTGCTGACTGAAACAGAAGAGGGGCGCGGGCTGGGCAAAGGCTATTTCGATGCCTTGCAGCGCAATCCGGACGTGGCTGTATCGCATGGCGAAGTCATGAAGATACTGGCGGCCTATGCGAATGGTCCTGGCCGCAAGTAGAATCACGCGTTACCGCGGCGGGATTCCTGCTTCTTTCGCGAGCCCTTCTGCATACGAGTGCTGATGCAGGTTTTCCGTAACCGCCGCATATTCCTGGTTGGGCCTCGCCGCAGGAGCATTTGCGGTGACAATTTGAATCGCCCGGTCGCCAATTACAATCTCGACGCCATCCACCGGAGCCAGATCGCTTCCACGGTGTATTCTGCGAATGATGGCAGTCCGCGCAGGTTCGAGCTCCTGGTGCTCGAGCGCAGCGACAATCTGCTTCGCCAGTTTCACCGCGCTCGCGTCGAAGCTTTCATTCCACGTACTTCCGGCCGAAACCAGGGCGTTGTTTTCGAACGAAACCGTTCCAAGCTTTTCAAAAACCGCGCCTTGCTGTTTTCCGACAACATAGGTTTCCTCTCCAACGCTGTTCACTTGGTATTGCGCACGCAGATTGGCAAGCACCGATACCTCTGAATCTCCAAGATGAACGCCAATATTTCCGACTGTAAAATACTGGTCCGTCTGAGCGGCGGTCGCAAGCCCAACCCAGAGTAAAAGAACTGGTTTGATAGACATAAAAACACCTGCTCTCTAGACGCGCGGCCGCAGAGACTTAGGTCATTTTGACAGGTAGAAGGCGTCTTTTAGAAAGATAGCTAACACTTCCGCCGTTGGCCCACGTTTATTCAGGTTTCCTTTTACGCGGTTTGCGTGTGCCGGCCGCTGGCGCTTTGCGAGGCCTGGCTTGCTTCTTGGGTTTGGGCGGCGGTGGATTTGGCTCGAAGATGGTAGGCTGGCCTTCGACAATCGGCTGCGGACCGTCGTCTTCTTCTTCGATGACGTGTTCGCCGCCGCCGGAGACCGGTAGCGCAGGCGGATAAAACTCGGCGCCCATGTACACGATGAGACCGCGGTCCTCGTCTGGAACCAAACGGACGACGGTCTTATCCTGCGCGTAGTTGAGGAACTCCGAGAACGCCTGAAAACCGTATTTTTGTGGCGTAAAATCGGGTTCTTCGGCCTTCATCCACTCTTCAAGATCTTCGGCGAGCACTCCGTTGTTCAATTCAATGTCGAGACGATGAGTCTCGAGGACATCGCGCAGCCGCGGCAGAGCTTGATCCGGATTGGGCGCCGTCTTGTCGGGACCGCCGCCGCGGCGTTCAATGATGTAACGTCCACCCGATCCACTGACGTTGACGTACTCGGCTTTCTTCAGCTTCTCGACGAAATCGGAGAAGCTATTCGCTCCGTAAGCACGCTCGCTAAACGCCGGGTCGAGCTGAAGCATGGTCGATTTCAGGAGCCCGAGCTGCGGCTGAACGGCGCGGCGCTCGAGAACCTGAAGTGCACGCTCGACGAGCGGCATGGCCTGCGCCAGGTCGAGCGGAGCGGGGCGGGGTCCACGCTCGCGGCGGTCTTTCCGCTCCCTGTCACGATCGCGGCGTTCCGGCATCGGGGCGGCCACGATCGTCACGCCATCTTCGAGCAACGACTCGTAGCTGATGAATTCGTGGCAATTCTGCTGCAGAATCGTGCTCGTGAAACCCTTCCCGCCAACGACAAATACCGTTTTGCCGTACTCTTTCAACTTGTTTACCAGCGGAATAAAGTCGCTGTCGCCGCTGACGATGGCAAACGCATTTACATGTGCGTGCGTAAATGCCATCTCGAGCGCGTCGAGCGCGAGGTTAATGTCCGCCCCATTCTTATCGCCGCGCGGCGAGGGAATCCGCTGCACCATTTGAACGGCGCTCTCCGCCATCTGGCGAGTTGCGCCTTCCTGCCGACCCCAATTCGCGTAAGCAAATTTGGCTACGATATCGCCTCGCTCTTTTAGCGCGCTCAATGGCAGCGAGACGTCAAAATCCCGCCGCAAAGTCGATTTTAAGCCGATTTCAATATTGTCGTAGTCGACGAAGACTGCGATGTTCAGTCTGTCTTGCATCAATTTCCTTTTTCCTCGTTCCACCCGGTCCTTCAACGAACAAAGTTTGAACGAATTTCTCTCGCCCGAGCCATGCTCAGGCTGGTTGCTTCACGGCCGCGCGGATAAATTCGACGATTTTTGTGAGTGAGGCGCCAGGCTGGAAGACCTCAGCCACTCCCAGCCTCTTCAGCTCGGCTGCGTCCTCGTCCGGAATCACTCCACCGGCAATGACTACAGTATCCGTCATCTCTTTCTCGCGCAGTAACTCGATGATTCGCGGCACAAGAGTATTGTGAGCGCCGGAAAGAATGGATAATCCGATGACCTGAACGTCCTCCTGCAAGGCCGCGTTCACAATCATCTCCGGTGTCTGCCGCAGGCCGGAATAAATCACCTCCATTCCGGCATCGCGCAGCGCCCTTGCGATCACCTTCGCGCCGCGATCGTGTCCATCGAGGCCAGGCTTGGCGACGAGAACACGAATCGGAAATGACATAGATACACTTGCCCTGATTATAACCGTCCGGCCGGCCGAGCGAACCTCGTCACAACCACTCCTCTGAAAAACACGCGGAAGACCGCTCCCTCGCGGTCGCGGCTCGGTTCCGGGCCTGCGGCCTTTCATCAGCTTTGGTGCGCCGCAGGCCCATCGGAACTCCCTGGCAGTTGTGGCTCGGAAATCGCTTCCGACGTTTCGATAGCTTACCGAGCCCTAACCGAGCCGCGACCGTCAGGGAGCGGTTTTTCAGCCGAGCGGTCTTCCGTGAAATGCCTTGATCTTCTACAGCTTTTGCCTTATATGTAGAAGAATGAGGCTTTCATCCACTTCGAACCCATCGCCCAAGTCCGATATCCCGCAAGGCACTCTCGACCTGCTCATCCTGCAAGTGACCGCTCTCGGCCCGATTCACGGCTATGCAATCGCGCAACGCCTCCAGCAAATATCCAGAGACGTTTTGCAAGTGCAGCAAGGGTCGCTTTATCCCGCGCTGCATCGCCTCGAGAACAGAGGTTATCTCTCGGCCGAGTGGAAGGAGTCGGAAACCGGCCGCGAGGCAAAGTTCTACCGGCTCACGGCGAAAGGGCGGGCTCAGCTTAAGAGTGAAACGGCGAACTGGTCGCGGCTCGCTGAAGCAGTCGGGTTGGTTTTGCAGCTTGGCGAAGGGGGCGCGATGTGAACTGGTGGCACCGGCTTCTAAAAAGAAACGAATTGGAGAGAAAGCTCGACGCGGAGCTTCGGTTTCATTTCGACCGGCAGGTAGCGGACAACATTCGCCGCGGAATGAGCGAAGCAGAGGCGCGGCGCAGTGCGCGGCTGAAGTTCGGCGGCCTTGAAGAGGTTAAAGAGGATTGCCGGGAGGCGCGCGGCACGCTCTGGGTGGAATCGACGCTTCAGGATCTCCGGCTCGCCCTGCGGGGGTTGCGCAGAAGCCCCGGTTTCACGTTAACCGCGCTGTGCACGCTCGCGCTCGGAATTGGCGCGAACACCGCGATCTTTACTTTGATCGACGCCTTCCTCCTGCGCACGTTGCCGGTTCACGATCCGCAGTCGCTGGCGCAGATTCATATTAAAGGCGGAGCTGGTTTTGGGATCAGCAACAACGAGAATAACCTTTCTTATGCCGTCTGGGATCAGCTCCGGCGGCACCAGCAGGGATTCTCAGGTGTATTCGCCTGGGCGAAGGCGGAAACGTTTGCCATCGGCAGCGGCGCAACAGAGCGACAAGCGCACGGCCTCTGGATTAGCGGACCAATGTTCTCCACATTGGGCATTGCGCCGGTTCGAGGGCATTTTTTCACGCTGTCCGACGAACGGCCGGGCTGCGGCATACCCGGCGCCGTGCTCAGTTACGGGTTCTGGCAAAGCGAATTTGGTGCACGCGACTCTGCCATCGGCAGCACGCTCATTATCAATGGCCATCCCACGCAAATCATCGGCGTGACGCCTCCCCGCTTCTCAGGTCTTGAAGCGGGAGACAAGTTTGATATCGCTGTGCCTCTCTGCTCCATGACTTCCTACTCTCCGTCCGCCGAAGCCCTGCGCCGGAGCGACTTCTCGTTCCTGAATGTGATGGGCCGCCTCAAGCCCGGATGGACGCTCGCGCAAGCCGCTTCGCAGCTTGCTTCCATCAGCCCCGCCATTTTTGAAGCTACCGTCCCAACTGGCTACGATTCGACGGCGCATACTTTCTACAAGAAACTCCGGTTATCTGCGTATCCAGCCGCGACGGGTGTGAACACAATGGGCGAAAGCGACAAGGCGTCCTTATGGCTGCTACTGGCCATCACCGGTCTGGTTCTCTTGATCGCCTGTGCGAATCTCGCCAATTTGATGCTGGTGCGCGCGACCACCCGAGAGCGCGAAATGGCTGTTCGCGCTGCTATTGGAGCTTCGCGTTTCCGCCTGATCCGCCAGCTCTTCGCCGAGGGCTTGGTAATTGCCATCCTTGGAGCCGCGCTCGGCCTGTCGGTTGCGAACGTCCTTGCCAAGGGCATTCTTTTGCTCGTCACCACCTCGGACTATACGCCCTATGTCGACTTGAGCCCCGATTGGCGCATTCTCGCCTTCACGGCTGCTGGAACTGTCGTGACATGCCTGATCTTCGGCCTGGTCCCGGCATTCCGAGGCTCGCAAACCGATCCCGGCGAGGCTCTGAAAGCCGGAACGCGCGGCATGACAGGCGGGCGCCAGCGAGCATCGTTGCAAAACACGCTGGTCGTCTCGCAGATTGCGATCTCACTGGTGCTGCTGGTTGGCGCGGCGCTCTTCGTTCAGAGCTTTTGGAACCTCATCACGTTGAATCCAGGCTTCAGAGAAGAAGGGATCATTCTCGCCTCCGTAGATTTTTCGCACGTCTCGATGCCGGTTGATCGGCATATGCCTTTTCTTCAAAATTTGCTGGAACAGATTCGATCTGTTCCGCAAGTCGAATCCGCCGCAACCTCGACGCACCCTCCGCTTAATGGCAGCAGTTGGACATTGGGCGTGCGCGCCGGTCCGGTTAACAGCTCTTCGAAATTCACCTGGATCAGCCCCGATTACTTTCGCACGATGGGCACGCCGATGCTTGCCGGCCGCGACTTCACTGCGCGCGATACCGCCACCTCCGCGCCAGTCGCCATTGTCAATCAAACATTCGTTCGAGAAATTCTGAAAGGCGCCGATCCCATCGGCCAAACCATCCTGACGCGCGCCGAACCCAACTATCCCGCCACGCTCTATGAAATCGTCGGCGTCGTCGGAGACACAAAGTACGCCGGGTTGCGCGAAACGATTCCGCCGCAGGCATTTGCGCCAGCGCTCCAATTTAACCCTGGCGCCGGAGGCCCCGGAGGTAATGTGTTCATTCGAAGTTCGGCCAAGCCCGAGAGTGTGATCGCTGCCGTGCGGCAGAAGCTTGCGGAAGTTTCACCGAACATCCGCTCGGCCTTCGAGATTTTCGAGACCAACGTGCGCAACGGATTGATTATGGAACGGCTGATGGCGATTCTTTCCGGATTCTTTGGCGCTCTCGCTGCGCTGCTGGCCGCGATCGGATTGTACGGCGTCACATCATACGCCGTATCGGCGCGAACGAACGAAATTGGCATCCGCCTCGCTCTGGGCGCCACTTCGCGAGCAGTCACCCGGTCGATTGTGCGGCGAGCCAGCTACTTGGTGATTCTCGGCGCAGCGGTTGGCGTCATCCTGGCCGCCGCCATGGCGCGCTATGCGAGTTCGCTCCTGTTCGGCCTGCGCTACAACGACCCGGCAACGTTTCTAGCAGCCAGCACATTTCTTCTGATTATCGCGGTCCTCGCAAGTTGGGTGCCCGCACATCGTGCTTCGCGCCTCGATCCCATGGCAGCTCTGCGATACGAGTAACCAACTTGGAGGGTGGCTTCAGCCCGCGGTGGACATCAGTCCGCCCTCTTCAAAAGGAGACTACCGTGAATTGGTGGCAACGGCTTATAAGACGGAACGAACTCGAGCGGAAGCTCGATGCCGAGCTTCAATTTCACTTCGAACAGCAAATAGCCGATAACATCCGCCGCGGGTTGAGCGCGGACGACGCGAGGCGCGCCGCGCGTTTGAAGTTCGGCGGCCTCGAACAAGTGAAAGAAGACTGCCGGGACGCTCGTGGAACAAGGTGGCTCGAAAGCGCTATTCAGGACGTGCGATTCGCGGTTCGCATGCTGCGCCGCAGTCCTGGCTTTACGTTCGTCGCTGTCGCCTCTTTGGCGCTCGGAATCGGAGCGAACAGCGCAATGTTCAGCGTCGTAAATGCCGTGTTGTTGCGGCCCTTGCCGTATCCTAACGCCGCGCGGATGGTCGTCATCTACGAATCGCTGAAGCGTAGCGGCGCTATGAACGACTCCTGGCCGGATTACCTCGATTGGCGGAAGCAGAACGATGTCTTTGAGAACATCGCGGCCGTCCAGCCCGGGCGTCTAAAGTTGAGTGGGATCGGCGAGCCGCGAATGCTGCAAGGCGCATGGGTATCGAGCTCGTACTTCCCGCTACTCGCGCTCACACCCATGCTTGGCCGCACGTTTGGCGATGCGGACGATAAACAGGGGGCAGCGCGAGTAGCCGTAGTGAGCTATTCGTTTTGGCGGAACATTTTGAAGGCTGACGCGTATGCGATCGGAAGAACCATCCCGCTCGACGAACAAGCCTACACCGTGGTTGGCGTTCTTCCTCCGCGCCGCGAATTCCCCTATCTCAATTTCGATGTTTGCGTGCCCATTGGCGCGAAATCGAACCTCCCAAACATGACGGCTCGTGAGAACCATCCTGGAATCACCGTCTTGGGAACGATCCGCTCCGGCGTCTCGCTTAAAATGGCGCGGGCCGAGATGGACACCATTATGGACCGGCTCGGCCGCGAATATCCTCAATCGAATCGTAATGAGACGGCGCTAGTAACTCCCGTCGCCGAGCAACTCCTGGGTGGCATCCGTGGAAAACTGACGATGCTTCTCGGCGCTGTCGGCTTCGTGCTGCTGCTCGCGTGCGCAAACCTCGCACACATGGCCCTTGGCCGCGCGAATGGAAGACGGCGTGAGTTTGCCGTTCGAGCCGCGCTGGGCGCAAGCCGCAGCCGGCTGGCTCGCCAATTGCTCGTCGAGAACATGCTCTTGGCGGCGGCCGGCGCCGCAGTGGGGCTTCTTTTGGCCGGCTTGAGCATTGGCCCTCTCGTCCGGCTGTATGGCCGCCCGGTTCCCGGCCTCGACAACGCGCATATCAATGGGACCGTGCTGCTATTCACTTTGGGAGCATGTCTTCTAAGCGGCGTGCTCTTCGGTTTTGCGCCGGCCCTCAACACGCCGCGAATGAATGTCAATGCCGGGCTGAAGGAAAGCGGCTCAACAGGAGTAAGTCCTGCCAGCCGGCGCTGGCGCTCAACCCTCATCGTGGCAGAGATCGCCGTAGCCCTGGTTCTCTCCATCGGCGCGGGCTTGACGCTGCGCAGTCTGTTTGCCGCCTCGGATGTCGATCCGGGTTTCCGCGCGGACCACCTACTTGCGTTCGATGTCGTTCGCAGCACGCCGTCAAATACAGAGGCGCTGAACTTCTTCTCAGAAGCGCTCGATCGCATTGGCCGTTTGCCAGGCGTCAAATCTGCCAGCGCCGCAATGTGCGGTCCACTGGGCGGGATCATGTGGACTTCGCCATATGTCTTGGAAGGCCGTCCGGCGCCGCCGAGCGCCGAGCAACCATGGACCGCTCTCAACATGATCATGCCCCGCTACTTTCAGACACTGGGCACTTCGCTCGTCGAAGGCCGGTTCTTCACCGATTCCGATAATGCCCATACAACATCCGTTGCGATCGTCAATCAAACCATGGCTCGCCGTGTATCGCCGCAAGGAAGCGCCATCGGAAAGCAGATCCGGGTGCGCTACGCCGCTCAGCCGCTGGTCGAAATCGTCGGCATTGTGACCGACATAAAGCAAAGCTCTCTTGATAAACCGGACCTGCCGGAGGTGTACGTTCCCGCCGCGCAAATGCCGGTAAATTTCATGACCATCGTGGTGCGCACCTCGGTTGAACCGGGCGCCGTAGCGCGGGCAGTTACTCTGCCAATACGGGAGCTCGACAAAGGGCAGCCGCCTCCCCGCGTGGTTCCATTGACTGCCACAGTGGCATCGGGCCTTGTCGATCGTAAGTTTGTCACTTTCCTGCTGGCGTCGTTTGGCGCTCTTGGGCTGCTGCTTGCGGGGACTGGAGTTTCAGGCGTGATTGCTTATACAGTCGCTCAGCGGACACGCGAAATCGGCGTGCGCCTTGCGGTCGGTGCGCGGCCCGCGCAAGTGCTGAAACTGATTTTGTGGCAAGGGATGTTGCCTGCATTGTTGGGCATCGCCGTGGGCGTTGCAAGCGCGTGGGAGATGACGCGATTGCTGGCGGGAACGCTGTTTGAGGTCAAGCCGCATGATGTTCCTACTTTTGTCGCTGCAGGGCTGTTGCTCGCCGGAATCGCGCTCGCGGCATGTTACGCGCCGGCGCGCCGTGCAATGAAAGTCGATCCCGTGATTACGCTGCGTTATGAGTGAGAACTCTATGAATTGGTGGCAAAGGCTTCTAAAAAAAACGGAACTGGAGCAGAAGCTCGATTCTGAACTTCGATTTCACTTTGATCAGCAAGTAGCCGAAAACATCCGCCGGGGCATGAGCGCTGACGAAGCGCGGCGCGCCGCACGGCTGAAGTTTGGCGGCCTTGAACAACTCAAGGAAGATTGCCGCGAAGCGCGCGGAACCCGGTGGATAGAGAATGCCGTTCAGGACCTGCGCTTCTCGCTGCGCATGCTGCGCCGCAGTCCCGGTTTCACCATCATCGCGGTCGCCTCCTTGGCGCTCGGAATCGGTGCGAACACCGCGATCTTCAGCGTAATGGATGCGCTGATGCTGCGCTTGCTGCCGGTGCAACATCCGGAACAGCTCGTGCTGTTTGGAGAAGGCCACGCATCGGGAATAAACGACGATTTCCCGCACTATTCGCCAGACCTGTTTTCGCATCCGTTTTATCGCGAGATTCGCAACGACAACCAGGTTTTCTCGGATATTGCCGCCGAGGAAAGTATGTCCGGCGACGTTCATGCGCGATTCGGCAAGACGGGCGGGGAACTGGAGCCGGTGACGATTCGGCTGGTCTCGGGCAATTATTTTTCGATGCTTGGGGTAAAAGCCTACACGGGGCGCGTGCTGACGCCGGAAGACGACCGCATTCGAGGTGGCGCACCGGTAGCGGTGATGCGGTACGGCTATTGGACACGGCGCTTCGCTCAAGACCCCGCCGTAATTGGCCGCGCTCTTTCATTCAACAATACCGTTTTCACAATCGTCGGAATAGCCGCCCCCGAATTCTTTGGAACCGAAGTTGGCACGCCTCCCGACATCTGGATTCCCTTAGCAATGCAAGCGCAGGTGCAGCCCTGGTTCCACCATCCATTCGACACACTGGAACAGTCGCTCTGGCTGATTGGCCGCATGAGGCCCGGCGTCACCATGGCCCAGGCTCAAACTGAAGCGAACGCGCGATTTGCGCAATGGCTTCACGCACTCGCCGGATCGTCTCCTTCTCCAGACCGCATCGAAGATATGCGGAAGGCTCGCGTGAAATTGACCGAAGCGGCGCGCGGCATTTCACGGCTGCGCCGGCGGTTCTCGCGTCCTCTGCAGATTCTCATGGTTGTCGTTGGTCTCGTACTGGTGATCGCGTGCGTCAATATCGCGAATCTGCTGCTGGCGCGCGCGGCAGCGCGCCGCCGCGAGATTGCCGTGCGGATCGCGCTTGGGGCACAGCGTCGACGATTGATTGGCCAATTGCTTTCCGAAAGCCTTTTCCTCGCGCTGATTGGCGGCTGCCTAGGATTACTGGTATCGATCGCGGGTGGGCGCGTGCTGCTTGCAATGTTTTCCCCCGGTCCGAATACGGTGTCGCTCGACACGGGACCAAACGGACCCGTGCTGCTGTTTACTCTCGGACTCTCGCTCGCGACCGGCTTGATCTTCGGCAGCGTGCCGGCGATGCAGATGACCAGAGTCGATGCGGGACCTTCGCTAAAAGAAGGCAAAGGCTTGGCTCGAACGCAATCAAACAGCCGCTTAGGCCAAATACTGGTTGCGGCGCAGGTGGCGCTCGCGTTCTTCCTTGTTATTGGCGCGGGGCTCTTTGTCACGACACTCGCAAAACTCGAGCAAACGAACACGGGATTCGACAAGGACCGCGTCCTTCTTCTCCGGCTCGACAGCGATTCCCTCAATGCGAAAGGTCCGGCGTTGGTGGCGCTCTATCGCAGGCTCGAAGCCCGCATTCAAGCGCTGCCCGGCGTCGAAGCGGCCAGCTTTTCTTTCATCAACTTCGACGAAGGGCATTGGATGACTCCTGTCTGGCGGCAGGGAGGGCCATTTACCGAAGCGAACGCCATGTCCTTCAGTGGAAACCGTGTGGGAGCGCAATACTTTGACGTGTTGGGCATTCCGCTGGTAGCAGGGCGAGGCTTCAGGCCGCAGGACACGCCCCAATCGCCGCCAATTGCTGTCGTAAATGAAACATTCGCGCGCAGGCTGTTCCCCAATGTTTCGCCGCTTGGCCGCCAATTTGCATTTTCCGAGCACGACCACTGGGAAATCGTGGGGGTAGTAAAGGACGCCAAATATGAAAGCGTTCGCGAAGCGCCGGTTGGGATGTTTTACTTCTATAACGGCCAGGATTCGGGCATGGACGGTTACAACGAACTCGTTGTGCGGGCGCAAGGTAGGCCGGAAGCATTGATCGGCGAGATCCGGGGCGCTGTTAGCGCCGAGAATCCAAATCTTGCTATCTCCCATGTAACGACGCTTGCCGAATCCGTGGATCATTCTCTCGGCGAGGAAAAACTGCTCGCGAAGCTGGCGGGTTTCTTCGGACTACTGGCGTTGCTGCTCGCCTCCATTGGTCTTTATGGCATGATCGCCTATTCCGTGGCCCGCCGGACAAACGAAATCGGCATTCGCATGGCTTTGGGCGCTCGCCCGGCGAATATTCTGCGCGCTGTCCTGCGCGAATCGCTCGGAGTTGTCCTTTTCGGCCTCGCGATTGGCTTACCGGCAGCGCTCGCCTGCGGAGGCCTCGTTTCAAGCCAGCTCTACGACGTGAAAGCCAGCGATCCTGCAACCATCGCCGGCGCTGCCATAGTCTTGTTATTGACCGCTCTGGCGGCCAGCTTCCTGCCCGCTCGCCGGGCTGCACTGATCGATCCCCTCGTCGCCTTGCGCGAGGAGTGAAGAGTGAATCCAGTCCCGCGTACACCCTTGGCCCCCAAAAGGGGAACTTGCCGGGGCTCCCTGGTGTCTAACTAGTAAGACGTTTATTTTCCGTTGGTCCAGGGAGTAGAATCGACTGCAGAGGGAAGTACTTTGGCCGATTCCACGCTGACGCTATCGATTGCCGGCAAACACCAATCCCCGCTGTCGGAGGAAGACGCGCGCCTTCTGCGGGGTTTGCGAGCAGGTATCGAGTCAGCTTATGAAGAGTTACTAAACCGGTATCAACAGCCGGTGTACAACATGGTGTACCGGCTTCTTGGCGACCAAAACGATGCCTGCGACGTCGTTCAGGAAGTGTTTTTGAAGATCTTTCGAAGCGTTAACTCGTTTAAAGAGAGAAGCAGTCTTCGGACCTGGATCTACCGCATCGCCGTAAACGAGGCGCACAATCACCGGCGCTGGTTTTCGCGCCACAGGAAACGAGAGGTTGCCATTGAGCACGAGGACCAGGAACATCGAGCGTTCGATACAACGCCCGACCCGGGGCCATCGCCGTTCGATTTCACACTTGACCGGGAGACGCATATTTTGGTGCAACGCGCTCTTGATGAAGTAAGCCCCGTGTTTCGCACCGCCGTTGTGCTGCGCGACGTCGAGGGGCTTGGGTATGAAGAGATTGCAGAGATTCTTCAGATCTCACTCGGCACTGTAAAATCCCGAATATTAAGAGGCCGCGAGGCTTTACGGCGCGTCCTAAGCGAGCGGCTGGAACCGGGTTACGCAACTGCTTTCGAAGGCGGATTGGGCTAGCTATGGCCATTTCTTGTCACAACGCCAAACGCCGGAGCACGGCTTATGTCGATGGCCGGTTGCGGTCCGATGAGCGCACCGGCGTAGCGGCCCATTTGACCGAGTGCGAGGAATGCACGTCTTATTTCGAGCAACTAACGGTTATCCGCTCCGCTCTCAAAGGCCTTTCGGCCCCGCCAATACCTGGCCGGCTGCAGACCAGTCTGAAAGTCATAGCATCTCGTGAACGCGCGAATGTGCTCGAATGGAAAGGCTCCCGGTTCAGAGCCGTATGGGAGCGCTGGAAGTTCCACGCGAGCGAACTGATGCGCCCGCTCGCTTTGCCTGCGACAGGCGGCCTCATTTCCGCCCTGCTCCTGTTCGGAACGTTCGTTCTAACCATGGGTACTACCACCCGGATTGCCAGCTATGAGATTCCTCTTTCGGCGATTACCGATGACGAGCCGAACCTTCTTCCTGTTGATCTCCGCTCGAATCTCATCGTGTTGAACATGACCCTCGATAGCAGCGGTCGCATCGGCGATTACGCCATCTCAGACCCGGCCAAAAAGTTCACCGCCGGCCTTCAATCGCATCTGGGCAGTATTACTCTTCCAAGCATGCCCAACGTTTTTGCCGTCGCTCAACCGATTTCCGGCGACATACAAATCCGGTTTATTCCGCTCGCCTTCCGGCAATAAGGGCACTGGAGCTGATGGCCGCCCGCCTAGGCCAACATTTTCTTGTCCGCGATTCCATTTTGAGCCGCATTGCAGATGTGGCGTGCGGCAATCACGCTCCCCAAGTCATTGAAATCGGTCCAGGACGCGGAGCGCTGACGCGGCATCTTCTCGAAAGAGCAGATCAACTCCACGCCATCGAGATAGATCGAAATCTCACGGAAAATCTCGAGCGCCAGTTCAACGGCCATCCTGGCTTTCACCTACATCAGACAGATGTTCTCGAAACAGATTTGAGTCAATGGGGACCGGCCGTCCTGGTGGGCAACCTTCCCTACTATATAACTTCTCCCATAATCGGCCGGTTTCTGCGGCTGGATTTGCGATTCTCCCGTGCAGTCTTTCTAATTCAGGAAGAAGTTGCTGAGCGGCTGCGAGCAGTTCCCCGATCTAGAGACTACGGCTTCCTGACCGTGCAAACACAACTCATTTGCGATGTAGAGATCGTCATGCGAGTGCCTCCAGGCGCATTTTCTCCGCCGCCTAAAGTGCGCTCGGCGCTGGTGAAGCTGACTAAGCGGCGGGCAATGGATGAACCTCTGGAACAGATCGTCCGGTTTGCAGGCTGGTGCTTCGCGCAGAAGCGAAAAACTCTCCGAAACAACCTGAAAGGGCATTATCCGTTGGAGGCTGTCGATAGCTTGCCGGAAGCGGGTCTACGCGCCGAGCAGTTATCGCTTGAACAATTCATTGATCTTGAACAGCGCCTCGGCGCTTCGCTGCTCGGATGAAATAGAAGGCACAGCTGCCTTTGTACACTGAAAATTCATGACTCGGGTTCCTTTCGCGCCTTCTCCGACGGGATACTTGCCCAGGTTGCGAAACGTCTGATGGATACGCCCGATGTGATTGCCGGACTCGGCGGCTTGCTGAGCGACGCGGGCTGCTGCGTTCTCAAAGGCGGGCAACTTGTCTCCGCCGTCGAGCAGAGCAAGGTAGCGCGTCGTGAGCGTTACGAGCCGTTTCCAGACGAAGCCTTCGACACAGCCCTTGGCGCCGCTGGCGTCGAGCGATCGCAGATTGAGTGCATCGCCATAGCACGGCCGTTTTCGCGAGGATCGGAAAGTGAGACGCTGCTGGCGTTGCGCTCGCAGTTCCCGAAAGCGGAGATTGTGGTTGTCGAGCATCACACAGCCCACGCGGCGTCCTCCTACTTTCTCTCCGGTTTCGAGCAGGCGGTGACACTCAGTGTCGATCGGGCTGGCGATTATCGTTCCGCTGTGCTTTTCGATGCAAATGGAACGCGGCTGACGGCTCTACGCGAGATGTATTTTCCCGATTCCATTGGAGACGTGTTCAATCGCACGACGGAATTACTGGGCTATCAAGCGCGGAGCGATGAGCATAAAGTGCAATGGCTTTCTACAACAGCCGAACCGGTATATAAAGAGCTGTTCCTCGATCTCTTTCATCGCTCGGGTTCATCCTGGCCCCGAATTGAACGCAAGTACCTGGACGCTGGCCAGCCGGCGCAAGGCGGATTTAGCCGCGCGTTTCTAAGTGGCTTGCATTTGGCGCCCGGAGAACCTGTTCACCGCGGCAAACAAGCGGAGATCGCCGCGAGCCTGCAGGAAGCGGTCAACGAGACCATCGCGGGAATGATTGGCGAAGCGGAAAATGTATGCCTCGCGGGCGGGCTCGGTTTGAATGCTTTGCTCGTAGCGTCGCTCGAATCTAAATACTCGCGCGTTTTTGTTCAACCCGCGGCAGGGAACGCGGGAACGGCGGTAGGGGCGGCGCTCCACGCCTGGCATGTATTTTTTGGCCGGCAAACTCGGAGCTCGCTCGCCACACTGTGCCTTGGACCAGAATATGCCCCCGAGGAAATCAAACGGGTGCTCGAAAACTGCAAACTGCGGTTCAGGGTGTTGCTGACGGAAGGCGAATTGATTCAAGAAGCCATCCGATCCCTCGCCGGCGACAAAATTGTCGCCTGGATGCATGGCCGGATGGAGTTTGGACCGCGAGCGCTCGGAAATCGTAGTATTCTCGCGTCACCGCTCAATCCTTATTCCACCGAAAACCTGAACGCGTTTATCAAACGGAGGGAAGCCTTCCGAAAATTCGCTGCCTCGGTTCCAGCCGAACTCGCCGGCGACTATTTCGACGTAGGGCCAAACGCACGATTTCTGGCGAGTGTCGGACGAGTGAAGCCGAGCTCAAGAAAAACGTTCGAAGCTGCCCTACTCGGCAACAGCCTGATTCGCATCCATACAGTCGATCGGGCCGAAAACCCGCTTTACCACGCTCTCCTGATTGAAGCAGGCCAAAAAACAGGACTGCCGGTTTTGTATAACACCAGCTTCAACCTCTTTGGCGATCCGCTCGTCTGCACTCCGCGGGATGCAGTCCGGAGTTTCTACTCTTCAGGAATCGATAGCCTGTATGTCGGAAATTTCGTACTCGAGAAGTGACTGCTCGAACTAGATAAACATCTCTTCGTCGGCCGTTGCGTGATCTACCGTCGGCCGGTTGCCCCGGGCAAAGGCTGCGATGGCCGCGCGAATTCCGGTCAGAACTCCGTAAACTTCCCGGATCGGACCGATAACGCCTTTCTGTAAGACAACCACGGTCTGCTGAGTACGACTCATCGCGTCGTCGAGCACCAACTCGGCGCGTTCCATTTGAACTTTGGCGCGGTTGGCTGCATCAGTGAACACGCCATCGAGCTTGTTGAGCTGTGCCTTGGTTATATCCAGAATTTCTACAGTGCGCGCATTTGTCTCGGTGACAAATTTACTAGTCTGATTGATCGTGGTCTGAGCCGCGTTCAGAACCTTAGCTGCTTCGGGCAGAAGCCCATTTAGTCTTTCCTGAATCTGACGGGCTGCTCGAAATATCCCAAACATGGCAATAGCCTGCGCTACCATCGCAAGGCAACAGATCGCGACAAATACTGTTAGGACAATGAGCAGCGAGGAATCCATGAGCACCTATACAAGACAAACCGGCCTGTAAGCGAGAGCGTCCGCTAAACGCCCTCGCCGCTTTCGAAGCTCGATACTGCATCGCGATACGCTTGCTTCCCGGCTTCCACGGCCGCGCTCAAGTGGTCCTTCCGGCTCTTCACCGCCGTTTTGCCGCGCTCGAGAATATCGGTAGCCGAGTCACGAATCTCTTCGCCTCTCTTTTTGAGATACTCACGGCTGTCGCTGGCACGAGTACGGACATAATCGCCCCCCTCTTCAGCCTTCGACCGGAGGTATTCGCGAGTTTCCGAGCCTGACTTCGGAGCGAGTAATACTCCGGCGGCCACTCCGATCCCAAGGCCAAGCAAAAAGTAACCGAAACCGTTCTTCTCTTCCATTCCTACCTCCCATGTACCTTCAATTGCAGTTTACTCGAAATCAAGTTTGGCGCCGAAGCCGTGAAAAAACAAACGTAGCCGGAAACGTAAAACCGGCGATGATTAACGTTGTGCGCGTTCGAGCAAGGCCCCGTGCTGTTACCGTCTTCTCCTCCTTGTAAGAGCGTGCTAGACTCGCAAACGTTTCGGCAAAACGATGCCGTTTCCGCGCAAACCGAAGAAACTGGCGGTTGAGGCCCTCTGGGAACACGCCCTGCGCTGCTTGGATAGAAAGCCCTATTCGACTGCCGATCTTCAACAGAAGCTCAAATCGAGAGCCGATTCACCTCAAGCGCTTCGAGAGGTGATGAACAAGCTGCAGGAGTATGGACTGCTGAACGATCGGAAGTTCGCCGAATCTTTTGCGACTACGCGGCTCGAACGGCAGGCTTACGGCGCCAGCCGCGTGATTCGCGACCTCCGTACACGCCGTGTTGCCGCAAAGACAGCCGAGCAGGCCGTGCGCCAGGTCTACGGTGAAGTAGACGAAGCAGATCTGATCCGCCAATACTTGAAACGGAAATTCCGCTCGAAGGATTTAGAGCAGTTCTTGAGTATCGAGACGAATCTCGCTTCTGCCTACCGCCGGCTCCGCACCGCAGGCTTCTCGGCGGACCGTTCTATCAAAGTGCTGAAAGAGTTTACGCAGCGAGCCCGAGAACTGGAGGAACCCCTCGAGGACGTGCCCGAGGAAAACGAACCAGCCGGACCCGACGATTGATGCTCATCCCTGCCACTGCTGTCCGCGACCGGGAGTAATCTGCGTACAGAGGTGCATTTATGGAAACAAGAGCCAAACTAAGCTGGGCTGGCACTGGCCTTCTGGTTATTGGAACAGGACTAATGGTAACGGGCGCGGTCCTGCTGACATCCGTGGGCGTCAGTTGGGCGGCCGAAAAGGTTCGTAAAACGAGCGCGAAAAACGCCGACCGGGCGTTTGCCAGGTTGGAATCAGCCAGCGCGAGCCTCGGCACGGTGGCTGGGCGCATGCAACATCACTTCACCCGCGCCGCGAACATCGCGCGAAAAGCAGGACAAGGCGCCGCAAAGGGTGTCAGCGAAGCGCTTGCTCGCGATTGACAGCCCGTAAAACGCGTCCGTCTTTATAAAATCCTTATGTTGCGCCTATTACTTCCTTAGGTGCCAGCCGCTAGGCTGATGGTAATCAGTATGCCCGATATCATCTTCCTGATATTAGGAACGGTTCTATTTCTGTTGTGTTGGGCGCTCGTTCGCGCATGCGAAAAGCTTTGAATCTTATGGACTATTTCCTGTTCGCTATGCTCGGTCTGTTTCTGTTCGCGTATCTGCTGTACGCGCTCCTGAAGCCGGAACGGTTTTGAGGCAAGTTCGATGAGCGCTTCCGGCGTCATTCAAATTGTTCTGTACTTCATCATCATCGCCGTGCTGACGAAGCCGGTCGGACTGTTTCTGACAAGTGTTTATCAGGGCAAACGTACGTTCCTTCACCCTCTTCTGCGCTGGCTCGAGGTGTTGATTTACCGCCTGTGCGGGATTCGCGAGCAGAACGAGCAGCGGTGGACTCATTACTCCGCTTCGCTTCTGGCCTTCAGCTTACTCAGTTTCGCTGCTGTTTACCTGATTCAACGCCTGCAGGGAATGCTCCCCTGGAACCCGGCACATTTCAGCGCGGCGAATGTCAGCCCGGATCTCGCGTTCAATACAGCCCTTAGCTTTGTTACAAACACGAACTGGCAGAACTACAGCGGCGAATCGACGCTCAGTTATTTCGTTCAGATGGCGGCCCTCACGGTTCAAAATTTCGCGTCCGCCGCGACCGGCATAGCCGTGGCTCTGGTCCTCATTCGAGCCTTTTCGCGCCAGGAATCGAAGACGGTTGGCAATTTTTGGGCCGATCTGACACGATCGGTAGTTTACGTTCTGTTGCCTATCTCGTTCATTGTTGCGATCTGGCTTTGCTCGCAGGGAGTGATTCAGAACCTCGATCCTCCGGTTACCGCTCATACTTTGAGCGGCGCCGTCCAGACAATTCCGCAAGGTCCGGTGGCCTCGCAGGAAGCCATCAAAATGCTCGGTACCAACGGAGGCGGGTTCTTCAACGCAAATTCCGCACACCCCTATGAAAATCCCACTCCGGCGACCAACTTCATCGAGATGCTTCTCATCTTCCTGATTCCCGCCGGGCTCACTTACACATTCGGCAAAATGGTTGGCGACACGCGGCAGGGTTGGGCTCTGTTTTCCGCCATGAGTGTCATGTTTCTCATCGGAGTGTTCGTGGCCTATGGCGCGGAGCAACGCGGAAATCCGCAACTGGCGAAGCTCGGCGTTCAGAATACCGCGACGCCCGGCCAGCCAGGCGGCAATATGGAAGGCAAGGAAACGCGGTTCGGCATTGCTGCGTCCGCGCTTTTTTCGACCATTACAACTGACGCAAGCTGCGGAGCCGTCAACAACGCTCACGACAGCCTCATGCCGCTCGGCGGGTTGGTCGTGCTCTTCAACCTTATGACCGGCGAGGTCATATTTGGCGGAGTCGGAGCCGGGCTCTATGGCATGCTGCTCTTCGCCATCGTTGCCGTTTTCATTGCCGGGTTGATGGTGGGCAGGACTCCCGAATACATCGGCAAGAAAATCGAGCAGCGCGAAGTGAAGATGACGATGCTTTCCGTCATTGCGACGGCTCTGGCCATCTTATTGTTTGCGGGCATCGGAAGCGTGATTTCGTTTCCCGCGCACGGCTATTGGAACCCCCCCGGCCCCGCCATCGCCAACCTTGGCAATGGTGGCCCGCATGGGTTCGCGGAGCTTCTCTACGCCTATACGTCGGCGGCAGCCAATAATGGAAGCGCGTTTGCCGGCATCAGCGGCAATACGCCCTGGTACAACATCACTCTCGGCATGACGATGCTTGTTGGCCGCTTCTTTTTCTTGCTGCCCCTCATCGCCGCTGCCGGAAGCCTGGCAGGCAAAAAGAGGCTGCCCGAAACCAGTGGGACGCTGCCCACGCACGGGCCTCTGTTCGTCGGTCTGCTGGTTGGAACGGTGGTGATCGTCGGCGCTCTCACCTATTTCCCGGCGTTGTCGCTCGGGCCTGTCGTCGAACACTTCCTGGTCGAACAGGGCAAACTGTTTTCGCTCCTGCTGATCTTATGAGGCGACGCTTCCGGAGTACCTGAATGCCAACTATTACCGACATACCGCACATTTCAGAACCCGAAGCGGCCGATTCAACCGATCTTCTGCCGCGCCGCCTGGCAAAGGCCCGGCCGCTTTTCGAGCGCGAGATCCTGTCCCGCGCCATCAAGGAATCGTTTCTCAAACTGAATCCGGCGGTGCTCGCCAAGAATCCCGTCATTTTCGTCGTTGAAGTCTGCGCCGCGGTTACTTCTCTTCTTCTGATTCGCGACGCGTTCCGTGGAGTTGGAGCTCTTGGCTTCACCTTCCAGATCAGTCTTTGGCTCTGGTTCACGGTGCTATTCGCCAATTTCGCCGAAGCCATGGCGGAAGCGCGCGGAAAAGCCCAGGCCGATACTCTGCGCAAGACGAAAACCGATACGAATGCCCGGCGTGTTAGCGCCAAGGGCACGGTTGAAATTGTCTCGGCGGCACAGTTGCGCTCAGGCGACGTGGTCTATTGCGAGGCGGGCGATACCATTCCGGGCGACGGCGAGGTCATTGACGGCATTGCCACCATCGACGAGTCTGTTATTACGGGCGAAAGCGCGCCCGTCATCCGCGAATCGGGCGGCGACCGCAGCGCTGTCACCGGCGGAACGCGCGTCCTCTCCGATCACATCAAAATCAATATCACATCCAATCCCGGCGAAACCTTTCTCGACCGGATGATCGCCCTTGTCGAGGGCGCCGAGCGGCAGAAAACGCCGAACGAAATCGCCCTCAACATTTTGATTGCGGGTCTCACCCTCATCTTTCTGCTCGCGGTTGTCAGTTTGCAACCGTTTGCGATTTATAGCGTGAAAGCCGCCGGAGCGGGCACCGTGCCTTCGATCGCGATGCTAGTCTCGCTTCTCGTTTGTCTCATCCCTACCACCATCGGCGGCTTGTTATCGGCTATCGGCATCGCCGGCATGGATCGTGTGATGCAACATAACGTGCTAGCCATGAGCGGTAAAGCGGTCGAAGTTTCTGGAGATGTCAACACTCTCCTGCTCGACAAAACCGGAACCATTACCCTCGGCAATCGTCAGGCCGTTGAGTTTGTTCCCGTGGATGGCGTCTCTGAAAGCGAGCTGGCCGATGCAGCTCAATTGTCGAGCCTCGCCGACGAAACGCCCGAGGGCCGGTCGGTCGTGGTTTTGGCGAAAGAGAAATACGGGCTTCGCGGCCGTGAAGTTCTCGATCACAATGCGACGTTCATCCCGTTCTCGGCCTATACGCGCATGAGCGGCGTCGATATCGATGGCCGCACCTTGCGCAAAGGAGCCACCGAATCGGTTGCGAGTTTTGTGAAAGGCCAGGGTGGCCAAGTTCCCCCGCAACTATTCACGATCGCGGAGCAAATCTCGAGGGCGGGTGGAACGCCTCTCGCTGTTGCAGGGGACAGGCGCATGCTCGGCGTCATCCATCTGAAAGATATTGTGAAGGGCGGCATGAAGGAACGCCTTTCTCATCTTCGCGCGATGGGCATCCGCTCGGTCATGATTACGGGCGATAACCCCTTGACCGCCGCCGCCATCGCTAACGAGGCCGGTGTCGACGATTTTCTGGCGCAGGCTACTCCCAAAGACAAGCTCGAATACATTCGCCGCGAACAAGCCCAAGGACGGCTCGTCGCCATGACTGGCGATGGCACAAACGACGCCCCCGCTCTCGCTCAGGCCGATGTAGGTCTTGCCATGAACACCGGAACCATGGCTGCCAAGGAAGCCGGCAATATGGTCGATCTCGATAGCAATCCGACGAAGCTCATTGAGGTTGTCGCGATCGGAAAACAATTGCTCATCACGCGAGGGGCGCTCACTACGTTTTCGATCGCCAACGACGTGGCCAAGTATTTCGCAATCATTCCTGCCATGTTCATGGCCACATACCCCGCTCTCGCCGCTCTCAATATCATGCGTCTGCATACGCCTCAAAGCGCAGTTCTTGCAGCCGTTATCTTTAATGCACTAATCATCGTCGCGCTCGTACCGCTTGCGCTTCGCGGCGTCCGCTACCGGCCACAAAGCGCCGCGGGCCTGTTGCGCCGCAATCTTTTCATTTATGGTTTGGGCGGCATTATTGCCCCGTTTCCGGGAATCTGGCTGATCGATCAACTTCTGGCCGTTCTGCATCTAGCCTGAGACATCGTCATTATGTTCCGTCAACTCTTACCGGCTCTCCGAATGGTGCTCGTCCTCACGGCGCTCACCGGCATCGGGTATCCGCTTCTCGTAACCGCCGTCTCCCGTGCTGCGTTTCCCAAGCAAGCCTCAGGTAGTCTCATCAAGCGCAATGGCCATATCGTGGGATCGGCGTTAATCGGACAGGAAGCAGGCAGCCCGAAGTATTTTCACTCGCGGCCGTCCGCAGCCGGCAACAACGGCTACGACGCGACCAGTTCGACAGGTTCGAATCTCGGACCAACGAGTGAAAAGCTCATACAGCGTGTGCGAAGCTCTATCGATTCGTTCCGAGCCGAGAATCCAGACTATAAAGGGCCGATTCCCGCGGACCTCGTCACCGCATCGGGCAGCGGACTCGATCCAGACATTAGTCCGGCTTCCGCCTACGCGCAATCCGCGCGCATCGCCAAACTGCGAGGACTGCCGAAAGCGCAAGTTGATAAGCTCATCGCCGCTCGTATCAAACCCCCGCTTCTCGGCGTAATAGGCG
>JBAUZG010000465.1:0-15699 GCA_049585195.1 Bryobacteraceae bacterium | reverse complement strand
GTGCCGGAGGTCACGCTATCGAGGCCGGCAAGCAGTCCGAGAAGCGTGCTCTTTCCGCTACCGGAAGCGCCCATGATGGCGAGAAACTGGCCTGGCGGAACACTGAACGAGACCCCCCGGAGAATCTCGACGCGCGCGTCGCCGTTCTGAATGGTTTTGGTCAGGTTCGACACCTGAATCATGTCTTGTGTTGGGCTGGAAACCCTCGGGGAGGTCATCACAGTCGATAAGATGTGGAACGAATGCGGTCTAACGTTATTATTGTTGCAGTTTGGGTTCTGACAGCCAGTTTCGGGAATTTTGGTTGCGGCAGCTCACACTCTAATGAACGCAAGGAAGCCCCTACTAGTTCCGAGCCAAGCGAGCCGGCTACACCGCAGCAGCCATCCGCGCCGGCGGCGAGCGACTCACGTCCGGTCATCGTCACCTTTGGCGATAGTCTCACCCAAGGCGTTTCGGGCAAGAGCTATCCCGCATTCCTGCAGGACCTTCTCGACCGGTCAGGCTACCGCTATCGAGTGGACAACCAGGGCGTTAGCGGCGATACGACAACCGATGGCCTGGCGCGGATCGACAATGTGATTGCGGTGAAGCCGGCTTTGGTCGTACTCGAATTCGGCGGCAACGATGGGCTACGAGGAGTTCCAATCGAGGCAACACGCCAAAATCTCGACGACATGATTCAGCGCTTACGGGCGGCCGGCCTTCCCGTTGTGCTCGCCGGCATCACCTTGCCGCCTAACTATGGACCGGACTATGTTAAGCCGTTTACCGCCATCTTCCCCGAGCTGGCGAAGAAATATAAGCTCCGGTTCATTCCATTTCTGCTTGTGCATGTGTATGCGGACCCGAGTTTGATGCAGCCCGATGGAATCCACCCCGACCAGGCGGGAAACGAGATTGTGGCCAAGGACGTGTTCGATCTGATCCGGCCGCTGTTGAAACATAGTTAGCCAACAAAGTTGGCTATTAGGCCGCTGGGCTGTTCTGTTGTGGGGTCGCCAGTCGTGGCGACGAGCCGGCCTGCTGGCCGGCTTATACCAGCAAAGTTAGCTATAGTCGATGCATGGAAGTGAGTGCTGCCTACGCCAAGAAGAATCTAGCGCAGATATTAAGCGCTGTTGAAAGGGGCGAGACGGTGACGATTTCCCGATACGGCAAGTCAATTGCCCGGATAGTGCCAACTCAAACGAAACACGACACGGGTCCACGGTTTGGCACCGGGAAAGAAAGAGTTAAGATTCTGGATCCACACTGGGACAAAGCGATTGAAACCCAAAAGGAGCTCGACGCGTTTCTTGAAGCCGGCTTGTAGTGCGCCGACGTTATATGGCGCTGACCGAGCGAGCCATGCCGCGCTACCATTACTTCAGATGAACCGCCGCGATCTGTTCCGCGCCAGCGCCGCAGGATTGGCTGGCGCTGCAGGGCTGCGTGCTTCCGACCAGGCCCCTGGCCCAGCAATCCGGGATGATGAATCGCTGCTCGTGGCTCGCGATCCGAAGTGGCAGCCGAGAGTTCTCGATGCGCATCAGAACGAAACCGTGATTGCCTTGGCCGAGCAGATCATTCCGCGAACGGATACGCCGGGAGCCGCCGATGCCGAGATCAACCGGTACGTGGATCTGTTTCTGACCCACGATGAGGAATTGCGCCACCGGTTCTTTGCCGGGCTGAATTCGCTCGATGGCCATGCGATGGAAGGGCATGGCGTTTCGTTTGCTCGCTGTACGCCCGCCCAGCAATCAGACCTGCTGGCATCTCTTGAATCGAATTCTGACGATTTCTTTTCTCTCGCCAAGACGCTTGTAGCCCGAATCTACTTCAACACTCCGCAAGGATTTCAGGAATTGAACAAGTTCGGCGTTCCGCGGTCGCCCGGCTGCGAACACGCTTCGCATGGCTGAGACCGCGGCTCGCCTCAAGCGGGAGCTGAATCTCCGCGATGTAGTTTTATTCAACGTCGCGGCGCTTGTGAGTACGCGCTGGGTTGGCACGGCAGCGCATGCCGGTTCGGGGTCTCTAACCCTCTGGGTTCTCGCGGCGGCGTTCTTTCTGATTCCTTCGGGCGTTGCCGTGGCGCACCTTTCGCAGCGTTTCCCGGAAGAGGGTGGTTTTTACGTCTGGACTCGGGAAGCATTCGGCGAATGGCATGCTTACGTTGCCGGATGGTTCTACTACATCAACAACCTGTTCTGGATACCCGGCGTGCTGGTTGCGACCGTAAGCATGATTGCCTCGTCCTACGCCGGGCTTGCTAAGTTCGCCGAAAGCCCCGCCTTTGTGTTGCCTATTGCGTTTGCCCTGCTGATCGTGATTGTGATATCGAATTACGTCGGTTTGCGCGTGGGTAAATGGGTTGACAATGTTGGGGGACTTGGCGGCTATACGATTTGGCTTTGTCTGGTGGCGGCGGGAGTGGCGGTTTCTTTGAAGCGCGGCCCAGCCACTCATCCGCAGATCTCGCCAAACTGGGACTGGCAAAGAATTAATTTCTGGTCGCAAATGGCTTTCGGTATGACGGGCCTGGAGCTGAGCCCGATATTGAGCGGTGAAATGAAAGATCCGCGCCGGACCATTTTCCGGGCAACATGGATCAGCGCGTTTCTTGTTACGCTGTTTTACCTTTTCGGCACCGCGTCAATCCTCGCGATTCTGCCGCCCGACCGCGTTAGCCCGGTGATCGGATTGACGCAGAGTGGGGTTCAAGCCGCCCATGACATTGGCTGGACGTGGCTACCTGTGGTGATATCGAGCGCGATCGTGATTAGTCTGGCAGGCCAGATTGGGACTTACGTGGGCGGCTGCGCACGGCTGCCGTTTGTGATCGGGATCAGCAACTTGTTGCCTCCGGTTTTCGCAAAGTTGCATCCGCGCTATAAGACGCCGTATGTTTCGATTTTGATTTTGGGCGTCGGAGCGGGCGTGCTTCTCGCGATCAGCCAGCTCGGCGAAACATTCCGAGCCGCGTACCAGGTAACGGTAGACCTTACGGTGATCACTCTGTTTATTCCGTTCCTCTATATTTTCGCGTCCGCCTGGAAGTTCGGCCAGCGGTTGAGCGCCGCACTGGGCCTTGGTGTTTCGGCGCTTGCCATTGCGGTTTCGTTCGTGCCGACCGAAGACGTTCGGTCGGTATGGGCTTTCGAGCTGAAGCTGGTTGGCGGGTGCGTCATTCTGTTTGTGATTGCCCGTTATTTCTTTAGGCGTTACAGGCAGACCACGAAATACGATGGTCTGCCCCACCTATGAGCTACCCGGATTCAGTTGCTTTTCTGTACGGGCTCGGCAACGAGTTGAAGGCCGGTGCGAAATTCGGCCTCGAGCGCATGCAGACGCTACTCGGCGGGCTCGGCTCTCCCGAGCGTGGCTTGCGAATCATACACGTAGCCGGGACCAACGGCAAGGGATCGACTTGCGCGATGATCGCCGCAGAGTGCCAGGCGGCCGGCTTGCGCACCGGTCTCTATACCTCGCCTCATCTTGTGAAGCCAACCGAGCGGATCGTCATTGATGGGCAGGCCGTCTCAGAAGCGCGTTTTGCTGAGCTTTTCGAAATTGTGCACAGGCGGGCGGAGGCATTGGTGAGTGAGGGTGAAATTGACGCTCATCCGACTTACTTCGAGACAGTGACGGCGATGGCTTTCGAGGCGTTCAAGAATTCGACCGATGTGGTGGCGCTCGAGGTGGGCTTAGGAGGCCGGTTGGATGCGACCAATGTAGTGCATCCTGAGATTACGGTAATTACGCCCGTTCACTACGATCACGAAAGCTTTCTAGGAAATACTATCTCGTCGATTGCTTTTGAAAAAGCGGGCATTTTGAAACCCGGCGTTCCGCTTGTCTCGGCGGAGCAGATACCCGAAGCAGAGGAGGTGATCGTCCGCCGTGCGGAAGAGCTTCGTTGCCCGATCATAAGAACCGTGGACTCAGCCGTTGAGAATATTGAGCTGACCCAGTACGGCTCCCGATTTCGTTTACTTGGAGAAGAATTTGCGTGTAGTTTGCCCGGAGCACACCAGGTACAGAATGCGGTGACAGCGATCGTCGCATGCCGCGAATTTGGTCTGAAAACGGATGCAATCCGTAAGGGCGTGGCTAGTGCGCGATGGCCGGGAAGGCTCGAATATGTTGCGAGGCGGCCCGATTTCATTTTGGATGGGGCGCACAATCCGGCGGGCGCGAAGGCCCTTGCGTCTTATATCCGCCGGTTCTTTCGAGACCGGCCGGTTTGGCTCGTATATGGCGCAATGCGTGATAAAGCGATTGATGAAGTGACAAGCGAGCTGTTTCCGCTTGCATCGAAATTGATTTTGACGCAGCCAAATTTTCCGCGCGCGCTAAGGCCTGAGGCGATTCGCGAGATGACCGATCATCCGAACGTTGTTATTGCGCCCAACGTCGCGGCGGCCGTGGAGTTAGCGAGACAGGCGCCGGAGGATACGGCAGTATTCTTTGCAGGATCGCTCTTCATCGTAGGCGACGCGAGAGCGGCCATCTGCGGGCGATGATTAGCTTCGGCCATTTACAATGGACGCTTGATCGACCGACTTCGCGCTTATCTGATCTCCGATCCGCTGATCGTTCTTTCCACAATTTTCTTCGGTTCCATCAGCATTGCGGTTTCGTTCTTCGATAAGAGCGGCGACACGGCGATCAAAGTGGCGCGGGCCTGGGCGCGGTCGCTTCTACTGGTGAGCGGCGTGCGCGTGACAGTGGAAGGGCTCGAACATATTGCTTCTGATGGAAGCTATGTTTTTATATCGAACCATCTAAGTTATATGGACACGCCGGTGGTTTTGGCGAACATCCCGGTGCAGTTCCGGTTTCTCGCGAAACGCGGTTTGTTCCAGATTCCTTTTCTCGGAACGCATTTAGGACAGGCGGGTCATGTTCCCGTTCCTCGCGAAGATCCGCGCGCGTCGGTGAAGACGATGCAGACTGCTGCCGAAATCGTTCAGAAGCGCGGGACGTCGATGCTGGTGTTTCCCGAAGGAGGCCGGTCTCGTGATGGCAATTTGGGGGAATTCAAAGATGGGGCGGCGTATATTGCGATTCGGGCGGGTGTGCCGGTTGTTCCAGTGGCGATCGTTGGCACGGAGAAAGTGCTTCCGTTTGGTTCAGGAACGCCGAAACCAGGTGCGGTGAAGCTTCGGATCATGTGTCCGATTGCGACCGAGGGCAGAAATTTGAAAGAGCGGCGCCACTTGACGGAACATGTGCGAAATGTGATCGCGGAGGCGATCGAGCGAGCGGAGACTAGCGGCTAGCGAGGATCACCACTGGTCTGAAATGTCGAAGTTGATGAAGAGATCGTCCGGCGTGCCGCTAGCTTTCCGGTAGCGCCACATCTCTCGCTTGTCGTCAGGGTGTGAGTCGATCTCATCCGGCGGTCCGAGAATGATGTAGGTTCTTCCGCGGTCGGTTTGCCATCCTGACACGTCGTGTTTGGTGTAATGCTTGTTTGCGAACGCGAGGCGGCGGTAATATTCTTCTTTGAAGGGGTTTTGCGCGCCTGGATTTGGATTCTGCCGTTCCCAGAACTGAGCGATGAATTTCTCGCGCTCCTGGGCTGAAGTCAGCTCAAGAAAGGCGGCCCGCTCATGCGGTGTAATGATCAGTGCAACGTCATTGAGCCAATTACCGTAAGGGCCGCTTCCGCCGTTAAAAACCATTTCATTGGGGTTGAGCGTTTGGGTCAAAGCCGAGAGCACGGTCTCGTCTTCAACAGAATTGCCCGACATTGTGGCATTTATGAATTCGATACCCTTGCGCTTTTGCGCAGTTTGAGCTTCGAGAACACTCCGGCTCAAGAAGCCGCCCGCTATGGGAATTAGAAGAAGAATCGCGGCAGCCGCCCCCAGCAACCTGCGCCGGTCAGGGAAGCGCGATTGATTATTGTGATAGGACATAATCAGCTCCAATCGTTGTTTGAGTTTCCATCCGCCGATGCCCGAAACACCAGCAAGGGGGTCGGCGAATGCAAACCGGCAGACTTTGAGAATGCCCGAGACATAATCGCGCGGCGTCTCGATTGTCTCGACAACCAATTGATCGCAGGCGCACTCGCAGTCGATCAAGAGCTGGCGTTTCATCCACCATAACAGCGGGTGAAACCAACAAACTAAACACAAAGCGTGAGCAATACTGTTGACGAGATTGTCGCGGCGGCGCAGGTGAGCCATTTCGTGAAGCATCACAGCCTCCAGTTCGGCGGTGGTCAAATTCAACGAAAGCCGCCTGGGCATCACGAGTGTCGAGCGCACGATGCCTCTGAGGTGCGGCTCCGCGACTTCACCTGAAATGCCTAATCGGACGTTATTGCGGATTCCGAGTTGGTGCTTCGCCTTCTCGAATGCATTTCGTTCGGCATCGCCTGCCGGCGCGAGCGTAACGGCCCAGTTGCGAAGGCGCCGAATCCAGTTAACCAGCAAAATTAGTGAGCCAGTGAGCCAGATTGCGACGACCCACATCGAGAGGTCATGATGAGACATCGCGACAATGATGGTGGGAGTGCGACCAGCTCGGAAGAGCAAACGCGAGAGATCCACAAAAGCGCCGGCAGCTATGGGCCGGAAGGAGAGGAGAGAGGCGAGAGACGCTCCGGCCGCAGAGAGAAGGGCAGTGGGAATTGCAAATTTCACGAAAGCCAGAAGCCATAGGCCGTGTCTTGTGGCCGGACGGGAAACGCCCCGGCGCAGCAGATAGAGATTGACGCAGACCACAATTGCGGCAAACAGGGTAGACTCGGCGAGGTGCCTCAAAATTGCCGGCGTCATGATTTTCTCTCCATTCGTTCCAGCGTCCTTTCCACCTCGCGCATGTCTTCGAGCGTAAGCTTGCCGGTTTCGACGAGGTGAGACACGAGTGTAGCCGCCGAGCCGCCGAAAATGTCGAGGAGATCGCTGACGAACCGCCGGTGAACGGCGGTTTGAGTCAGCACAGGCTCGAACACGTGCGCGTTACCGATCTTTTTGGCGCGCCGGACCACGCCTTTTTCCTCAAGTCGACTGACCAGGGTCTGCACGGTCGTGTACGCGGGGCGTTTTTTTTCCGGGAGGCTTTCCTGAATTTCGCGAACGGAAGCACGTTTTAGGGTCCAGAGCTGTTCGAGGATCTGGAGCTCGGCTTTGGTGACACGGGCCTTGGGCATCGCGGCTACAATCGTAGTCTAATATACTACGATTGTCGGTGATTGCAAATAAAAAATGCCGCCAAGGAATGGCGGCATGGCAGGCCGGGAGGCCCGCTCCACCTTATTCGTTGCGGAGGCTCTCCATGGGATCGATGGTCGTGGCGCGGCGGGCGGGCAGGTAGGCTGCCAGGATGGCGGCAGCTGTGAATGCGGCGACGAGTATGGCTATAACCACGGCATCCCGCTCGGGTTGGATGGTGACAATGGAAGCGATCAGGCGGTTGGCGGCCCAGGTCATGACCAGGCCGATAACGACACCGCCGGCGAGCATCAGCCCTACACGATTGTAAATGAGTTTAAAGATGCGGAGGCGCGTTGCTCCAAGCGCCATTCGTACGCCGATGTCGCGCGTCGACATCTCGACTTCGTGGCTGATTAAACCGTACATACCCACAATCGCGAGAAGGGCGGCGAGCGCGGCGAAACTTCCGAATAGCCAGTTTTCGAGGCGTTCGAATGTTAAAGCGTCGGCAATTACGTAGCGCATGGTTTCTGGAGTGCGGAACGGCAAGGTGGGGTCGACCTCGTGGAAGACGCGGCGCAGATCGCCGATAACGGCTTCGGGCTTAATCGATGTTCTGAGAACCAGGTGCATCGACGGAACGTAAATCGCTCGCAGGTTCGGCGGGATCTGCGAGATCGGATAATCGAATTCGGCCAGCGGCGGACTGAAGATGTCCTGGCGGATGTTGCGGACGATGCCGACAATTGTCACCTTGTCGTCGCCGTCCGCGAGTTGCCTGCCGATCGGGTCGTCGCCGTTTGCGAAGAATTTCTTCACGAAGGCTTCGTTAATGACGGCAACGCGCTGCGAGTTGGGCGTGTCGATTCTTTCATCGAGCAGGCGGCCGCGGACGAGTTTATCCTCGAAAGCGGCGTAATAACCGGACGTGACGAGGCGTAGCTCGGCCAGGCGTTCGACATTTGGCGGAGGAGGCGGCTGCCCGACGATGCCGATGTCGCTATTCCAGCCCCAGCTTTGAATGGGCACGATCTGGATGAGACCGGCTGCTTTGACTCCGGGAACAGCCTGAACGCGTTCGAGCATGGGCATGTAGAAATCGGCGACCACGTCGCGATTTTCGTATCGGCCGGAAGAGAGGTCGATTTCAGATGCCAGCATGTGATCGGGATTGAAGCCGAAGCCGGCGTTGCGAAGCCCGGCGAGGGCGCGCAATAGCAGGCCGGAAGTGACCACCAGTACCAGCGCCAAGGCGAACTGTGAGATGACAAAAGCGCTGCGGATTCGATGCTGGTTGCGGTCGGTTCCGACGCGACTGCCCGAGCGTAGCGCCAGGTTTGTAGATTCGAGAGAGAGCCGCAGGGCAGGCACAAGCCCAGCGATGACGCTGGTCAGAATCGAGATAGCGAGAGACGCTGCAAGGACCGCGAGGTTGATGTGCACGTCAGCGCCGCGGCTCAGCGCGGCAATGAGCAGCGAGCGTGTTGCGTTCAGCAGCAGATACGCGAAGAGCGTCCCGAAAGCTGCGCCACAGAAAGCATAGAGCAGCGATTCGGCCAACCTTTGCCGCACCAGGCTCAAGCGGCTGGCTCCGAGAACGAAGCGAACGGCCACTTCGCGTTCGAGACGGACGCCGCGCGCGAGCAGCAAGCCAGCGACATTGACACAACCGATTGCCATCAATGCGAGGACAGCATAGATCAGCAGCCGGAGCGCAGCCGATGCGTTGCCAACTGTAAAGGTAGTCAGGTCGATCAGCTTCATGCGCCGGCCCTTTGAATCGGGATAAATTCGCGTGTAGTCGGCGAGCAGCCGGTTCATGGAAGCCTGCGCATCGGAGAGAGTGATTCCCGGCTTCAGCCGGGCGACGGTCCAAAGCCAGTGGTTGCCGCGGCTCTCGCGGCGCTCCTTCGGAATGTTGAGCGGAATGTAAATTGCGTTTGTCTCGTTGACGGGAAAACGGAAGCCGGCGGGCATCACGCCGATAATTGTGTAGGGCCGCCCGTCCAGCTCGACTTTGCTACCGATTACATCCCGCCGAGCGCCGAAAGCGCTTTTCCAGACCTCATAGCTCAGCACGACCACGGCGTTGCGGCCCGGCTCGTCCTCGCCGCGCATGAAGGTGCGGCCGATGAGCGGTTTTATGTCGAATACGTCGAAGAAGCCATCGGTGGTGAGAACCGAGTTGAGCGCGACTGGACCGCCGGGGCCCTCGAGATTCGCGCCGCCGAAAATCGTGTTGTAACCCGCGAGCGCGGAAAATACGCGGTTGTCGCGCCGCCAATCGAGATATTCAGGGAATGAAGCGGGCTGTGTGTAGCCTTGCGGCGAGTAGGGCTGGAGAGCAACGATCCGGTCGGGCTGATGATAGGGCAGGGGCCGGATGAGCACTGCATCGAGGACACTGAACACCGTTGTCGCGAGGCCAACCGTGAGCGCCAGAGTCGCAATGATGGTGACGCTGAAGGCAGGGTTCTTTCGCATCTGGCGCAAGGCGTAGTGCAGGTCCGGGATGAGGTTGCGCATAGGCCAAGTCTACCGGGAAGCGGCTGGCCCGGTGTAGGGTTCGCCAGTTCTAGGCCGGCTGCTGCACGAGCCGCAGTGACGCACCTCGCACCGCGTGCCAAGGTAGCGAACGGTCAAAACTGAGTAGCATGCCGTTGCGCTAATCGTTTTCCAAAAGCTCATTTACGACAGTTGCGGTGACTGGGCGGGCGGCGGAGTCCCGTCGAAGAACGGGGATTGTGCCACGGTGCGTCGTGACTTTTCCAGTGGGTTGCAGCCCACGGCGGACCAGGTCGGATAGAACTCGGCCCAAGCTTTCCTCACGTTCTTGGGCTAGGTGTCTTGCAACCCTTAGAACGTCTTGGTCCAGATCGACCGTGATCCTCACATGCTAAGTCTACCTTTGAAGATTGCGCAAAAGCACTATTTCGTGGGCCGAGGGAGAACGCACCAGCTTCTTGAAAGTCAGTTATTCGATTGAGCGCTTTCATCCGATCAACAAACCATTACATTTCCGTGCGGTTAAGTGCGCGAAAGACACCGTCCTCACATTACATTCCATCTAGAGGGGAGGAGTCGTGGTCTCGAAGAGGACCAGGGTCGTTCTTGCGGTCGTGTGTGCGCTCGGTATTCTGCTGGATGCTCCTTTACGGGCGGGTGATGAAAAGCATGACACCCAAACCAAAGATGTCAAGGAACAGATTTATGATATTGGCGGAGACGTGGAGGCGCCGAAGCTCATACACGTAGTGGAGCCGGAGTTCAATCCAAAATCCGAAGAGGCGTTTGTCAGCGGGACGATTAAGTTACAGATTGTTGTAACAAAGGAAGGGTCAGTGAAGGATCCCAAGGTATTGGCCGGTCCCAATGAACGGCAAGACAAGGCTGCGATTGACGCGGTAATGAAGTGGCGATTTAAGCCGGGGCTGAAGAAAGGCGAGCCGGTGAACGTGAGAGCCACGGTGGAAGTAAACTTCCACTTGTTATAGCTTTCAGGCGGGCACGGAAACGCCAGCGGTTTGCCCGGAGACCGCAGCGGGCGCGCTTGGCAGGCGAATTTCCACTTCAAGACCATGAGGCTGCATGTTCCGGCAGCGCACGGTGCCTCCGCAGGCTTCGATGCAACTCCTGACGATGGCCAGGCCTAGCCCTGTCCCGCCGGTTTCACGCTGGCGAGCCAGCTCCGGCCGGTAGAAGGGCTTGAAAACGCGTTCCAGCTCAGAATCCGGAAGACCGGGCCCCTGATCGGCGATCGAAATGGAGACGGCGCCCTGTTCAGTTGCGGCTGAAATCGAAATTGGCCCGGCGTCTCCCGCATATCGAACGGCATTGCGAACCAGGTTCGCGAGTGAGCGGTAGAGGTAATCGGGAAACGCGGCAGCACAGATGGCACCGTCGATATTGATAGTAAAGCGGATGTTGCCGGGCGCTTCACGTTGAAGAACCTTGTCGACAATTTCGGCGACGTTGACGCGCTCGATGGCCCGGTGTTCGGTATTGATTTGAGTTTTTGAGAAAGCAAGCAGCTCGTTCACGAGCTCGGACATATGTTCGACTTCTTCCTTGAGATCAGCGACGTACGGCTGGAGATTAGGCTGCGTTCGCTGTTCAAGAATGCCAAGAGCGACTTGAATGCGGGCGATGGGCGAACAGAGTTCATGCGCCACGTCACTCAAGAAACGCCGCTGGCCGTGGACGAAATCGGATAGTTTCGCCGCCATCTGGTGGATGGAATCGCTCAAACGGCCGAGTTCGTCGCGGCGATTTGTCGGAAGGTCAATATCGAACTGCCCCTCGGCAATGCGGCCTGTGGCGTTCGTAAGTTGAGAGATGGAGCGGGTAAGATCGCGCACTAACGGGACCCAGCAGGCGAGCGACGCGAACACGATAGCGATGAGAACCGCCAACCAGGGCGTGTAGTTGAAGAAAAACGGATTGGCCCAAAGCGACGAGAAATTCCAGACCAGCGTACAACGTAAGTGACGCGGCAACGCAGCATTGCGAATGGGCACATGAACGCCGGCCCAATACACGGATGGGCTGCCGCTGCGCAAAAGGAAAAAGGGAGGGCCTGGCGGGAAGTCTACTTTTGACGGCGAGGCGGGAGCGTGGTCCGGCTTGTCGAAGAAGTCCATGTGATCGCCCCGGATCCAATCGAGGAGAGACGCGGGTAGAGTGACGGGATCGCCCGCGATTTGACGGCCCTCGTTTGTAAAGATGAAAAAGCGCGCGGGATAGGTTTGAGCGTTTCGCGCGAGTAACTGATTCCACGCTTCGGGACGCGTATCTGGAAACTCGAGAGCGATCAAACGGGAAACGGAGAGAATTCGATCGCGAGCCGGAGCCAGTAGGAATGAACCCGGATCGAGCCGGAACTGAAGCCGGGCGAAGACTCCGAAAACTAGTGCTAGCAGGACAAGGTTCAAGAACGCCAGCAGGAGGATCTTCACCGAAATGGATCCGCGCGATTTCATGCAAACGACTCGGCCCCCGGTTTGCGCATCATGTAACCGGCGCTACGAACGGTGACGATGAACTTCGGAGATTTTGGATCGTCGCGCAATTTGCGGCGAAGCGAGGAAATGTGAACATCGATGGAGCGGTCGAAAACATCGAAGTCGCGGTCGGCCACCTCGAGCAAAAGCTGCTCGCGAGTTTTGACTCTGCCCGCGGCTTTGGCAAGCGACAACAACAAGTCGAACTCGACGGCTGTTAATTGCAGTGGCTCATCGCCGATGGCGGCGGTGCGTGAATGCCTGTTCAGCTGGAGATTGCCTACAGTCAAAGCTGATGATTCCGGCTCAGTTTGCGCGTGCGTGACGAGCGATCGTCGAATCACTGCTCTCAACCGCGCCAGAAGCTCGCGGGTGGAAAATGTCTTCGGAAGATAATCGTCGGCTCCGAGCTCGAGGCCCATCACGCGGTCGGGCTCCTCGCCACGGCCGGTGAGCATAAGAACCGGCACGTGTGAGCGGGCGCGAATTCGCTGAAGAACGGAAAAACCGTCCATGTCGGGGAGCATCACGTCCAGAATGATGGCCGAGAAGGGCTCGCGAAGGGCAACCTCGACGCCCGATGGGCCGGTGTGGACGGCTGAGACTTCATAGCCGACGGGTTCGAGGTAGTCGCGCACGAGCCGGCAAAGCTTCGTGTCGTCGTCAATGATGAGGACGCGGGTACGGGCGTTCGCATTTTCCGGCGCGACTGGCATCCGTAACCATTTAACAACGCATTTGACGCGGTGGGCCACGGTTTCGGCGTTGCCTTTACGTTAGCTTTACAATTTCGCGGCGCGGCTTCACACGCATTTTACAAGCGGCTGCTGAACTGAATCTGTTTAGGAGAGCCGTGATTCGAAGCATCATCACCTTGCTAGCTGCATTTTGCGCATTCAATTTTGCTGCGTGGACACAATCGACAGAAAAGCCGCCGGCGAAGGGAGCCGCGGTGGTACGCGGCACCGTGAAGGATGCGAGTGGCGCAGTGATTCCAAATGCCGCCGTTACGATAACGGATCAAGAAGGACGCAAGGCGACTACGAAGACATCCGAAGGCGGAACCTATACGTTTCGCGGACTGGCGCCGGGGATCTATTCGATTACGGTTGACTTCGGCGGCATGCAGCAATCGAACGCGGTGCTCGTGAAGGCCGCAGCAGGTCAAGCAGCCGTGGGAAACGTAACCATGACCGTGCGCTCGCAGAAGCAGGAGGTAACCGTCACCGATTCGTCCGGTTATCAAGTGACGACAGAGGCAGCCAACAATGCCTCTGCGCTGGTACTCAAACAGCAGGATCTGGATGCATTGCCGGACGATCCCGACGATCTCGAAGCCGATCTCGAAGCGCTGGCGGGTCCTTCGGCCGGTCCCGGAGGAAATCAGATTTTCGTGGATGGATTTACGGGCGGCCGCATGCCGCCAAAATCGTCGATCCGCGAGATTCGCATCAACTCGAATCCATTTTCGGCGGAATACGACAAGCTGGGTTATGGCAGGATCGAAATCTTCACAAAGCCCGGCACCGACAAATTTCACGGACAGGGTTATTACGGCTTGAGCGATGGCGTGTTTAACTCGCGCAATCCGTTTCTGACGACTTCGCCGCCCTTCAAGACGCAACACTACGGTGGCAACGTAAGCGGACCGCTTAGCGCAAAAGCTAGTTTCTTTATAGACGTGGACCGGCGCGATATCGATGACAACGGCATCATTAACGCGACGATTCCTGCGGCAAGCTTTCTAACGAGTGAAGCGTTTAAGAGCTATTACTCGACACCGCAGCGAAGGACCACCGTAAGCCCGAGGGTCGATTATCAACTTAGTCCGAATAACACGCTGAGCTTCCGGTATTCGTATTTGGAGAACGATCAGTTAGTAACCGGCATAGATGCATTCAATCTGCCCACGACTAACATCGGCGACATTACATTCCCGAGCACCGGCTACAGCCAGTCGG
Organism: Bryobacteraceae bacterium; assembly: GCA_049585195.1. GTDB lineage: Bacteria > Acidobacteriota > Terriglobia > Bryobacterales > Bryobacteraceae > KBS-96. The sequence continues at coordinate 1,581 of JBAUZG010000465.1, read as the reverse complement.
CCACCGAGCATCTTGTTCAGTTGGTGGATACGGCGGTTCTCAGTCCGCGGATTCTCAACGAAACGCATTTCCAGTATGCGCGCGATTGGGAAGGGCAGGCGAGCGAGAGCACGGCGCCGCAATTAAATGTGGGGAATTCGTTTATCTCGGGCGGTTCCGGCTATAGCTCGTCCCAATACGGCAGCTCATACGATCTTCAAAACCAATATGAGCTGCAGAATTACACTTCGGTCACAAGCGGGCAGCACGTGATGAAATTTGGCTTGAGGATCAGGGGCGACGCGCTGGATGATTATTCGGTGAAAAACTTCAATGGCGCATATACATTTCAGGGCAACTCGCAGCTATCGTCTATCGACCAATATCTGACGACGATGCAACTGCTGAAAGAGGGCTACACCAGCCAGCAAGTAACCGCAATGGGCTACGGTCTGTCTTTGTTCACGATGAGCGCGGGCAAACCTTTCATCGGTTTCAGCCAGCTCGACTTCGGCCCGTTTATGCAGGACGATTGGCGAGTCAAGCCAAACTTAACGTTAAGCATGGGCTTACGCTGGGAAGCGCAGACAAACATTTCGGATAAGAACGACTGGGCTCCGCGCGTGGGGATCGCGTGGGCGCCAGGGGCGGGCGGCGGAAATTCTAAAGCCAAGACAGTGATTCGGGCGGGGTGGGGAACTTTTTATGATCGGTTTCAGGCACTGAATGTTTTGAATGCCTACCGGTTCAATGGCGAAAATCAGGTCAACTATGTTGTGTACAATCCAACGAGTTATAACGAGAGTTTCTCGACGGTTCCGCCAGCGAGCGAACTGGTTGCGGAGAACACGGAACAGCGCTATGAAATCGATAGCCACTTGAGGGCTCCGCGTGTCATGCAGACGGTAGTTGCGGTGGAGCGGCAGCTTTTTTCGCATACCAGGCTTTCCGTCAACTTTATGAACAGCCGCGGCGTGCATGAGCTTCGGACAGATGACATAAACGCGCCGCTGCCGGGCACGTACACAGGCCCCGGAACGGGCATCCGGCCATACGGGGACATTGGCGATATCTATCTGTACGAATCGAGCGGCATTTTCAACCAGACGCAGTTGATTACGAGCCTGAACACAATGATAGCGGGACGCGTCACGTTATTTGGAAGATATGTCTATGGCCAAGCCCACAGCGATACGGACGGTTTGACGACCATGCCCGCTGATCCCTATGATTTTTCGAGCGAGTACGGCCGTTCGTCGCTCGACATGCGGCATATGGTGTTCATTGGAGGGTCGCTGTTAGGACCTTGGGGTATACGGCTGTCTCCGTTCTTCGTGGCTCATAGTGGAATTCCGTTCAACATCACCACCGGCACGGATCTTTATGGAACAGGTTCACCCACTCCGACCGCGCGTCCGAGCATTGTGAGCGGCCCGGGACCGAACGTCTATTTGACGCCTTATGGTTATCTGGATGTCGATCCGGAAGCTGGGCAGACTCTGATCGAGCGCAACGCAGGGAATGGCCCGGATTTTATTGAATTGAACTTACGGCTGAGTAAGACTTGGGGTTTCGGGACGACGAAATTTGAAGGACCTTCGG
>JBAUZG010000464.1:0-12401 GCA_049585195.1 Bryobacteraceae bacterium | reverse complement strand
CCGTTGCACGGAGTTGGCATATCCGACCGGCTCGAGCAGGTAACCGGTGGCGTATTCGTGGTCGGTCCAGGATCATTATTTCCCGCGTTGCACCGCCTCGCCGAAAAAGGATGGATTGAGGGCGAATGGAGCGAGTTGGAGAACAAGCGGCGGGCGAAGACCTACACTTTGACCGCATCAGGCCGCGCTCAGCTCGCCTCCGAGAAGCGCAATTGGAAGAAGGTCTTTACGGCCATGAACCAGGTGCTGGCCGAGGAGGCATGACCGATGCCGGTTCTACGCTCGATCCGCGCATTTTTCAAACTGCTGTTTCGCCGCGATGAAGTAGAGGCCGAACTGGACGCCGAGATACGGGCGTTCTACCAGACAATTGTGGACCGCTACGTGGAGCGAGGGCTATCGGAGGCGGACGCGCGGCGCTTAGCGCGCCTGAAATTCAGCCCTCAGGAGCAGGTAAAGGAAGCGGTTAGGGACGCGCGCGCAGGCGCAGCCATTTCATCAATAGCGCGTGATGTGAAATATGCGTTGCGAACAGCGCGCAAGAGTCCAGGTTTCGCATTGGTGACAATCCTGACGCTGGCGCTCGGCATCGGCGCCAATTCCACCATCTTTTCGATAGTCAGCAGATTCGTTCTGCGTCCTCCGCCGGTGGGCGAGCCCGGCACGCTGATGGCCCTGCACACCACGCACGACGGCGAACGGTGCTGCAATAATTTCTCCTGGCCTCTATTCGTCGATGTTCGCGAGCAAGCCAAGTCGTTTTCGGGCGTTGCAGGCTATTTCGAGCTTGTGCCCGCTTCCGTTGGCGGCGAGGGTGAGCCGGAACGCGTCTGGGGTCAAGCCGCCACTTCCAACTTCTTTGATGTGGCGCAACTGGGGATGACGCTCGGCCGCGGCTTCGCCCGAGATGAGGAAAAGCGCGCCGTCGTCGTTCTGGGCTACCGGCTTTGGCGGCAGAGATTTGGCGCCGACCCGGCCATCGCTGGCAAAACAATCACGCTCTCCGGCCGCCCTTTCACCGTGGTTGGTGTCGCGCCACCTTCATTCCGGGGCGTTGATATTATCCTCGACTGCCAATTCTGGGTTCCATTCCGCGATATTGACCAGTTGTTGCCTAAGACCAGCAACTATGAATCGCGCTTCTATCACTGGGTTACCGTAATCGGACGCTTGAAGCCGGGCGCAACACGCACTCAGACTGCAGCTGAACTCAGCGTACTTTCCCAGCGCCTGGCCAAAGCCCATCCGGAGGCGGAAAAGGGCGGCGGGTTCCGCTTCGAGCCCGCCGGCTCGCTCCCTCCGAGAGATAAGTCTGCCGTGATGATGTTTTTTGGCGCGCTGACGCTTGTGGCGCTGCTCGTCCTATGCATTGCCTGCGCGAACGTTGCCAACCTGTTTCTGGCACAGGCCTCCGGCCGGCAGCGCGAGACGGCGGTGCGCCTTGCTCTCGGCGCCACACGCCGTCACCTGCTTCACCAGATGCTCACCGAAAGCGTGTTGCTGGCACTCGGCGGCGGGCTGTTGGGAGTGGCTCTTTCGCTCTGGGCCACAAAGGCTCTGGCTGCGTTCCGCCTTCCTGCGCCTGTGCCTCTCGACCTTGCTATCAATGTCGACCTGCGAGTCCTTCTCTATACCTTGGTTCTCAGCGTCGCTGCCGGCGTTTTATTCGGGCTGGCTCCCGCGTGGGCCGTTGCGCGTCCCCTCATCGCAAACGGACTCAGAGGCGAGGACGTACTGGCGCGCCCCGGCCGCATGTGGAGTCTTCGCAACGTTCTGGTTGTCTCCCAGATCGCGATGTCGCTGGTTTTGCTTTGCGCCACAGGGCTATTCCTGCGGAGTCTCACGAACGCGTCCAAAATTGACATCGGCTTTCGATCGCGCGGCGTACTGATGATGGCTGTCGATCCCCGGCTGCACGGTTACTCGCCCGATCGAACTACGCAGTTCCTAAACCAGTTGCGGCAGCGCGTGGCTGTTCTTCCGGGCGTAGCCTCCGCTACGTACACCGATAGTGTGCCGCTTTCCGGCGGTCACCGAAGCGACGCATTTCACGTCGAGGGCAGGCCCGCTTCCGAGCACGATCCCGATGTGGACCTCTACATGATTGGTCCCGGTTATTTCGAAACGATCGGTACGCCCCGTGTTGCCGGCCGCGCCTTCGGCGACGAAAGCCCGACCGGGCCGAAGGTGGCAAGCGTCAATGAAGCCTTTGCGCGGCGATTGTTCCCGAACCAAAATCCCATTGGCCAGCGTGTCACCGGCGGCGGCAGGACCTACCAGATTATCGGTGTGGTCAAGAACATCAAATCCCGGTTTCTCGGTGAAGACTTCAGGCCCGTTCTGTATCGCTCGCTTGCGCAGGACATCGGCGAGGATCCATCGTTTACAGGATATTCGGTGTTGGTCCGATTTACACGCGACCCGGCAGCACTCGCCTCCGCCGTGCGCCGGGAGATCCACGCGCTCGACCCGGCGCTTGCAATTTTCAACGCTGATACGATGCAGGAACATCTCCGCGACGCGCTCTTCCTGCCGCGCCTGGCCGGCACGCTGTTTGGGATCTTCGGCGTCCTGGGCTTGTCGCTCGCGGCGGTCGGGTTATATGGCGTCATGAATTACTGGGTCAGCCGCAGGACCAGGGAGATCGGTATTCGTGTGGCGCTCGGAGCACAGATCGGTAGCGTCCAGCGGCTCATCATTCGTCAGGGAATGGTGCTTACCGTTATCGCACTGGCGCCTGGTCTAGCTGGCGCATGGGTTCTGGCGAAGCTCTTCACCAGCGTTCTGTATGGTGTTCCGCCCCATGATCCGACGATCTTCATTATGGTGCCGCTGTTTCTGACTGGCGTCGCGTTGCTGGCGTGCTGGATTCCGTCGCGCCGCGCAGCCAGTGCGCAACCGCTCGCGGCGCTCCGCCACGAGTGATCATGTGGCGGCTCTATCCGTTCACGGGCAATCCGGGGATTACCGCCTCAAGCGCCTTCAGCAGTTTAGCTGGATCGATCGGCTTGGTCAGGTAACCGTTCATGCCTGCCTCGAGGCATTTCTCCCGATAGCCGGGAAGAGCGTGTGCGGTAAGGGCGACGATCGGAATCTCGGCTTTACGCTTGTCCGACAAATTGCGAATCCGGGTGGTGGCCTCGAAACCGTCCATGAGAGGCATCTGAACGTCCATGAGCACGACATCAAAAGCGCAGTTCTCACACTCCCTTACAGCATCTCGTCCGTTCTCAACCATGACCACGTCGTGCCCTGCCTTCTTTAGCAGCGCAAAAGCCAATTTCTGGTTCGTGGCATTGTCTTCGGCGAGAAGAATTTTCAACGATGGAACCGCAGTCGGCGAGGCGCTCGTCGAGACCAGGATTTGTTTGGCTAGCGGGTTCGACGATTCGATCAGTTGCGACAGAGCGTTCCTGAGTTCTTCCGCATCGACGGGCTTCAGCACGTAATTTGCCGCAGGAAGCTTCCGGCAGCGGCTAAGGTCGCTTCCGATAAGGGCGCAGCTCAACATCATGATCGCCGGGCTTTGAGCATGGGCGTAACGCCGGAGGGCGGAGACCGCTTCAAATCCGTCCTGGGCGCCAAGGTTCCGATCGGCCAACAGCAAGTCGAAAGGCATATTGCCCTCACGCACCGATTGGACCAAGGTCTTAGCGGTTTCAATTGTCGAGGCGGCGGAGGGCAACATGCCCCAGGAAGCCGTCAAACGCTCGAGCATGGAAGTTGCCGCGGCGTTGCCGGTCAAGATCAAAATGCGCTTGTCCCGGAGGCAGGTCGCCGCACCCGAACTAGCAGCCGGATCCTCGGCCTGCGCCTGTTCGAACAAGCAATCAAATGTAAATGTGCTGCCTTTGCCGGCCTGACTTTCAATCGAGATCTTGCCTTGCATTAGCGAGACGATCTGGCGGCAAATCGACAGGCCTAGTCCCGATCCACCATATTTTCGTGTGGTTGAGCCATCGGCCTGCGTGAATGGATCGAAAATACTGGCCTGCCGGGCGGGATCGATACCGATTCCGGTATCCTTGACTGAGCACTGGATTCGATAGCCGGGGGTTACCTCCCGACGCCCGCTCACCGAAATAGTCACTTGGCCCTGCCTGGTGAACTTGACGGCATTCCCAATGAAATTAACGAGAAGCTGCTGTAAGCGGTGGGGATCGCCAACGAGAACGGAGGGAACATCCTGGTCAATCGAATAGAGCAGCTCCAACCCTTTCTCGTGTGCTTTGAGCGCCAACATGCGGGCGGTTCGTTTCACAACCTCGCGCGGCGAAAACTCGATTTTCTCTAAGATGAGCTTTCCGGCTTCGACCTTGCTGTAATCGAGCACGTCATCGAGCAGAGTTAAGAGTTGATTTGCCGCATCCTGAGCCATACGCAGGTATTCGCGCACCTCTTCACTGACGTCGACCGACAGGGCGAGAGAAGTCATGCCCAAAATCGCATTCATTGGCGTGCGAATTTCGTGGCTCATGTTCGCCAGGAACTCACCCTTGAGCCGGCTCGCGGCCTCGGCTTGCTCTTTCGCCCTTACCAACTCCTCTTCGAAGCGCCGCTGGGCGCTGATGTCAATCAGCGTCGCCTGAAAGTTTGGAGCTACGCCCTGGCCGTTGTCGCTTGAAACACTGGCATAGACCCAAACGACATTACCTTCGGCATCGATCAAACGGAGTTCCGGGCGCCGCGAATTTCCGTGATCCCGGATATCGCTGATCCACTGCTCGTAGGCAGCGCGATCGATGATTGACCCCGGCAAACGGCTGCCAATTAGCTCATTTGGCGCGGCGCTGGCGACCATCCGGGCAAACGCGGGATTACAATCCAGAATCTCGCCCGCCTCACTAAAACTTAGGACCGCGGCTAAGTTGGTTTGAAAGAGATTGCGGTACCGATTCTCCAGCGCAGATTCGTGCTCGAGCCTGATGCGTATGAGCGACGTCTGGTCTTCCACTCGTTTTCGGAGCATGCCTACCCAAACGAGCGCCGCACCAGCGGTGGCGATCAGCAGACCTACCAGCCAAAGGGCGTGGCGGATGTTCCACCATGGGGGACGCGACAGAATCACGATGTCGGATGGAAATCTAAGTAAGAGCTGAAACGAATTCGCCTGCTCAAGCGCGTCGTAGGACATCAAGCATAAGCCGGTCAGTTTCAAGACGCTGCCCGGTTCAAGATCGGAATGAGCGTCTGCATCCTCAGGCGGCAGAACGGCGCCGAACACTTGGCCCCCGCCATTCAGAAGCAGCATTTTGCTTCTAGCTCCGTACAGGGTCTGGACTAACGTAGCCTGAACAGTTACGAGCTGCATATCATGCTGCGTTGCGAATTCCGGGTTCTGGACATCATTCCGGAATGCTTGCTTCGGATCGAGCGGCTTCGGAATGATTGAGGCGCCGCGGCCCAACTCGCGGCAGATCACATCCTCAAGAGTGCGACGAAAATCGTGAACCTCGGGAAAACCAACAACGTCGACTAAGTCTCCGGGTCTTGCGTCGCAGGTCCTTCCGCGGACGGACATGTTGTCTCTACCATCGGAGAGGTAGAGGGTCCCGCCGGGCTCAACAGCCGCGACAGTTCCACGCACTCGAACGCGATGGGTTTCCGGTTCGGAGGAGAACTGGCCGACGGCGCCTAGCGAAGTGAGCGGGATCTTGAACGGATCGTCAGTAGTAGCCCTCGTGACGGCGACAAAAGATGGTCCCGGAACAAACATGTTAACGCCGACAAGCTGGCGCCTGTCGTTGAACCGCGTGCTGATCACACCTGTCGCCGAGATCTCATCATCGACAAGACTGGTCTGCCACGAGGAAGGGAAATTTTTCATCTCGATCGTGAACGAATGGCCCATATTGTTCACTGTCATTACCAGTTCCTCCCGCGTGACGACCGCCGATCGAACTGCACCCCGCAATTCCGCCCACTGTGAGTCCAGGCTCCCGCTGAGCGCGGCGTCGATCGAGGGCCGCTTGGGCACGGGCATTCTTCGCAACGGGCCAACAGTCACTCGGGCATGCTTAATGGAGGGGCAAAAGGCGCCCGGAGTCGTTATTCCCTCTACGGTGACAGATTTCCCGGTTTGGAGATCTCCCCCTACGACTGTAGAGTGATTCAGGAATACATAGATGCCCGCCGTCGAATCCTGAACGAACAGCATTCCGGGCGGCCAGACGAAAGTGATAACCCCCGAGATTCGAACTGGGAGACCCTGAGCAGCCGACAGGACTGGCAACTTCCGCACGGCCGCGGCGGAGGTGATCGCCGGCACTGTGGAAGATTCCGCTCCGTAGCCCACCGTCACGAAAAGCGATAGCAGGAAAAGGACGAAACCTGCAAGCCGGGTTCGGGCGGTGGTAAGATTCACCATCGCTCTGTTATCGGCAGAATCGGCGGGAGAAATTAGACTCGTCGCTTAGCCGAACTGCGTCAGAACCACTCCTCTGAAAAACACGCGGAAGACCGCTCCCTCGCGGTCGCGGCTCGGAAACGGATCCTACTGAGCCGCGCGCGTAAAGCAAGCGAGCTATGAGTGTCAGTTTCGGAACACAACACGCCGTACCACTTTTACGGCCTTATTACCAAATAACTGGTGAATCACGTCATCGGGAACCGGCTCATCAGTCTCGATGATTGAGATGGCAATTAAAGGTTGCCTACTCGCATTTTTATCCTGCCGCCCCAGCGCGAAATTCGCAATGTTGATTCCGTTCTGGCCGAGCACCGTGCCAAAATACCCGATCACGCCGGGTACGTCCTCATTTTTCGAATACATCAAGTTGCCATCGAGCGTGGCCTCGCAAGCGATTCCTTCTACTTGAAGCAAGCGCGGACGTCCCAAAACCACCGCTCCTTCGGCGGCGAGAGTTCCCGCATCGGTCACGAGCTCGAGCCGGATCGAATCCATCGGCGCCTGGCGCGGCTCGCGGCGCTCCTCGACCGAAAAGCCGCGCTCATTCGCGATTTGCATCGCGTTTACGACATTTGCCCGCTTTTCGAGCGACCGGCTCAGAATGCCAGCTAAACCCGCATTGCGCAGCAAATGTGTGTTGCTCTCGCCGATCCTGCCGAAATAAGACAGGCGCACAGTTTGCGGGTTGCCGGAACCAATATGGCTGAGAAAAACGCCAAGGCGCTCCGCCAGATCCGCAAACGGGCCGAGCGAGCGGTATTGTTCGGCGGTCATCGACGGCATGTTCACGGCATTGATCGCCGCACCCGTTTGCAGATATTCCACCATCTGCTCGACAATGCGAACGCCTACGATTTCCTGCGCCTCTTCGGTCGATCCCGCGATGTGAGGCGTTGCCACAAACGATTCGAGTTGAAACAGCGGATCGTCTCCCGGCGGCTCTTTCTCGAAAACATCCAGAGATGCCGCAGAGACAATCCCCGACGCGACAGCCTCGGCCAAAGCTTTCGAATCGATCAGTTCTCCCCGGGCGCAGTTCACAAGGCGGACCCCGCGCTTCATGCGCGTGAACGCTTCGGCGTTCAGGAAGTGGTCGGTTTCCGGCGTCAGCGCGACATGCAGCGTAATGTAGTCACTTTCCTTATATAGGTCCTCGAGCGGAACAAGCATCACTTCGAGAGCCGCCGCGCTTTGCGGGCTTACGTACGGATCGTGCGCCACAACTTTCATTTCGAAAGCTTTGGCGCGCTTCGCCACTTCGCGGCCAATACTGCCCAATCCCACGACGCCCAGCGTTTTGCCGCGCAACTCGCTTCCGAGAAACTTCTTCTTCTCCCATTTGCCGGCCTTCGTTGAGACGCTCGCCTGCGGAATGGAGCGCGCCATAGAAAGCATCAGCGCTAGCGTGTGCTCAGCAACGGAAACCGCGTTGCCGCCGGGCGTGTTCATCACCAGAACGCCGGCGGCAGTCGCAGCTTCAAGATCGACGTTATCGACGCCCACGCCGGCGCGTCCAATGACACGCAATTTCGGAGCTTTCTTCAAAACGTCTCCGGTCACTTTGACCGCGCTGCGCACGATGAGCGCTTCCGAATCGGCCAAGTGCGATTCGTACTCCTTGGGATTGGAGATAACCACATCCCAGCCCTGCTGATTGCGTAGCAATTCGACTCCAGCCGGAGCCAGCGGTTCGGCAACAAGAATCTTCATGGATGTGCAGGTGTCCGATTTCAGCTCAGTGCAAGCGCTTCTTTCGGCAATGCTGCTTCGGCATACACATTCTGCGCCGCCGCAACTCCGGTGCCGAACTTAACCGGAAAACCGTTAGCCGAAAGAATCAACTCGAGCTCGGCGATCACCGCGAACAAATCGTGGAAGTCGAAGAATCCGAGGTGGGCGATGCGAAAAATCTGCCCTTTCATGGAGCCCTGGCCATTAGCGATGATGGCGTTGAAGCGGTTGCGGAATTCCTTCACAATCACGCCGGAATCCATGCCGGCCGGTGGCTTGATAGCCGTGACGGAGGAACCGGGAGAGCTCGAGAACAGCTCGAGCCCTAGCTCTTTCATGGCGGTTCTGGTGGCGCGGGCAAGAAGCTGAGCATTGGAAATGAGATTGTTCATTCCAAGCTGCTTGATATATTTCAATGCCTCGGCGAGGGCCAGGAGCAGCGAAGTATTCGGAGTCCACGACGATTCGCCGCCCGCGGCATTCTTCTTTTCTTTCTTCAGATCAAAGTAATAGTGGGGCGCTTTCGCCGATTCTGCCAATGCCCAAGCCTTCGCGCTAATTGCAACGAACGCCAATCCGGGCGGAATCATGAACGCCTTTTGCGATCCGCCTATCACGATATCGAGGCCCCATCCGTCGATATCGAGCGGCATGGTCCCGATGCCGGTGATGGCATCGACAACGAAAATCGCGTCCGTGCCTTTAACAATCTTCGCGATGCTTTCTATGTCGTGCGCGGCGCCCGTCGAGGTCTCGGAAGCTTGTATGAAGACGCCGCGAATGTTCTTGTTTGCGCGCAGAGCGGCTTCGACAGCGTTCGGCTTTACGACATCGCCGTATGGCGCCGTCAGCACCGTGGCTTTCAAGCCCCAGGCTTTCGTCATTTCGACCCAGCGTTCGCCAAACTTTCCGGCAGAGCAGACCAGCACCTCGTCGCCTGGCGAAAAAAAGTTTTGAGTTGCGGCTTCCATTCCGCCCGAGCCTGAAGCTACTAAAACGAGCACGTCATTGGTTGTGCTCATAACTTCCTTCAAGTCGGCAAGGACTTGCTTGTATAGCTTGCGGAAGTCGTCGGTCCGGTGGTGAATGTCCGAACCCATCATCGCGTGCAGGGCAGCCGGCAACAAGGGCGTCGGACCAGGTGTGAGTAGACGTTGTTTTCGGATATACATGGCGGGAATCGAGACCGGCGGAGACGAACGAGGCCGCCGGAAAATCTCAGAATATCAAACGCCCGATCCCAGGACGCTCATTCGTAACGTAAGGCAGTGTTCGGATCGACGGCTATGGCGCGCCGCATCGGGCCCCACGCGGCGAGGGTTCCCGTCAGAATCATGACTGCGAGCACTGCGCCGAAACTGAGCGGATCGCTGGGGTTGAGCCCGGGCACTAGAAACATCGCCAGTGGCTTTGTGAGAAACAGCGCGAGGAACAGACCGATGGCCGATCCGGTCAGAGTTAATCTAGCGGCGTCGCGCAGCACCATCTGGGAAATATTGCGGCGCGTGGCTCCAATCGCCATGCGAACGCCGATCTCGCGCGTGCGCCTGACGATTGAGTAAGCCATCACTCCGTACAGCCCGATCGTCGCGAGCAAGAGGCCGAGAACGCCAATCGAGCCGAGCAGCACCGCACCCACCTGGCTGGGCAGAAATGCGAATCCGATGCTCGAGTACATGGTCTCGACATCGGCACTCGCCATCGGATCGATGCGATGCAGCGCGCGGCGAACTGCGTCAAGTTCGAGCGCGGGCGGAATCGCCGAACGCATCACAAACTGTATGCGAAGGCCGTCGTAATCGATCTGCGATATGGGCTGGTAGAGCTGCGGCTGCGGCTCTTCGCCGATGGTTTCGGTCTTTGTTCCGACGACAACTCCAACGATGCGGTACGGCGTGTTTCCGTAGGCTGTTTTGCTGTCAGCTCCCCATAAGAACACGGTTCCCACTGGTTGTCGGCCGCGAAGATAGCGCTCGACGAAAGTCTGGTTTACGATGACCACTTTCTCGCCGCGATCAGTCGGCGAAAACGTGCGCCCGCCCAATACCCGGATGTCCATTGCCCCAAAGAAAGTGGGCGTAACGGCATTCCACTTGAAATAAGCGTGCTTTTTTTCACCCGTATCGGGAAATCGGAGCAGCGTGCCAAAGGCCACGTTGTCGGTGAATGGCGTCAGCCTGGCCGCGGCTATAGTCTCGATTCCCGGCACGGCTCCGAGTTCGCGCAGAGCCTCGGTAATAAAGTGCGTTTTCTGTTGGGGCGTGTCGTACCTAACCGGCGGCAGATTGACATCGGCGCGCAGCGTATGGCGGACGTCAAAACCGGGACTGATGGCATTGGCGCTAACTAGATTTCGTAGGAACAGAAAGCCGGTGGTGAGGACGACAACAGAAGTTGCAATCTGCACTATAACGAGAGCTCCGCGAAGGCGTGACCTCCGTTCGCGCGGAAGATCAGGGCCAACCGGGCGCTTGAGCGCTTGCCACGCGGGAAGCAGGCCGCACACGAATGTCGCGAGCAGACAGGCAGCCGCGCAGTACGATGCGACGCGCCAGTCCGGTGCAATATCCAGACGGATGGGCACCGGAATCGGAAGAGCGACTCGCGCGAGCACAGCCGCAGCCACTTCCACAAGAGCGAAACCAAATCCCGCTCCAGCCAGAGCGAGTAACAGGCTCTCCGCCAGAAACTGTTGCAACAGCCGTGCGCGGCCCGCGCCCAGGGCAAGACGGATCGCGATTTCACCACGCCGAGCGGCGCCGCGAGCGAGCAGCAGGCTTGCGACGTTCACGCAGGCGATCAGGAGAACAAGGCCAGTGATGACTACCAGCAGCGCGAAAAAAATGGCTATTGGAATCATTTCCTGTTCCGACATAAAACGGCTGGAACCGGTGACGGGATCGAGGCTTATGTTCTGCGCGTACTTCCAGTGCGTCGCGGGCATCACAGCATCCATGCGTTTGGCAACTGCATCGAGGCCCGCGCGCGCCGCGCCAAGGGACATGCCCGGCTTTAGGCGAGCGTAGATCATCAGAGTTGTCGTATCCAGCCATTTCGGCATGTAAATGTCGGGCGAGAGGCCGAAGCCCATTAAAGTACGGTGATGCTCGGGTAGGATGCCGACGATCGTGCAGGCGCGGCCATCGAGATTGATCGCGCGCCCGATTACGGACGGGTCGGCATGAAAGTATTTACCCCAGAAGCGGTAACTGAGAACCGCGGTTTCCTTGGGGTCCGCCGGTATGATGCCGCGCCCGTAAAGCATCGGTACGCCCAGCATCGTGAAGTAGTTCTTCGCCGTGTAGGTAGCGAAAACCCGGTGCGTCTCTATTCCATCGTTGTAATTAGCGAAAGCTTCTATGTTTTCGCCGGTGACATCTTCGAACAAGCCGCTTGCCCGCAGAAAGTCGATCGCTTCTTCGGGCGAATTGCTGTTGCCGCCGAGCCGGATCGAAACCAGCGAACCGGCATCGCGAGCGGATGGCTCGCTGAACAGAAACTCGACCGCGAGCGAAAACATGGCCGTGTTGATGCCGATACCGAGGCCCAGCGACAGCAGTGCGCTGATAACCAGTGCGCGGCTACGGCAAAGTCCTCGCGCGGCGTAAACCAGATCGCGCCACAGATTCTCGATGAAATTGAAACGCCACAGGTCGAGAGCCTGCTCCTTGATAACTCCCGCGTTGCCTAGTGTGATCGGATTTTGATGTTCGCCGGACATGGCGCGATGGAACGCGAGTTCCGTTTCGAGATCTTGCTCTAACCGGCGGCGGCGGAAAAATTTGAGAAACAAACGGCGCATGCTTACCTCGCAAGAACCCGCTGCACCGCCGTCGATAGCCGGTCCCAAGTTGCCTGTTGTTGAGCGACCAACTTCCGGCCGCGTTTCGTAATGGCGTAGTACTTTGCCTTCCGGTTGTTCTCCGACAAGCCCCATTCCGCGGAAATGGCTCCATCCAGTTCAAGGCGGTAAAGCGCGGGATAGAGCGACCCTTCTTCCACCTTCAGCACCTCGTCCGAAAGCAAGTGGATTGTCTGCGCGATGGCGTAGCCGTGCATCGCGCCTCGCTCGAGCGCGTGCAGAATCAGCAGGTCGAGCGTGCCCTGGAGCAAAGTTGGTTGCGCGGATTTCGCCATATTCGTTCCTATGATGATCTTTGGGAAGTATGGCGCTTAGAGCCCCAGATTGTCAAGGGAAAGAAAATGTGTCGCGTATTCGCTACGGGAATTTAGGATACTGGACAAATGCACGCCCGAAACA
>JBAUZG010000463.1:0-3774 GCA_049585195.1 Bryobacteraceae bacterium | reverse complement strand
GCAGAATCGCATCGCCGCGGCGGACGTGGCCATCTCCCGCGACGACGCAAAGAAAACGGAGAACGAAATCGCGGTGCAGGTGCACACGCTCTACTATGGGATTCTGGTAGCGCAACTCGAGAAGAAAGCGGCCGAGCAGCAGACTGAATACGCGAACGAGAATCTGCGCGAGAGCGAACAGGACGTCCGTAATGGCAGCGCACTGAAGGTAGCGGCAATCGGCAGCCGCGCAGAGTTGCTGGAGGGACAGCAGGCAGTGCTGACGGCGGATCTTCAGTTGGCGGACCTCAAGACTGAATTGAACGACCTGCTCGGTTTACCGCTGGATACGAATTTAGAACTGAATCCCGCAGTGCCCACGAACTTCGAGGCTTTGAACAAAATCGAATACTTGAAGATGGCTTGGGCGGAGAACCCGGAGATTCTCTCCGCTCAGGAGACGGCGCTGAAAGCGCGAGCTGGTGTGTCCGCGGCGAAAACAGCCTACATTCCCGACATCACGGTCTTCGCGCGCTACAGCTATCAGGATGGTGTACCGTTTTTTGTACATAACTTCGGCACGTTCGGGGCCAGTCTGACTTACGACGTATTCGATTTCGGCAAACGCCGGGCGGCGGTCCGCGAGCACGAGGTGGAACTGGCGGAGGCCGAGGAGAACGTCGAACGGCTAAAGGAAGAGGTCGCAGTTTCGATCGAGAACGCGTATAACAAGGTGGAGCGGACCAGAAGCATGGTTGACGTGGCACGCCAGGTGGCCCAACTGCGGCAGGAGAGCGAACGCGTGGCGACGAACGAGTCGGCGCACGGCGCGATTCAGGTTTCCGAGCTGAGGCAAGCCACGGCGGCAAACTATAAGGCTCAGGCCGATTTGCTTCAGGCGAGCTTGGGATATCTGCTTGCGCGAGCAGAACTCGAACAGGCGGTCGGCCGCACGCCGGGACTCTGATTAGAGAGTATGTGTAAAACGCTGAACTTGACCTGACGGGCAGCGGACGGAAAGTTCGGCTTCTCGGACATTCGCCCCAACTCGGCGAGCGTCATTGGTGATCTCATTTTACGGTTTGCCGACCACACTGCCCGTATTACGGTAAGAGTGTCCACATGACAACACCTAAGAAGGCGGAACCACGGCGGCATCACTATCTGCCGAGGTGCTGGCTTGCCGGTTTCACGGACACGGGAAATCAAGAGGGGAAGTTGTTCGTGACAGACTTTAAGCGCGGGAATCAATGGGGCGCTGAGCCGGGAACAGCGGGATTCATTCGGGACTTTTATCGCCTTGAAGATGAGCGCGCGAGCGATCCGGTGCTGGTTGAAAAGGCACTTTCGCGGATTGAGAACGAAATCGCCCCGATCTTGCGGGATATCGATAGTGAGATGCGCGGGCCTACGGTCGAGGAATTGGAACCGCTGTTGTACTTCATTGGCGTGCAGTGGTCGCGGGTTCCAGCGTTCCGGCCGTTCATTTTAGGCGTCCTGGATAAGCTTTCGTATGAGCAGATCGCTAAAGAACTTGAAAGTCCTGAAACGTGGAGGCGAGCGTTAGAAGAAGCTGGGATGTGCCCCGATGATCCTGGCGCGGAGTACGAACGGATGAAGGAGTTCCATGAAGCCAAGGCATACACCCTGACAGCTCCAACGGATTGGTACGTCTTAAGAGCTTTCGATGCGGTCGAGAGTGTACTACCGGGCCTTAAAAAGCGATTTTGGACCACTTTGGTCAGCCCGAACGGAAGCTTCATTGCAAGTGACAACCCAGTGATTCTTGAGGGCCCCAAAGGGGTAAAGGTAGGTTTTGAGAATGCGGAGTCGATCTTCTATGCAGTCAGTCGTCATGTAGCCCTGTGGGGTACGTTGCTTCCGATAGGGCCGCCCCTAATGAACCGCAAATTCATCGCACGTGTTAACACGTTGGCTCTGCTACGGGCTGAAGATCAGGTCTTTTCTAATGTTCCTGACTTCTGCTGGCTGGACGAAAATCGCCATTATCAGACCGATTGGAGGCTGTTCGCTAAAGACAAGTACTGACCGCCTTCGCCAGCGCTCACGGGTTGCACTTCTCGGCCTTGCTGACGTTTGCGGAAAAGGCGGAACCGGCGTTCTGGCCAACAAATCGTAAGTAGTTGGCAAGGGTCTAGGAAGGCCGAAGTGGTTTGTCCGAATAGCTCCTGAAAGACGCGCAACCCGGAGAGTGCGAATTTGACGGAGGTCATCTTACAGTCCCAACTTCATCAAACGGCACGTGCTGCAAGATCAAGCCTGGGTTATCACAACAATAAGTCACCGGGCGTTTACGATTTCGGCAGGAGACGACGCCGATCTCGCAATCTCGATGGCACTCCCCTCATCGCGGCCCTCCATCCCGACTCTTCTCCCTGAGGATCCACTCTCGAATGTAGGGAGCGCAATGCCGGAGCTTGATTCCCTTCGATTCACAAAGTACCAGGAATTGCACAACATCCCGATCGACGAGTCTCACCTCTTTGAGATCGAGTACGATGCCGTGCCCGCGGATTTCGATTTGTGCCTTTAATTCTTCCAGATGTTCCGATTCGATTCGACCGCTCAGCCGGAGGATCGCCTCCGGTCCATCCGAGCCGCTTTCAATTTTGAACATTCTGGTCGCCAGATTACGGGGAAGACAAAGATGGCACTACCGGCCGACTGGACCAGAACTATTCGACCTTTGTTCCTGGTCACTCGTTGTTTGAGTCGTAGACAGATCGGGCCTCGCGTTCTTCTCCCTTTCATAAGTAAAGAGCCGAACGCCAGAACCTTTGTTTGTTGATTGCTTGAGTCTGGTTACAATTGACGGATCACTGCCGTGCTCTAGCGGAATCAGTCTGGTCGATCGCAGTCGAATCCTGGTGATGTTTTCGGCTGAACTTTCGTTCGAAATCCGGCCAGAACTCTTTCAAGACGTTGGCGGCCATATCAACACCGAGTTGAGTCCCAAGCGCCGATATAGCGTCGGACGCAGTGCGGTTGTCAGCATAATACGCGTTTGAGATTGCTACCGCAGTTGAATTCCCGATCACTTCCGAGAAATTGAATTCCGTCTTCCCCGAGTCTCCATGCGTCAAGAAAATCTGTCCCATGGCGTAACCCAATCTTGACCAGCCGCTTCCGATGCCGCGCCGAAAATAACGCGGATCTTGATGGAAAAGGATCGGATAGATAGCCTCCGTCATGTAATCGCCGATAGCGTAGTCGCCGTACGATGTCCCAAAGTAGCGCGCATACCCAGCCGCACCCCGCCCGAAAGATCGATTGGCATTGGTCAACTGGTGTTCGCCCGCAAACAGAGCCGCGAGTACGAAAGTGCCACGGTCGAATGCGTCTTCGGAGGCAATCTTGAACTTCTGGCGGGGAGTCAGTGGCTCGAAGTTCTTCAAACTCGGAGACGTTCTATAGTTGGGAATGATCCCGAAAATGCGCTTGCTCTCCGGCCGCGTCAGACTCTCGGTCTCGCTGCTTGCGGGGGTACCGGCTTGAATGCGACCGCCCGGTGGAACTTGCTGACACGGCGAGGCGCATGCCCAGATAAACAACGCCGCGCTCACACACGCCAAGCGATAAAGCACAGTGAACGAGATGCAGTAGAGCACAATGATGATTCCTCTGAATTCGACCTCGAATGGAGAATCTTTTTGGGACGCTCAGTTGCTTGAAGCAACGACCCCGCGATGCACGTCCGTCGCTGCTTTTCCGCGCTCTGA
This sequence comes from Bryobacteraceae bacterium, assembly GCA_049585195.1. GTDB lineage: Bacteria > Acidobacteriota > Terriglobia > Bryobacterales > Bryobacteraceae > KBS-96. The sequence continues at coordinate 55 of JBAUZG010000463.1, read as the reverse complement.
TCCATAGTGATTCACAATGAGGCGCGAACCTCGTTGACCTGTTAGATAAGTCCAA
>JBAUZG010000462.1:0-3171 GCA_049585195.1 Bryobacteraceae bacterium | reverse complement strand
GCCTAACTTCGTCACAACCACTCCCTCGCGGTCGTGGCTCGGAAACGAAGCTAGTGGATTCAACTGTTTGGCCGAGCCGCGCCGCAAGTAAGCGGTCCGGTGACGAAGTTCGGCTAGTGGCTTCGTACTATTCGGCTCGCAAAACTTCGAGGGGTCTGAGATCAAGGAGCCGCATACTCGCGAGCCATCCTGCTAAATTTGCGAGCACAACCATTCCGATTACACTTGCAATCACCGAGATTGGATCGAAGCGAAATGGAAGATGGATGTAGTGAGTCGCGATAACGCCCGAGAAAAGATTCGCAAGCAGTCCGCCGATCAAACCCGCAACCGCGCCGAGAATGGTAAACTCGACGGAAAAAATTGTAGTCACCCGCCGCCGTGTAGCTCCCAAAGTTTTTAGGATCGCTACTTCGCGGATGCGCCGGTGCCGTGTTCCCGCGACGCTCGACGAAAGTATGATAACGCCGGCGAATATGGCGAAGGCCGCGAGAAACCGGATCACGAGCGCAATCTGATCGACGGCTTCCTGCACACGCTGCAAAATGTCGGCCAGGTTCATTACGGTGATGGTGGGAAATTTTTCAAACAGGGCCCCTTCGAGGCGTGGAATCTGAGCCGGTTTGACTTGCGCGGAACCGAAATAAATGGCTGGAATGCCGTTCAGCGCGCGAGGCGGGAAGAGGATTTCGAAGCGGAAAGCCGCTTGTTTGTTGGGATGATAGACGGCGGCGACGGTTGTATCAATCAACTTGCCGGCAGCCTGGAATTCGAGGCGATCGCCGATTTTGAATTCGTAGCGGCGGGCCTCGTCGTCTGATATTGCAACCAGGGGAGCGGCCGAATCCGCCGTCCAGAAATGGCCCGACGTGAGATCGAAATCCTTCGGCAAAGTGGCGGCGACGGAGAGACGGCTGATTTGCAATTGATCGCGGCGTTCCCGGCCAAGCGGTAGAAGTTGAACGGGCGTGCCGTTTTTCTTCACCATGCGCGCCACAAAGTAGCCAACGAGATCTGGTGGGCGCTCGACCCCAGGCTGAGCGGCAATGAACGTTTCGACTGCGTCGCGCTGCGAGGGGCGGATGTCGAGAAGGAAGACATTCCCTCCGCGTGCGGGAGCGTCCGAACGCACATCGCGAATCACGGTTTTTTGGATGAGGTAAGTCGTGAGCGTGAAGACAACGCCAACGCCCAACGCGACCAACACGGACGACGCATGCGTTCCGGGACGGTAGAGATTGGCGAATCCATGACGGAAGTTTGCGGGCAGTCTTCGGCCCGAACGGCTGACGGTCCACCTAGCGGCGCGGAGTAGAGCTATGGCCGCGAGCGACAGCAGCAGAAGACTACCGGCCAAGCCGCCCGCGAAATAGGCGCTTACCCGCCACGATCCGCTCACCCACAGCGAGATGCCGATGAAACCGGCGGCAATCGCGGCCACGCAAATCAGGTAGGGAATGGATCGCCAGCCAGGAATACGCGCTGCGTCGTCCATTTCGCGCCGGAAGACGAGGCTGGGTCTCACGCGCCAAATGCCGATAAGCGGAGGCAATGTGAACAGAAGCGTGGCGAGGACGCCAAGCGCGAGGCCTTCCAGGCTGAATGACCAGTCCCAGGCGACATCGGGCAACAAGGCAAATACCTGGTGGATGAGAATGGGAAACGCTTTTTGAACCAGCGCGCCGATGCCGATGCCCAGCAGACCGCCGGCAATGCCGAGGCACAGTGTTTGGATCAGGTAGATTGCGGCGATCTGCCTTGAGCGTGCGCCGACTGCCTTCATGACGGCTATAGTGTCCATTTTCTGCTGCAGATGAGAGTGCATTGCCATGCCGACACCGAGCGAGCCGACGATCAGGGCGATGAGGCTCACCAGGCTCAGAAAAGTAGTAGAGCGATCAATCCCTCTTTCAATGGCTGGATTGCCATCGCGAAAATCGGTGATCCGCGGCCTGACGAGTGTCGACCTCAGGTCGCCCTTCAACTCGTCGATACTCGCGCCGTTGCGGAGTTTGAACAGAAAGCGCTCGGAGGCGCGGCTGCCCAGTTGCAACAGGCCGGTTGAATCCAACGAAGCGCGGCTCATCATCACCCGCATGCTTGGTCCAAACCCGGATGCAAGCCGATCGGGCTCCGTGACAATCATGCCGGCAATGGTGAAATCCTTTCCACCTAACCGGATCATGTCGCCCGGCTGCAGATGGAGCCGGATCAGCAACTCTTGATTTACGAGCACGTGATCGCCAGAGAGTAAAGCGCTGAGGGGTCGCTTGGGCTCGATTGTTAAGCGTCCGTAAAAGGGGTAACAAGTTGGATCGACCGCCTTTACCGCCACCATCTGCGGAACTTGGCGCGGACGGCCGGCCATCGAAAGGGTTTCGGTCACCCAAGTGAGCGCTCCGACGCGCTGGCCGATCTGCCGGAGACGCGTCATTTGATCGCTAGTGGGAACGCCGAAGACTTGTGCAGTGAGGTCGGACGCCGTCAGCTGTCTGGCGTTTCGAAATAGCATGCTTCGAAAAGCGGCGCCGAATCCCTTCACGCCGCTCAGGGCTCCCACACCGACCGCGACCGCCAGAACGACAAAGAGGAATCGCGAGGGAGTAGCTTTCAATTCTCGCCATGCGATGCGGTTCGCTGCTCGTAGAAATCTCATTCAGGCCTCAACCGGCTGATTGACCAATCGGTCGCTTTGAACCGCTCCATCGCGCAGCGTGATGATGCGCCCGGCATTTGAAGCGATCGGCGAATCGTGCGTCACAAGCACCAGCGTTGTGTTTTCTTCGCGGTTCAGCCGGAGAAGCAATTCCAAAATATGCGCGCCATTGACGCTGTCCAGATTGCCAGTCGGCTCGTCGGCCATGAGGATAGGCGGACGTGTAATGAAAGCGCGAGCAAGAGCGACGCGCTGCTGCTCCCCGCCCGAAAGCTGAACCGGATAATGATGGCCGCGGTTTGAAAGCCCAACGCGATCGAGCAATTCGTCTGCCCGGCGTTCAATGTCGTCGCCCCATCCTGTGAGCTCGGCTGGCAGCAACACATTCTCGCGCGCCGTCAGCGTGGGCACCAGTTGATACGACTGAAACACGAAACCGATTTTGCTGCCGCGTATCCGCGCCATCCGGTCTTCCGGAAGATTGGTGATGTCGATTCCGTCCAGCAGGATTGTGC
>JBAUZG010000461.1:0-3312 GCA_049585195.1 Bryobacteraceae bacterium | reverse complement strand
TCACCCATTGCCTCAAGTCGTCCGGCGTCGCATTGGTTTGCTGGAAATCGCTCATATATCCGAGCATGAAATCCGCCATTCCGAGGCCGGTAAACTGACCATTGAAGGTCGGCGCGCCGTTCTCGTCAAAACCGGAAATGGTGTTGTTCTGAATGCGAACCAGATTAAAGCCGAAGCCGAATTGATGGCGGCCGCGGATGAGGTCCACGTCGTCGGCCAATTGATAACTGTTGATGTTGAAATGTCCGGGCGCGCACGTGCCGCAGTAGGTGGTGAAGCCTCCAGTCATGCCGGAAATCAGAAGAAAATTCGGAACGGCGCTGTACATTTGCGATCCGAGGTCGGTCCAGTTGATGGGAAAGTTCGTGGGTCCCCGATTGTCGCGGATGCGATTGAATCCGACGTGGAATGAATTCACGGTGCCTGGACCAAAAGTGTAGGTGTCGCCAATAGTGGCCTCCTGTGCGAGTTCGAAGTTGCCGGGATTTGTCGTGGTCAGCAGATTCGTTCCATTGAAAACCGGCGGATTGCGCCAATCGTCTGCGAAATATCTTCCAAACAGAGTGTGTTTGTCATTAATCACATAGTCGACGCGCCCGATATACTCGTCTTCATCTCCTGTGGCCGGAATGCCATAGGTGACCACGCCGCCGGGCGACGCCGAGCTCTCGGGGATATACTTCGTTAACGCCAACGCGACCGGGCTGAGCTGCGAGACCGGAATCTGGTTGCCAGGATAGGGCGCTCCGCCAACGGGATTTACTAATTGCACGGCCTTACCGCAGGCCGAGGAGGCGATGGTCGAGAAGTTGCCAGCCAGCATAGCGGGCGTCGGAATATGGGTGATCGACTGCGGCGGATTCGAGCGGTTGCGCGTTCCCTGGTACCCGCCGAAATAGAACAGCTTGTCGCGAATGATCTTGCCGCCGGCGGTTCCGCCAAACTGGTTTCGTTTCAGGGTGTCAGGACCGGTAGTGGAAAAGAAATTACGAGCATTGAGATCGCCGTTCCGGATGTACTCGAAGAGATCTCCATGGAAATCGTTGGACCCGGACTTGGTCACGATGTTCACCGTCGCGCCGGGATGCGTACCGAACCGCGACGATACTGAGCTGGTCTCGATACTGAACTCCTCGAGCGCGTCGGGGAACGGGAACGGCATGTTGACATTGGACATGGCATCGGTAGCGTCAGCTCCATCCAGCAGATAGGCCGTGCCATTTCCCTGTCCACCGGCGACGGCAATCCGAGTACCGTTCCAAAACGTCTTGCTGCCAGTATCTCCGCTATCCGCGTAGACGGCAGCCCCGAGCGTGAGGATCAACTGTGTTGCCTGCCGGTTGTCGAGAGGCAGATCGTTGATGCGCGCCGAGTCGATGACCGACGAGACGGAAGTTTCTTTCGTCTCGACGAGGTTGGTCGTTGCGTTGACCTCGACCTTTTCGGCAAGTGCCCCGATCTGCATCGACACGTTGATCTCGATATTGTTATTCACTACCAGAACGATGCCGGTCTCCAAAAAGTCTTTGAAGCCGCTGGCTTTCACCTCGAGCCGGTACGGGCCGACGGGGAGATTGGGCAGTACGTATTGACCGTGGACATCGGTTGTGGTGGTGTGCGCCACGTCCTTGTCGGTCTCGGTCATCGTGACCTGTGCGTTCGTTACCGCTGCGCCGCTGGGGTCGCCGACGGTTCCGCTGACCTGCGCCACTGCAGTGGTTTGGGCATCCAGATGAATGCCGGAAAGAAATAAAACTGTCGCAACACAGACAGCCGCTGACACAAGGCGGCCAAAGAGCTTTCGAAGCATTGAAACACCCCCTGTCACCCGAGCACCCCGTCCCCAATGAAACGGTTCAGGACCCGAATTGTCACTAGTATGCTTGAATCCGGCGGCGCTGTAAACAGCGAAGCTGCACCGACGCGCCGGGAGAACGACAAACGGCCGGTACTCTCAGTCCTGTTCTTGTTAATCCGAAGTCTCCCCTCGCCGCTGACGGCATGCTTACTTCGCGGCGTTAACTAAGTACGCCACAAGCATCTGCTGAAGCAGAGGCTCGCGGGGATAGGGATGAATCCGGCAGTGCCGGAAGCCTTCGCCCAATGCGATGCCGGCTCTCGTACCGCAGGTGCGTGTCCAATCTTCCATCTGCTTGAGATAATCGTCCATACCGTGCTGCTGTTGAAGCCACAGCCGTTGACTGCGGTGCTTGGCGAGCATCGCCTTCTTCATCTCAAATGTGGATGCGACATTGATGGTGAAATCCGGAACCGTCAGATTGCCGCTCCGGTCGCGCTGGTCGATCGGGTCCATAAAGTACAGATGAGGAATGGCTGGAAGGGGCGGGTTCACCGCAGGCGTCTTGTAGTTCGGAACAGACGCGGCGAAGCAGGCATCACGAACCAGTTGGCTGGTCGCCTCGTGATCCGATAAATAGTCGCTCGGCGCCGCCGTGAGAACAACCTCGGCACGAACCTCGCGAAGGACTGCCGTCACTGCCCGTCGCGAAGGATCGTCGCTGAAGATAGTCATGTCGCGAAAACCAGCCCAGCGATATTCAGCGCCGATTAATGCTGCGGATTCTGCTGCTTCGGCTTTCCGGATGGCAGCGATCTCGTCCGAACCATGAATCGACGATCCGCAATCGCCCGCGCTCATAGTAACGATCGTAATGTGGTGTCTAAGCGCGGAGAGCAGCGCCAGCGTCCCTCCCGCAAGAATCTCCGCGTCATCCGGATGGGCATGGACGCTAACGATTCGCACTAAGCCCTCGTCCAACGTTGGCCATCGAAGCTGTCGGTATCTTTGCCCCACGTGCCGAACTTCGATGCCATCTGCCCGCCATCCACCACCAGGGTCGTTCCCGTGATATACGACGCCAGATCCGATGCCAGGAACATCACAGCCTGCGCAACCTCCTCCGGTTCGCCGCCGCGTCCGAGCGCGATGTGCTTGAAATAATCAGAGATCATGTTTGGATTCGAAAAACTCGAGGCAGTAAGCCGGGTCCGGATCAGCCCAGGACAGACCGCGTTAATGCGAATTCCGTAGGGCCCCAATTCGTTTGCCGCAGTGTGCAGGATTCCGAGCAGGCCCGCTTTGCTCGCATTGTAGGCGATGAGATCCGCTTCCCCATCGAAGGAATTTGTGGAAGCCGTCAATACGATGGAACCCTTACGCGTGGGCTTCATTCGTTCCGCAGCGATCTGCACGGTGTGAAACGCGCCGCTCAAATTCACGGCTATCGTTCGATTCCAGAAATTTTCCGTCGTCTCGGGCAATGAGGCGATCCCGCTGATTCCGGCGTTTAC
>JBAUZG010000460.1:0-6616 GCA_049585195.1 Bryobacteraceae bacterium | reverse complement strand
TGCGGATCTTGTTGCTTCCATGATGGGTCCGACGCTACGCGAGCGGCGCAGCGCAGCATTCCAGCCGGGTCGTTCCACGAGCCGCCGCGCACGGCATGCGGATAGGGTTGGCTTGCCTTCACCCAGGGATCGTTTTCAGCTCCGGGCTTGTATGGCTTGTATTGATCGAGGGTCCACTCCATCACATTGCCGAGCATGTCGTAAAGGCCCCATGCATTGGGTTTCTTGGTAGCCACTTTTTGATACTTGCCGCCGCTATTGGCCGAATACCAGGCATACTCGCCCAGTTTCGAAGCATCATTGCCAAAGTAGTAAGGCGTCGTAGTGCCCGCGCGGCATGCGTATTCCCATTCCGCTTCGGTCGGCAACCGGTAAAACTCGCCCGTTTTTGCGCTGAGCCATTCCGCATATTTATTTGCGGCGTGCTGGGTCATGCTGATGGCGGGAAATCCGTTAATACCCATGCCGAAGCTCATTTCGACATACGGGCGCGTCGGCCGGCTAACGCCATCCACCACGTCGTCTTTGTGCGCGATTTCGCCGGCCTGATTGGCAAACATGAACAGACGGTATTCGTCCCAAGTCACTTCATGGGCCTGCATCCAGAATGCATCGACATGCACTTTATGTTGCGGCTGCTCGTCTTTCTTGTGCTGCGGGTCGGAATCGGGCGAGCCCATCAGGAAGTCGCCGGCGGGAACCGGAACCATATCGTAGCTGACGGTCGTGTTCGGGATCGTCACTTTGTAGGCGCTCGGCGAGCCGGCGGCTTTCTGATGCGCCGCAATACGGCTGCGGATCTCCTGAACGTTTGCCTGTTCCGAATTCTGTGATTTGGGAGCCGATTGGGGCGAGGCCGGTTTATGATCGGCAAGCTGAATGTTATCCGGCCAAGGCGCGCCTTCCTGAATCCACTCGCGAACAATTTCGAGTTTGTCGTTGCTCAAGCGTTCGCCCGGCGGCATCAGCCCATCCCGCATCATCGTGTAGAGAACGCTTTTATCGGGCTTGCCGGGAACAATTGAGCGATGGTCGAGCAAATCCTGCCGGGAACTCATGTCGAGATCGGCTTTTTGCTTGCCGGCGTGGTGACACTCGACGCAGTACTGCTCGAAAAGCGGCTTCACGTCCTTTTGGAAATCTATTTTTGACTGTGCAAACAGAATGGCCGGCGCGAAGACTAGGACGAATTTCATCGCGTATACGCGCTAAACGAATTTTGTTATGCCGGGTTCAGCCCGGGGCGGCACGGCCATCGAGCCGTTCCAGTCCAAGTGGTCGGGAAACCGCTTTTCCTGCGAATTCATGGCCTGATCCCACGTAATCTGCTGCCCAGTGTAAGCAGCCATCCGACCCATCATGGCCAGCAGCGTGCTGGTCGCCATTCGCTTGCCGTCGTTGACGGGCTGGCCTTTCCGGATCGATGCAAACAGTACGTCGTGTTCGCGCTGGTACATGTCGTACTTCTCGCCGGTCCATGTCCAATTCGTTTTGCCTTCAATTTGGGGCGTGGTACCGCGGCCGATGGTGCACTTTCCATCAGTGCCCAAAATGTAATCGGAGTTTTCGTTGTAGCAGCCTTCAATCTGCCGGTTCGCGAGGAATGCCCGCACTCCGTTCGGATAAATGTAATTGACTTCGAAATGATCGTAGATATTGCCGCCTTCGGCTGGAATCACGCGGCCGCCCACACCCACGCAACTTTCCGGTGGTTCGTCGTGCATCACCCATGCAATCTTGTCGGCGCTGTGCACGGCCTGCTCGACAATGCTGTCTCCGCACAAGTAAACAAAGTTGTACCAATTACTGATTTGCCATTGGACATCGCTCATGCCGGCGGCGCGCGTGCTCGCGGGGGGCATGGGCTTTACGGGGTTGGTGTAGTAAGTCGCGTAGTAGGTCACAATGCGCCCGATAGCCCCGTCCTGGACCTGCTTAACCGTCTGCTGAATCATGTCGTTGTAGCGCCAGCAAAAGCCCGCGACGAGCGACAGATTCTTGGCCTTCGCCTTTTCCACCGTATCCAATACCCAGCGAATGCCGGGCGCGTCGGTCGAAACCGGCTTTTCGCAGAAGATATTCTTGCCCGCGTCCACGCACGCCGCAAGGTGCGTGGGACGGAAGCCCGGCGGCGTTGCCAGCAGAACCACATCGATACCGCTGTCGAGCACCTGTTTATAGGCATCCAGCCCCAGGAACTGATTCGCCTTTTCCACTTTTACACGATCGGCGATCTTGCCGATCCGCTGCAAGGTTCCGAGGCAAGTGTCTATGTGTGATTGATCGACATCGGCAACCGCCGTCAATTCCGCGTAGTCGTCCGCGTGCAGAGCCTGCGAGGCTGCACCGGTACCACGCCCTCCACACCCAACCAGGCCCACTTTGATTGCTTTCGTGACAGTCTGAGCCTGAATAATGGCTGGAAAACCAGTGACGAGCGCAGCGCCAAAGGCACCGGTTGCTGTTTTCAGAAAGTCACGACGGTCGGATGGATCAGGCGGTGTTTTCATGTCTCTACTTACATATCATGCTGCCTCAATGAATTTTCGCTAATTTTAAGACGCAAAAGGAGCGGCCATCCCCCTAACCCCTGGGATGGCACGCCCGCGCAGCATTCTTGTTACTGGAAGTGCAGCACCACTTCCGAACCGTAGTGCTTGTAGCCGGAGAACGCAATCTGATTCCATTCGTGACGATCGGAATTCACATACGAAACGCTATAGACGCCCTTGACCGGTAGCCAGAACATCTTGGCCTCCGCTTGCATGGGGCCAAACATGACGGCCCAGTTCACGCCGGAAATACCCGTTCCGGCCGGCACGTCGTGGGCGATGCGGTCAATCCGCAAAATGTCGCCGGTTACCGGCGAGGCCCACACCTGGCCGTGAAACGGCAGCGTGTAATGAGTGCCCGCCACCGCGATGTCCCATGGGCTATCGCCAGCCGTATAGTCGAAACAATACACGGCCGCGGTCTTTCCTTCGAGAATGCTGAATGAGACAAACTTGACGGTGCGCGACTCGAGTGCTTTGATCGTCTCACGCAGGACGGTTCCGTATTCTCCTTCAGACCACGCGCCAGACAAAGCGCCGATCTGGCCGAGCGGCTTGTCGTTTTGATGGATGTCGGCGTAATGCTCGGAATCGCTGCTGTAGGACACCTCCGTGGTAATTACGTCCACTTTGCGGCCCATCGGGTTGTGTGCGTTTCCCCGGTAGCGCTCGATTTGCTCGCTACACACAAAATTCGTCAGAGTTTTGTAAACGTGCTCCGCCGATGCCCGCACCCGGACTAGCAATTCAGACGGCGAAGGAAGCGCGGTTCCGCCCGCCGAGCCGTTCGATTGAGTTTGATTGTTTGCGGGATACCCGGTCGGGAGAACACGAGCCGCCAAAAAATCCGCGCCGCCGAGCGACACTAGCGCGGAACAAAGCACCGTTGAGGTGAGTCCGCGCGCAAATATACCTATCGTGAGTTGAGAGATTTTCATTTTTCCAACCGCCTCGTCCGCGTGGAAAGCGCGATCCAACGTCTAGCAAACTCCGGAGCCCAATCCGTCGTTTGAAGACACCCGTTCATAGAACGGACTCTGACTACTCCACGCCGATTTGCATACACACTTCATCGACCGGGGCGGAAATATCTTTAGGTTTTGGGCAACACTCGCGAGACCGGATTTCGGGGCATCTTTTCCCCAATTTTTCACCTATGCCGGCGTATTTGCCCCTGATGGTGTTGCTGGTTTCCAGGAAGATTGGATGACGCACGCAGTGCGGGCCAGAATTTTCCTAGCTCAATTTAATGGCAAGAATCAAATAATTGACAACTTAATGGAATATATCGGGCTATAATGACTTAAGAAGTTTCTGGTACGGCTGGAGGTTTTTCTTTTGGTTAGCACTCTGGACTTCTGTTTGGCCTTTGTGATGATCGCGACGCTGTCGGTTGTGACAGCGTTACTACTGACGGCCGTTCGCCCCACTTGTAAATTCCTGCTCAGCCGCGAAATAGAACCTACTTCGGACTGGCTCAATCGCTACGACTTTTCACGCTACGCCGTGCTGGCGAGTCTTTTGCAGCCGCGGGATTTCGAATTCCTGAGGACGCAACCCGGTTATACCCCGGAACTCAGCGCGCGGCTCAAAGCAGACCGGCTCAAGATAGCTGAAAGCTATCTGACGCAATTGGAACGCGACGTGCGGCTGCTCTTAAATTTTGCGAATCACGCTCTGGCAGTTTCTGGAGAGGACCGGGATGGACTGTCGGCTTTCTTGCTTAGGCAGGAAGTGAGCTTCGCTGCGAATCTAACCTTTCTACGTGCCGAAATCGCGTTGATGAAGGTGGGGATTTTGCGTCAGGTCAGCTTCGATGGTCTGCTCGAGAGGCTGCGGCCGCTCGTTCTTCAAAGCCGCGTTCTCGCTCTGCCGAGCTAGCCGACTTCGTCACCGGACCGCTTACTTGCGTGCGCGGCTCGGCCAAACAGTTGAATCCACAAGCTTCGTTTCCGAGCCACGACCGCGAGGGACTGGTTGTACGAAGTTAGGCTAGCTGAAGCTATCTGCCCAACCGACCGAGCAAGGTATTTACGCTTTCGAGTCGTTTCCTAAGGTTCTGCCTGTCCTCTTCGGACAGCTTCGCCCCTGCTACCGCGTGGGCGTGGACGCCGGTGCGGGTCAAACTCAATGCGAGGTAACTTACGCAGGCAATGTCGATCAAGGAGGCCGCCACGTTACCAAGCGAGACCAGGTTCCGGTCCAGCTCTCCAAACACGAAGACTTGTACAGCTCGGGTAGCGAAGTGAATCGCATAGACCCGGCTGTAACGAACCGTATTCAGCGGTAGTTGAAGGCTCGAGCGAACCATGAGAACCTGCAACGCGCCCAGCAAAATGAGCGACAGAATCATCACCGAGCGCTCGATCACCATGTACAGGATGTACAGCCAGCCGGTTCCTCCGAGGTGCAGTAGGCTCGGGATCGCCATCGCGGCGGCTACTACAACCGACAACAGAATTCCGGCATATAACACCATTCTGCCCGCCGACCTGATGCCCGGGAAATCGGCTAATGTGAGATCGAACAATTCGATCAAAACCAAATATGCGAAAATCCAGGCGAATGGCTCTGAAATAAAGAAAAACAGAGCATACCTGTCCCCTCCCAGGTTCAGTCCCAAGGCTACCGGCGCGATATCCTGGCACAACCAGATCAGCAGGTATGCGGCAAAAGCCTTATACAGGCCCAATAGCCGCTGTGCCGCAATTCTGCCCAGCAGAATCGCAATTGCGACAGGCTCCAGGATTCTCAGCGCCTGCTCGAGATCGAGGATGAGTTTCATGCGGCCGGAGTCGATACCACACGATACCTCCCTCCGTCGCCAGCCATCGGAGAATTACGATCGTAGCTGCAATTTAATTTATTGCTTGCCGCACGGCCAGCAGTGAGGAAGCGGCACGCCGGCTTTCGCTGTGTGGGTGGCCGCGGAAAGGCCGAGGGCAAGAATTGTGGCTGCGAGAAGTTTGCGGAACATAGTTAGATCTCCTTTAGTGGAATTTGACAAAAATTGGTATTGCGTATTTCCTTCGAAACACTAAATACTCGGAAACATTTCGATTCCAGTTGGGACTACGAAGCGCGCTTTGCTATGGATTTAAAGGAGCTAATGCGTCAGCGGCATGCCCTTATGGTCTAAGTAGCTTTACTAGCTTTTCCCTGTTTGCGCTTCTTTCTGGTCAATGTCACTCCAATAACCAAACCGTCTCACGTTATCTTAAGGGGTTCTGTTAAAATTGTGTACTTTTTTTTAAGTACAAATGGATTTAGACAATAAAAGCCCGCTCTCTTCAAATAAGGAGCGGGCTTTCTAACTATTTCCTGTTTTTGTGTTTACTCTTGAACCAGATCCGACTACGCCATCGCCAGTTCCTGCTCCCGCGCCTCTCGCCGCCGTTGAGCCGCGGGTTCTTCTTCCCTCGGCTTCAGATTTACGGAAACGAGCCGGCTGACGCCAGGCTCCTGCATGGTTACGCCATACAGCGCCTGTGCCGCTTCCATGGTTCGCTTGGCGTGGGTAATGACGATGAACTGCGTGTGATCGGACATGCTCTGAAGCAATTTCGTGAGCCTTTCAATATTGGGCTCATCGAGTGGCGCGTCTACTTCATCCAGCACGCAGAATGGGCTGGGGGTGTATTGGAACACCGCCATCAGAAGCGCCATTGCGGTCAGGGCTCTTTCGCCGCCCGATAATAGAAGCACACTCTGCAACCGTTTGCCGGGGGGCGAGGCGACCACGTCGATTCCAGACTCGGAGACGTTCTCTTCATCCGTGAGGCGCATCTCTGCGCTTCCTCCGCCGAAAAGGATCTTGAACAGTTCGGCGAAGTGGGCGTTAACGACGTGAAACGTCTCGGTGAAGCGGCGCCGGGATTCAGCATCCAGTTCGGCAATCGCTTTCTCGGTATCGCGAATGGAATCGAGCAAATCTTGGCGCTGAGTTTGGAGGAATTCCTGCCGCTCGAGAGCTTCTTCGAATTCCTCGAGGGCCTGTGTATTCACGGGGCCTAATGCTTCTATCTTGCGGCGGACTTCGTGGTACCTCGAGTCCAGCTCGGCCA
>JBAUZG010000459.1:0-20407 GCA_049585195.1 Bryobacteraceae bacterium | reverse complement strand
CTCAGGATCTTTCTCGCCCAACTCCTGCTGAATCGCCCGCAACTGCTGCCGCAGCAGGTATTCGCGCTGCTCCTTGCCCATTTCGTCGCGAGCCGAAGACGCGATCTTCTGCCGCAACTCGAGCACCTGCAATTCATGCGCGAGAAAGCTATGTATCAGCCGCAAAGCATCCACGCGAGTTTCCGCTTCAAGCAGCTGTTGCTCTTTCGCCGCATCGAGACTGAAAATGCTCGCAAGCAAATAGGCCAACCGCAGCGGGTCGTCATTGCCCGCCAGCATGCGCGTCAGCTCCGCCGCCGATTGCGGCTGCGCGAGCGAAACCGCTTTTGCCGCAAGTTCGAGCAAAGCGCCTCTCAGCGCTTCCACTTCCGAGCCGCCATCTTGCGGAAACGGCAGCTCCCGGAATCGCGCGCTGAGATATTCGCCCGGCTCAATTTTGACGATCACTGCGCGTTCGATCCCGAGAACAAGGATCTCCATGACATCTTCGCCTTGGCGCGAAGACTTGCGAATGACGGCCTTCGTTCCAATCGTGTAGAGATCGTCCTGCTGAGGGCTATCCACATGCGGATCGCGCTGCGCGACAAGAACTACTTCCTTTTCTTCCGTCTTCAAAGCAGCTTCCACCGCCGCCAATGAACTCTCCCGCCCCACTGAGAGCGGCAATAACAATCCCGGAAACAGGATTGTGTTCTTTAGCGGCAGAACAGGAAGTATCTGCACTCCATTATTGCTGGCCATTTGTTACTACCTCAGCTTTCTCCAAACCCAAAAACCTCGGCGACGCTTGTACTGGACGGTCCTGCCCGGCCTAATCGCCACTCCATAGACAAAGGGCCTGGAATCGAGCAAACACCCCATTCCAGGCCCTGCTCAATTTACTCCGTGGCTATTTAGATGGCACAACCACGAAAATGTTGCTGCCTTGACGGTTCACATACAGGAGAACCGACTTACCCTTAGCTTGGCTAACCAAGCGGTCGTATTCGCTCGCGTTTGTGACCGGCTGGCGATCCACCTGCGTGATCACATCACCCCGCTGCAGAGGCGGTTGCGCATTGGCGGCCGGCGAATCGTCGTCCACGCTGTCCACCACAACCCCCTTAGTCGATGGCGGTACCTGCACTTGTTGTGCGATATCGGGCGTCAGAGTCTCAACCGTAACTCCCTCGAGCGCGTTGTTTCCGCTATTGCCGCCCCCTTCATTGTTGCCGCCGAATTGTCCGCGCGCGGTCTCTTCATTAGGCCGAGCCGTCAACGTGACGTCAATCTTCATCTTTTCGCCGTTACGAAGAACATCGAGATGCGCAACCTGGCCGGGCTGCATTTGAATCACCGCGATCGTAAGACCATTCGGATCGAGCACTGTCTGGCCATCCACTGCCGTAATCACATCCCCAACTTTTAATCCGGCCTTCGCGCCTGGCTTGCCGGGCTCCACTTCCCGCACCAGAGCGCCCCGCGTTGTCGGCAGATTCATCGCCTGCTTAAGATCCGGCGTGATGTCTTCAAGTCCGACACCAATAAATCCGCGAGTAACCTTGCCGCCCTTCTCCAGCTGTTCCATCACATTGCGGGCCAGGTTTACCGGAATTGCAAAACCAATTCCCTGATTGCCTTCCGAGCCGTTCGCCAGAATCGCTGTATTGATTCCGACCAACGCGCCATTTGCGTTCACCAAAGCTCCGCCCGAATTGCCCGGATTGATCGCAGCATCGGTTTGAATGAAATCTTCGAATTTCTCGATCCCGCCGATGGCCCGGCTCTTCGCGCTTATAATGCCCATCGTGACCGTCTGGCCCACATCGAACGGATTGCCAATCGCGAATACCAGGTCGCCGACACGCGCCTTGGTCGAATCTGCAAAGCTTATCGTCGGCAAGTCCTGCTCAGTGATCTTCACTACCGCGATATCCGTGTCTTTATCCGTCCCAACGAGCTTCGCCTTAATCTTGCGGCCATCGAGAAGCTGAACCTGGATATCCGAAGCTTTGTCGATCACGTGATTATTTGTCAAAATGTACCCGTCTTTGCTGATAATCACGCCCGATCCAAGCCCATGCTCGGTCTGGTTCCGCGGCTTCATGTTCCGGCCAAAGCCCTGCCCGAAAAATTGTTGGAAGAACGGGTCGTTGAAGATGCCGGGCATCTGCTGCTCGCCCTTGATCACCTGCGTGGTGTAAATGCTCACCACCGCCGGCGTAACTTTTTCCAACATATCGGCATACGATGCTGCCGGTGCAGCGGCCGAGGCTCCCGACCCTGCCGCGCTTACCGCCACCTGAACGGGCGCCCCAGACCTCGAGGCGACCATGAACGCGGCAATCACGCCGCCGCCGAGCGAAGCCGCCAGCAATGTCAGAATTGCGGTTGAGCGGCGAAATTGTATCTCCTTAGCCATCTCCAAATCCTTTCTTCATCCTTTTTGACGCACCGGGTTCCTTTCCATTTACAAGTCCCGGGCTATTACGCGTTTACAGTCTCCGCCCGCTCGGGCGTCGCGGCCACAAAACTGAGGCCTTTCCTATCCGGATCGACGTCAACATGCACCACCTGGCCATCGCGTACCTCGCCTGCCAGCATGCGTTTGGCGAGCGGCGTTTCGATTTCCCGTTGTATCGCTCGCTTCAGAGGCCGTGCTCCATAATTTGGATCGTACCCCTCTCGAACCAGCAAAGTCCGTGCCGCATCGCTCAATTCCAACTCGATGTGCCGTTCGCCCAAACGGGCTCGCAGACCAGCCAGTTGAATATCTACGATTTGCTTCAAATGTTCCTCGCTGAGGGCGTGGAAAACAATAATCTCGTCGAGCCGGTTTAGAAATTCCGGGCGAAACGCTGTCCGCAGTTCCTCGAGAACCGCCTCTTTCATCCGCCTGTATCCCTCGCCCGCAAACGCTCCACGATATTCGAGTATTCGATGACTCCCTATGTTGGACGTCATGATTACAATTACGTTTTTAAAGTCGACCGTGCGCCCCTGTCCGTCTGTGAGACGCCCGTCATCGAGCACCTGCAGCAGGATATTGAATACGTCGTGGTGCGCTTTCTCTATTTCATCGAACAGCACCACCGAATAGGGCCGCCTCCGGACAGCTTCTGTCAATTGGCCGCCCTCGTCATAGCCGACATAGCCCGGAGGTGCTCCAATCAGCCTCGAAACTGTATGTTTCTCCTGGTATTCCGACATGTCGATGCGAATCATCGCCCGTTCATCGTCGAATAAAAACTGGGCCAGCGCCCGCGCCAGCTCGGTCTTGCCCACGCCCGTCGGCCCCAGGAAGATGAAGCTTCCAATCGGCCGGTTCGGATCTTTCAATCCCGACCGGGCCCGCAGCACCGCTTCTGCCACTGCCGTCACTGCTTCATCCTGACCGATCACCCGCCTGTGCAGCTCGTCTTCGAGCGCTAACAGTTTCTTCATCTCACCTTCGAGCAATTTCGAGACCGGAACCCCCGTCCAGCGGCTAACCACTTCAGCAATGTCCTCTTCGTCCACTTCCTCTTTCAACAGACGTTGCCCGCGCTGATTTGTCGTCCTCTCCTCTTCCGCCTTGAGCTGGCGCTCGAGTTCGATCAATTTCCCGTATTTCAGCTCGGCAGCTTTGTTCAGATCGTAGGCACGCTCGGCTTGCGCGATCTGAACTTTCACTCCGTCCAGTTGTTCACGCAGCGCTCGCACCCGTTGCACCGATTCTTTTTCCGTCTGCCACTGCGCCTGCAACGCGCCCGATTCGGCCTTCAAATCCGCTAGTTCCCGCTCGATCTTGCTTAATCGTTCTTTCGATGCGGCATCGGATTCCTTTTTTAAGGCTTCGCGCTCGATTTCGAGCTGCATCGTCCGCCGCAAAATTTCGTCGAGCTCCGCGGGCATCGAATCGATCTCGGTACGCAGTTTCGCCGCTGCCTCATCTACGAGGTCGATTGCCTTGTCCGGCAAAAAACGGTCCGTAATGTAGCGATTCGAAAGCACAGCCGCGCTCACAAGCGCAGTGTCTTTAATTCGCACGCCATGATGCAGCTCGTACCTTTCGCGCAGCCCGCGCAAAATCGAGATCGTATCTTCTACTGACGGCTGATCGACAAACACGGTCTGAAAGCGCCGCTCGAGCGCCGCGTCTTTTTCCACGTATTTCCGGTATTCGTCAAGTGTCGTCGCCCCAATGCAGTGCAGTTCGCCGCGCGCCAGCATCGGCTTTAGCAAGTTGCCTGCATCCATTGCGCCTTCGGCCTTCCCCGCCCCCACCACCGTATGAAGCTCGTCGATGAAAAGAATGATGCGGCCCTCCGACGATTGCACCTCTTTCAGCACCGCCTTCAACCGCTCCTCAAACTCGCCCCGGAACTTCGCACCCGCAATTAGCGCGCCCATATCGAGAGCCACGACGCGCTTGTCTTTTAACCCCTCGGGCACATCGCCGCGAACGATTCGCTGCGCCAACCCTTCGACAATCGCTGTTTTACCGACCCCAGGCTCGCCAATCAGAACAGGATTGTTCTTTGTGCGCCGCGAGAGAACCTGAATCACCCGCCGGATCTCTTCGTCGCGCCCAATCACCGGATCTACTTTGCCTTTGGAAGCGAGATCGGTCAAATCCCTGCCGTACTTTTCAAGAGCCTCATAAGTTGCTTCCGGGTTTGGCGTCGTCACCCGCTGGTTTCCGCGAACCTCCGACAGCGCCTTCATCAAACGATCGCGCGTCAGCCCGAACTCCTTCAGGATTTTGCCGCTCGCGCCTGTCTCGGCCGAAATCGCCAGAAGCAGGTGTTCCACCGAAACATACTCATCTTTCAACCGCTTAGCTTCGGCTTCGGCTTCGCTCAATAGCCGCGATAACCGGTTTGTCACGTATACCTGATCGGCAGCCGATGCCCCGCCGGTTACTTTCGGAAACTTCTCTACCTCCTGCAGCAAGCGCCGGTGCAGCGGCTCAAGTGGCACATCGGCGCGAAGCAAAAGCGACGGAACCAGCCCGCCTTCCTGCTCGAGCAGAGCCAGCAACAAATGCTCCACGTCCACTTGCTGATTGGAATGCTCTATCGCAAGCGACTGAGCTTGACGGACCGCGTCCTGCGACTTTTCCGTCAATCTATTGAAATCCATGGGTGCAATCTCGCTGATCCCAGGCTAACACATGAGCAGAAAGCACTGCAACAATTTTAGTCCGCTGCGCTCAATCTTTCGCCCCGTCGGTTCGTTTGTTCCGATGTTGTACTCTCGTAAGGAACTCTTTCTTCGCCCATGAACCTCAAGCCTGCTGTGCCGCTCGCGCTCTGCTATCTCCTTGCTGTGCCGTCATTTAGCTGGTGGGAAACAGGGCATCGCGCCGTTGCCCGCATCGCCGCTTCTTACCTGAACCCCAAAACCCGGACGCGGGTTGCCCAAATTCTCGGCGTCAAAGACACCCCCCAGTCCGTCGCCAACGCCATGGCGCAGGCCTCAACCTGGGCCGATGAGACCAAGGAGCAGACCAAAACCGGCGAGTGGCACTACATTGACCTGGCGCTTCAGGACTCCGAAAAGGACATTCCGAAACGCTGTCCCGAGGAGAATTGCGTCACGGCCCGCATCGAGATCTTTACGCGCCAGCTCGGCCGCCGCACCCCGACTGGCCTGAGCGACCGCGATGCGCTTCGCTACCTCATCCATTTCGTCGGCGACGTCCACCAGCCGCTGCACACCATCTCGGACGCCGACTTGGGCGGAAACTGCGAACGAATTACCCCAGTCGACGAAGCCAAGAACCTACACGCGCTGTGGGACGGGGGTATTGTGAACTCCCTGCATTCCACCGACATTCAGCTCGCCGACAACCTCGAAGGCTATATCGGGCGGCTCAGTGGAGGGGAACGACGAAAGTGGTCGAAAGGCGATGCGAAAAGCTGGACTTGGGAATCGCACAAGCTCGCCGAGCAGGATATCTATCAGCGCCTTCACATTCCCCTCGAACCCGTTGTCTTTCCAAAAACCTGCCAGGCCGCGCCACCAGAAATTGCAAACTTCCGGCCTTATATCGATTTGCTTTACATCAATGACATGAAGCCGGTCGTGCGCGACCAGCTCTCGAAAGCCGGCCTGCGTCTGGCCCGCGTGCTCAATCAGACTCTGAAGTAAAGGCGGGCCGATTCCAGTCGCCCGTAAATGCAATCTCAGCCAGGGGCTTGCGCGTTCGAGGAGCCAATTCCCGTTCCCGCAACTTCTCGGGCAGCGTATTCGGGTCGCCCACATAGCCGACCGCCACGGCCGTCACCGCTTCATAGTCGTCTGGAATATGGAACACCTCGCGAGCTTTTTCCGGCTCGAGCCCAGCCATCATGTGGACATGCAGCCCTAGCGCCGCTGCTTGAAAGACCAGCGACCCGAGGGATAGCCCCACATCGTGTTTGGCCCAGCGATTCTCGCTGCCATTGCTCGAGGTTTTCTTCGCCACTGCCAGCATAAGAACCGGGGCATGCTTGGCCCAACCCTGGTTGAACTCGACAAGGGTGCTCAGCACTTTCTCGAAGTTTTCGCGGTCTTCCTTGGGGGCGATGATAAAGCGCCAGGGCTGTTCATTGCTCGACGACGGTGCCCATCGCGCCGCCTCAAGCAGCGCCCTAAGATCTTCACGCGCTAAAGACCTGTTCTGGAAAGCCCTCGGACTCCAGCGCTCTCGGATATGAGGGTGGAGGTTGGCGTTTGTGTCGGCTGGCTTGCGCGGCGAAATTCCGATTGAGTTAGTGCTGGTTGCCATTAGCCTCTAGACTCGCCATCCGCCTGTTAGGATTCAGAAACCAGAACCAGCCGGACGGGCATCTACGGAGTGCAGCCAAAACAATAACATAGGAGACTTTATGAAACGTACTGCTTCGGCACAATGGACTGGCGACCTGACCACCGGCGGAGGAACCCTCTCAACCGCAACCGGCCTCTCGTCCACACCCTACTCTTATAAATCGCGTTTCGAGCAGGGCTCGGGAACCAACCCGGAAGAACTGCTGGCAGCCGCGCACGCCGGCTGCTTCACCATGGCGTTGTCGCTCGCCCTCGGCCAAGCCGGGATGAAGCCGCAAAGCCTCGAAACCACCTGCACAATAACGCTCGAAAAACGGGGCGAGGGCTTCTCGATCACGCAAAGCCACCTCGACTTGAAGGCCAAGGTACCCGGCGCTTCAAAGGAAGCATTCGAAAATGCGGTTCAACAGGCGAAGACAAATTGCCCCGTCTCGAAGCTCTTCTCGACTGAAATCACCCTGAACTCCACGCTCGAATCGCAACAGTCGAGCGAAGCGGCAGCCAAACGCTGACCGCCGCTTGCCGTTTGTAGGGCAGCCCCTACAACCGTTAACTTAACGAGCTGAACAGAAGAATTCTGACCTCTTTTCAGTTGTCCGATAGCACTTCGCGGCGAGTGGACGCAAACATTGATCTGCCCTGCGCAGCAATCTATTCCAGAGTGGGCCTCACATCTACGCTATGCGCGTGATACGGCGACTTGAAAACGACGAGGGATAGATCCACACTTTGACCAAACGGGATCAATCCGTTGAGATCGATTGGTCAATCTGCTAGGGCCAATGCAAGCACCTGAATGACACCTCAGGTCCACCGGGTGAACAGATTCGCCGATAGTAGGCAGCCGCCAAATTCAACGGCATCGCGAAACGGTGAGCGTTCAGAATTCGCCCACCGTTTACGCTCTACAATCGTTTTGTCTTCTCGTCACCTTGGCCGCTGCTGCCTTATCTCTAATCCTTGCAGCTCTCTGCGTCAGCGTGATCCCCATCGCAGGGCGTCGCCAGAAAAGCGTGAGGCTCACCGCTTGCCGTTGCGCCAAGACCTACAATCTCCCCGCGCGAATTGATAGACACCGCCTCCTGCAGGCTTAGTCCCGAGCTGCCGCGGATGAGCGCGCTGAGCTGGGTCATCACGCCGTCCTTCCAAATGAAGGCGCGCGAGGTGGTGAAGGTCGCATTGAGCGACGCGCCAACCACTTCACCTCTGTCGTTAATGCCGAGGGCGAGGCTCGCGAAGTCTCCGGGAAGCGTGCCGAGGTCCTGCATACCTGTCTCCTTAGTCCACAGGAAGCCGTGAAAGGTTGTGTCGTTGGGCAGTTCCGAATGCCCGACTACCTGGCTACGGTTATTAAGGGCACAAGCGTGGTTCCCGGCGAGCCCTCCTGCCCCGCCCAGGCTGCCAAGGTCATGGACCGAGCCGTCTTTTTCCCAGAGCAACGCGTGATTTTCTACGAGATAGAGCCCTGTATTCTGGTTGAATGCTGGTGCGCAGGTCCCTGATGAACCCGCAATCTGACCGCTATCGTTGATCCAGGCCGCGACTCCGTCCGGGTCGCCGGGGTATGTATGGAGTTCATTGATGGCGCCATCTTTCCAGATCACGGGCTCAAATTGGGACACGGGACAGCCCTTTTCCCGCGTGTTCTTCTCCGCATATCCCACCGTTTCGCCTCGATTGTTGATCATGTTGGCGACGCCGTTAGCGCCTCCTAGCGTTGGCAGCGTATTCATCACGCCGTCTTGCAACAAGAAAGCGCGGCACGCAGTACTGGAGGGAAATCCATACGCGTGGAAGCCGCAAAAGTCTTCCCCATTCGGATCTGAAGTTTCGGCTTGTCCCACGACTTGGCCGTTTTCGTTGATGCCGAACGCTGCGCTGTTCGGGCCTCCGAGTCCGGGTGCGCCGATGTCGACCTTCAGTCGCTTGTACCAAACGAAGGCATGCATCGCCCCGTCCGGAATAGCCGCCGCCCCGGCGATTAAGCCATCTTTGTTTAGAACGTACGGCTGGCCAGGCGGATTCCCCACCGCGCCGAGATCAATGATGCTATAGCGCACATGATCTGCGTTCTCTTCCTGCGTCGCCGATTGTTCCTGCGCAGTAATCTGTGCGGGCATTGCCAACGCGGCGAATAAAGCTGATGTGGCAATCCGGGTCGATATTGACGATTTCATCTTGTCTCCTTTTAGGGCGACATGAGCAACCTCAGACACCCTCATCTGAAGAGGCGCAAACGGCGCGGCGAAACTATCATCGGAGCAGCGCTTCGTTTTATGGCGCTATACTATGCGCCAACTCACCCATGCCTAGGGAAGCCGAACAGCACGGGACGAAAAGCTCATCTGCGGACGTGAGCCAGCTTCTCCGAGCCTGGAGTGATGGCGATCAATCCGCACTCGACAGGCTCACGCCGATCGTTTATGAAGAACTGCGGCGTCTGGCCCGGCGCCATCTGCGAGGCGAACGCGCCGGTCATAGTTTACAGACCACAGCCCTGGTAAATGAAGCCTACATGCGGCTGGTGGACTACAAGCGCATGCAGTGGCAGGACCGCGCACATTTTCTTGCAGTATCCGCGCAAGTGATGCGCCGCATTCTGGTCGAGCATGCGCGGCGCCACAATCTGAAACGCGGAGACGGCCTGCAGCACGTTTCCTTGGACGAAGTAGCTGTCGTTGGCAGCGACCAGGCTGCGGATTTGGTCGCGTTGGACGAGGCAATGGGCACCCTGGCTGAGATAGATCCGCGCAAGGCGCAGGTGGTCGAACTGCGTTTCTTCGGCGGGCTTAGCGTTCCGGAGACCGCGGAAGTGCTCAAAGTATCGTCTGTGACGGTCATGCGCGACTGGAGCACGGCGAAAGCGTGGCTTTATCGCGAAATGACAGGCGGAGCCACCGGTGGATCGTGAGCGATGGAAACAAGTCGATGAACTGCTGCAATCCGCATTGCTGCACTCGCCGGTTGAGCGCGACGCGTTCCTGGGCCAGGCGTGTCATGGCGATAAGGTTCTAGAACAGGAGGTGCGGTCGCTCCTCGATTCAGATCAAGAGGCCGGAAGCTTCCTTGAAAATCCGGCCATCGAAGTAGCTGCGCGCTCACTTGCCTTCAGGCACGACCAAGGGAAAGAAGAGAGCGCCGATTTGCTCATCGGGAGAACCATCTCGCACTACCGCATCGTCGAAAAGCTCGGCGGCGGCGGGATGGGTGTCGTTTACAAGGCTGAGGACATCCGGCTCGACCGGCTGGTTGCATTGAAGTTTCTTCCGGATGAAGTTGCTCGCGATCCTCAAGCGCTCGCGCGTTTTCAGCGCGAGGCGCGAGCTGCTTCCTCCCTCAACCATCCGAATATCTGCACCGTTCATGATATCGGCGAGCAGAGCGACCGCGCTTTTATCGTGATGGAGTTTTTGGAAGGCGCGACACTGAAGCACCGTATCGCCGGGCGAGCGTTGGAGACGGAAACGCTTGTCAATCTTGCAATTGAGATCTCCGACGGTCTGGATGCGGCTCACGCCGAGGGGATTGTCCACCGCGATATCAAGCCTGCGAACATATTCGTGATCAAGCGAGGTAGCGCAAAAATCCTCGATTTCGGCCTGGCCAAGCTTTCAACGGCTGAGTTCATGCAGCCGCAAATGGGCATGCCGTGTGCGAAAGCCAGGGACGGTGAGCAACTCACCGATGCTGGCTCGGCGTTGGGCACGGCAGAATACATGTCTCCCGAGCAAGTGCTGGGCACGCCGCTGGACGCACGAAGCGATCTGTTCTCTTTTGGAGCGGTGCTCTATGAGATGGCGACGGGAGTTCCTCCGTTCACGGGCGACACGTCCGCGCTATTTGATGCGATAGTCCATAAGACTCCCGCCGCTCCGCGGCACCTGAATGCCAGTGTGCCCGAGGGAGTGGAACGCGTAATTTTTAAATGTTTGCAGAAAGATCGCGATCGGCGCTATCAGCAGGCTTCAGAGATACGCAGCGATCTCGAAGGGCTGAAGCGCAATGAGGACTCGCCGCTTCGTCGACGACGAGCATGGCGGTTAGCTGTACTGGGCGCTGTGTTTGTTTGTATCGCGATCGTGAGTTATTTGTTCATACGCCCGCTTCCGCCACCGCGCGTATCGAATTACGTTCAGATCAGCAACGATGGCCAGGGAAAGGGGCCATTTCAGGGAGCTATGGTAACCGACGGGTCACGGCTCTATTTTGCGGAAGGCTCAGGCATGGCACAGGTGATTGCCCAAATTTCCACAGCGGGTGGGGAAACAGCTTTGCTACCGGAAACACCCGTCGGTGAGCCTGAAGTCCAGGACTTTTCGCAAAAACGTTCCGAGCTATTAGTGTCTAATTACATGGGATTTGAACATGAGCTTGGGTGGCCTTTATGGGTCTTGCCGGTGCAGGTGGGGGCGCCTCGCCGAATTGGGAATATTTTGGCGACCTGTGCCGCCTGGTCTCCCGACGGGCGAGAGATTGCCTACGTCAGGAACCGGGATTTGTATCGGGCCAAGCGCGATGGAAACGAGGCCCGGAAGCTCGCCACCCTTCCCGAAACCGCATGGTGGCTGCGTTGGTCGCCTGATGGGAGCCGGTTGCGACTGACTCTTGGTAACCCTCTTGCCCGCATCGGCGCGCTTGCAATTTGGGAAGTTTCAGCAGATGGAACGCGGCTTCATCCCTTGCTTCCCGGTTGGAACCGGCCGCCTGCGGAGTGTTGCGGTAATTGGACGCCAGATGGAAAATACTTTGTTTTTCAGGCTACGCGCAACGGCAAAACTGAGATCTGGGCCACTCGAGAGCGAATTAGCCTGCTGGGCTCATTCCGAAAATTTGCCAAAGAACCGGTACAACTTACCAGTGGACAATTGAATTCGCTGTTGCCGGTGTTCAGCCCCGATGCGAAAAAACTTTACATTGTTGGTCAACAACTGCGGGGCGAGCTTACACACTACGATTCCAAATCGCGGCAGTGGGTGTCCTATCTTCCTGGGATTTCGGCGGAGTTCGTCGATTTTTCGCGGGACGGGCAGTGGATCACGTATGTTGCTTCTCCCGAGAATACTTTATGGCGGAGTAGAGTAGACGGCAGCGACCGCCTTCAACTTACGCCTCCTCCCATGCAAGCTCTGATACCAAGCTGGTCTCCGGACGGCAAACGAATTGCGTTCCAGGTCATGGCAGCAGGCAACCCTTGGAGGATCTACCTGGTTTCTGCGCAAGGTGGCACGCCTGAGCTGCTGTTCGAGGAGCAGCGCAATCAAGATCGCCCCAGTTGGTCTCCGGACGGAAAGTCCATTGTCTTCAGTTATATCCCGGGTCCCGACGCTGTACACGGAATCGTTATCCTGAATTTGGCGACCCACAGAGCTGAGCGCCTCCCCGCGTCGGAGGGATTCGTCTTAGCCGAATGGTCTCCGGACGGCCGGTACATTGCTGCCCGGCGCTCGGATCATCAAGCCCTCATGCTCTTCAATTTCGAAACTCAGACCTGGACGGAACTGGCGAGGCGCGAACTAAACTGGCTGAATTGGTCGGGAGACGGTCGGTATGTCTACTTCGAGGAGCATGGGACTCGACATGCCGTGATGCGCGTGGGCGTGGACGACCATAAGATTGAAGAGATCGCCAGCCTTCAGAATGTAAAGCGGACCGGAGTTAATGGAAGCTTCTGGTTCGGCCTTACTCCGGACGATTCGCCCCTCGTGCTACGAGACATCGGAACGCAGGAGATCTACGCGCTCGATTGGCACGCGCCGTAAGCTCACATCGGTGGCTCGAAGCAAGCACGTAACTGACTAGCGTTTCGTAACGTTGAACAGGATGGAAGCGTGCGACGCACTGATTACATTTGCGAAGCCACCTTTCCGCGTAGTCGGCTATGTTGAGATTGACCTCCTACGCGTTCGAGGAGATTACTTGTTCGGATCGGTGATGGTAACCAACCTTTTGTGCACGGAAAACCGGGTTACCGCCGAATGAGCCTGCCTGGCTCCGGCGCTTAGATTCTCAAAGTCATTGAACCCCACATAACCGCCAGAAGGCAACCGCCGGGCAGCAAATGTCTTAGGAGACAATACGGCAATGAGCGTCCGGCATTACGACCTGCACGGGTTTCGCGTAGTTGAACTCACAGCGGAAGGTCCTCTCTTGCGAAATGATCGCGATGTGGTGGACGTCATCACCACCGCGTCAGAGCATCGCCCCGAGTTCATAGTTGTCCCCACTGAGCGTCTCGACGACGACTTCTTTCACCTGAGAACGCGAGTCGCTGGCGAAATCATTCAGAAATTCTCGACATACCGTCTGCGCCTCGTCATCGTCGGCGATATTTCGGGACACTTGAACGAGAGTTCTGCGTTCCGAGAGTTCGTTTATGAATGCAACAGGGGCTCTCATATCTGGTTCCTGAATGATCTCGAAGAGCTTGGCCAGCGATTGCAGCCACAGACAGGACGTACCAAGCCAGCGGCTACGGAGCATCGCTGCTGACGAGGTCGGGTCGAACGCCATCACTTCCTCTGAAGCAGCCACACTATTGATGTGGTGGTTCCGGTCCGCAAAACAGGGTTCACGGATACGTGATTCGCTGTCGTTGCCGCACCAGACGTCCGACGGCACTTGTACGGTATCCCCACATTATGTCCAGTGAACAAAATCAAGGCTTTGAGTTGTGCTCGGAGCAATTAGGCCGTTAGTTCAGGTTGGGGCGCGTCTTGACGTCACTACACGTTTCCGTATGCGAAAGAAAAGCAGAAATGCAATAACGGCGGCATAGGCGACCGGTTTTCCAATATTTGGTTCTGCGATGCCGTAATAGTGGACAATGCTGAGGACGACACCCAGATACACCAGGCTATGTAGCTTTCGCCAGCGCTCCCCGCCAAGCCAGCGGATGGAGGCTGTGGTGGAAGTGGCGGCCAGAGGAATCATGAGGATCAACGCAACCATGGCCAATCGCAGATTCCAAGGGTTGAATCGTGCAACACCGGGTAGATGATGGAGCCTTGCCCAGCTCAAAAGATGAAGGCATCCGTAGAAAAGCTGGAGAGTCCGAGCATTCGACGGAATCGGACCAACGCTGGCAAACGGAAGATCTCGCGCAAAGGACTAATTGCCAAGGTAAGGACCAGAAAATTGAGCGTCCAATCTCCTGTGCTGCGCGTGGCCATTTCTATAAGATTCGGGTCAAGCCCCGCTTTCCATCCTTCCCAAACCAAATGCATCACGGGAGCAAGACACGACGCAAAAGCCAGCGGCTTGATCCACTCAGCACCAACAACGGAATTGGAAAAATCATGCAATGTCACAGTGGACAACCTATCGATACAGATGCTCCAACCATTAGTTGGACCCCGATCCTGCCCACCAAACCGGCGGCAGCGGCAATGGTGGCAAGTGGAGCCGGCGGAATCCGCGCACTATCTCCTGCGCGAGATTCTGCGCTGCATAGCCCCCGAAAGTAACCAAGGCTCGCTGGCCAGCGTGCGAATCTGGGCGCCCGTCCAGAAAAACGGGTATTATCATACAGTAACGAAGTGTAAGCGCTGAATGCGTGGAGGTCAGACAATGCGCAGATTGATTGGACTCACCGTGCTGACGATGGTCAGCTTAAGCGCAGTAGCAGCCACCAAGGATTCCGGAACCACGACTCTCAAAGACGTCCAGCCGGCAGGCATAACCGACAAAAAACACAAACATCAGCAATACGATCTGTCCTTCGTGTCCTCAACGGGCAAGGACTACACCTGCCGAACCATCGAAAAGACAAAAGTAAAAGCAACCGACCTCGTTGTCGGTAGCAACGTGAATTATCAGCTCGACGGCGACAAGGCCAAAATAAAAACTTCGGCCGGAAAACAGCTGAGCTGCACCATTGTACGCGTTGCCAATGTCGCCGCCGCTCCTAAATGAGCCGGTTCAGGAGTTGGTTGATTGCATCGCCTTCGTGGGCCGTATGGAACACTGACAGAGCGCATAGCTTTCCGTGTTCGACCTTGGTCCTGGCGCACATCCCCGCCATCCGCCTAGTTGTTCGAGATGCGCTTCTCCAAACTCGCAAACACCTCGTGCGGCGGTAGCTTGTCGTAGCGCGGATCGTATGGTAGCACTCGATTTCGTTTGGGCACGTTTTAAACCTCCAACTTAATCTTTTACTCGCATACAGCCTTCAACGGCACCTTACCGATATCCCCACTTTTTGTTCACAAGTGGCGCATAGTTTCCGGATGGCCGTCATACGACATCGATGCGCTCCGCTTAAACTGTCCGTTCCTGAGGAGGAAAGTCGTCAGTAGTAATCCTCGCGTTCTTGCGTTGTCGGCGGATGGTTTATCGGAAAGTGCTCTCTTGAGGAGAGAGTTATCTCTTTTTGATGTTTATCCTTTATGGTCTTCACCGCAATATGTGCACCTGGTGTAAATGATTTTGCTATCAAGAAGCCTCTGTCCAGGTCTCCGAGGTCCATGTACATGAAGAGTTGATACACATCAAGCGCATTTGCTTGATCCCGCTTCAATTCCCAGGCTTCCTCATCGGCCAAAATGTCTATGAACCCCTCGATGCCTTCGACTGCATACTCCTTTGAAACAGAGGCCTTCTTCTGAAGAGGATTATTCTTAAGCCATTCCACCAGGCGGTCGCGAAGGAGTGCTTCGGGGAGTTCTTCGGGATACGATTTGTGTTGTATGTAGTTCTCTTTGCGGTGATTTGGCCCCTCTGCTTCTCCGTTAAGTATTTGCGTGGTCTGCGTAATGCATTCCCGAAAATGTTCATCGAGAATGACGGAATTCTTAGTGATTGCGGTTGCAAAGCCACTGATGAGAACTATTTCGCCTCTTACGGCATTGTAGTCAGAATGGCGCTGATTAACGATGCCTAACTCCGATAATTGGTGAAATAGGATAACGCGATCATGGAAAATAACATCCAGCCCCTGCGTTGCGAGCGAGACGCGGTATGGATGAAACTTATTAGGGACGTCAACCCCTAACTCCTCGTATTCAGAGGCGTCTTTGGGGGCGTAACCGAAGGTGAGCTCTGCCCGCCATCCCTTGCCTTCGAGACTGAATTTGCTGAACACTGGTCGATTTTCACGGGTGCTCGAATGAAAATACGTCGGCTTGATCTCTTTGACATTCCAGTCGTACTGGACCACACCGCTCTCATTGCTCCTGATCGAGACTGTAAGGTTAAGGACCGGATTGTCCGGTCGAAGAAAACGTCGATATCGCGCCCCCAGGTAAGGCACAATTGATCTCGTGTAGGACATCGCATTGGTAACTACTATCGGCTTCAGCCCACGGACGGAAATTGTCGTGCCACTTGCTCGGTCGAACGTTTTCTCTGCGGCTTCGATTTCGCCAAACCGAAACTCCGTCACTTCGAGGGCGTGCTCTCGGTCCGCTGTTTTCGTGACCAACGATTCCAATTGCCCAAGGCGGCAACAGCCTGTTTCATTCCAAGCCCGTGTTCGTTTAGGGAGCCATCAGTTTTCAGCCCAGCGGGAGTAATTGCACTTCCAAGCTTGTCTGCGGAGATCCCTGTAGCATCGTCCGAGATTACGAACCTTTGGGCCTTTTGATCCTTATCAACGAACAGATCTACCTTTACGCATACGGATGTGCCGTCCCTCGCGGCTAACGAGTTGTCGATCAACTCAGATAACAAAATCTTTGTAGTCATATGTGTTTTGCCCGAGTTCCTGGCAGATGTTGTCGGAAGGAAGAACAGTTATTTTCATATTGGTCTTTGGGCTAGCCCGGATATCTCACAAAAGGTGTAGCAGAAAGCCGTCTCATTTGGCATAAACATAAGTGCGACCAAATGTTTTAGACCAAACAGGAGACGGCTTTTCTATGACAGAGTGTAGCGAATTGCGATTTGCCTTCGCCACCGAGGGTAGACGTGAAATAGTAGCGGAGTTCAACGGGGGAGCTATCAGCTCCGACGGCGGCGCACTGCTGCTACGCGAGGCAGACCGAAAACTAAAGCTGCTCGAGCGGTTCAGTCAATGCTTTCTGGATGGCCGCAACCCGGCTCTAGTAGAGCATCGAATCGAGCAGATGCTGGCACAACGGGTCTACGGGTTGGCCCTGGG
The DNA here is from genome assembly GCA_049585195.1 of Bryobacteraceae bacterium. Classification (GTDB taxonomy): domain Bacteria; phylum Acidobacteriota; class Terriglobia; order Bryobacterales; family Bryobacteraceae; genus KBS-96. The sequence continues at coordinate 3,537 of JBAUZG010000459.1, read as the reverse complement.
GTATGAGGATCTGAACGATCACGAGCAGCTACGGCACGATCCGCTGTTGGGAGCGTTGGCTGGCAAAGCAGAGCCTGGGAAAGAGCCCCTGGCGGGCAAGAGCACGCTGAACCGAATGGAATTGGGAGATGGCACTCCGAACCGCTACAAGAAGGTCACGTTTTGGCGGGATGCAATCGACGATCTTCTGGTGGATGCGTTCTTAGAAGCGCACACCGCGGCGCCCGAGCATATCGTCCTAGACATCGACACCACCGATTTCGCCATTCATGGCGAGCAAGAAGGACGCTTCTATCACGGCTACTACGATCACTACTGCTATCTGCCGCTGTATGTGTTTGCCGGCGAGCATGTGCTGGGCGCACGCTTGCGGCCGAGCAATATCGATCCATCGGCAGGGAGCCGGAAAGAGATCGAGCGCATCGTGAAACGGATTCGGGCTATGTGGCCAGAAGTGAAGATCGTGCTGCGCGGCGATTCAGGCTTTTGCCGGGAGGAGCTGATGGCGTGGTGCGAAGCCAATCAGGTGGATTATGTGTTCGGCATGGCGCGCAATTCTCTGCTGGAGAAGATCGTGGCCCAGGCGCTGGAACAAGCATGCAGGCTATGGGAGCAGAGTCAACAACCAGCCCGAGTGTTCGTGGAGTTCGAACACGAAACGGTAAGCGGGACCTGGAGCCGCCGCCGGCGCGTCGTGGCCAAGGCTGAGCACATCGATGGTAAATCGAATCCGCGTTTTGTGGTGACCTCGCTGGGTGCCGCGGCCTGGGACGCTCAGCCGTTGTATGAAGACCTGTATTGCGCTCGTGGCGACATGGAGAACCGCATCAAAGAACAATTTATGCTGTTCGCCGATCGCGTGAGTGCAGCCAGTATGCGCGCCAACCAACTGCGGCTGTATCTGTCAGTGATGGCTTATTCGTTGATCTGCGGATTGCGTCGCCTGGGGCTGCGAGCCACTTCATTCGCCAACGCACAAGTCGGTACGATTCGTTTGCGGCTACTCAAGATCGGCGCTCAAATTCGAGTAACCGTGCGCAAGGTCTGGGTGCAGATGAGCAGCAGCTTCCCGTTACAGAACCTCTTCAGCCAGGCTGTACAGCAACTGCGCTGCTGAGCCCATTCCGGCCTGTGGGCCACTCGTTCTTTGACAATTTGACCCTGATCTACAACCCCGGGATTTCTGTCGCTTCCCTCATCGATCTGAGCCTCCATCCCATCCTGAAACCAGCTCTTTTCGTTGGCCACCAGATTAAGGCACATTCATGAGATATCCGGGCTAGCTCCTTCGGCATGTCGAGGGTGACGGTCATGTCTTCACAATACGGGAAAGCCTCAACTGAGGCAACCCGCGCCGATTTGCGGCAAGGGCGGGGTAGCCATCCGCGCCTGAACCAATCCAAAGCGGTTTAGCAAACTTATTCGGCTAACCATTTCTGCATGACAACGCGCGGTATGGCCTCGAAACCGATGTGGTTGTAGAAATCGACGACCTGCGGGTTGGTGTCTCGCACAAGCAGCATAACCTTGACGACCCTGCGGTCACGGAGCCATTCCTCACCTGCCGCAACCATCTGCCGCCCTATGCCCTGCAACTGACAGTCTGGCGCTGTGGCAACGTAATAGAGCCAGCCGCGATGGCCATCATGTCCGGCCATGATGCTGCCGACAATCCTTCCTTCGGGGTTGACGCCGACAAGAATGTCGGAGTTCGGCTTCGCGCGCGCGAAACGAAAATCCTGCGCGAGATCGTTGTATGACGTTTCCAACCCGCAGGTACGCCACAGGGCGACGATGTTTTCTTCGTCGTCGGCAGAGGCGCAGCGGATCGAAAGAGTAAACACGGCGGGACACCTTGAACTTTCTGCGCTGTAACCTATGCCATCGTATCGCGGGTATCGCAAACGAGCAGATCATCGGGCGTTGCGCACGAATTGGCGTGTCCTGCAAAGGACCCTTTGTGGAACTTGGCCTTGCGCTGTCTAGCGGGGCACGGGTATGTGGTAGAGCAGCAGGTTCCGCTCCTTGTCGCCTGGCTTGCGTCGTTGCCGCGTTCCGATGATCTTGCCACCAAGAGCTTCGGCGAGCCTGCGGCTAGGTATGTTTTCGTCGACTACAGGATATAGAAACCCGGAAGGACGAAACTTCTCGCCTGCCCACTTGGTCACGGCGGCAACAGCTTCTCGCCCGTATCCCTGACCTTGCGCTGACTCTTTAATCCAAACCCCCGTTTCCAACATCGTGCCGTCTGCTGGATGCAAGCCGGTTCTGCCGATAAATTCATCTGTGCTATTCAGGCGAATTACCAAGTGCAATTCCGTTCCGGCCTTCATCTGCGAAAGGTGCATTTGCCATATGGTTTCAAACTCGCTCTCCGAAGCTGGCGGGTTCCATGACATGAACCGGGCAATGGTCGGGCTGGCCTCTTTGAACGATTCGGCCGCGTCCGCCGCCTTGAATGCGCGCAGGACCAAACGCGCAGACGTTATCACAGTGTGAGACAGATCATCGGACAAGACCATAAGCTTAGCCTGCGTTGATCTGTTTCAAAACTCAAGGGTTTGCAACGTCTCACAAGGGCCCTTTTTGAAACATCGGCCTCATCCGCTCGACTGCATAGCGGGCATCGCGTCACTTTGATTGGTCGACTGCCGGATCACGCGCATCTTCCACAAAATGTCTGCCGACCAGCCAGTGGAACGCGCTGCGACGCTTGAAGATGTCCGAGCGGAGGTGCTCTCGCCCGAGCGGCTCAATGTTGTGGTCTTCAGCGCTTTCGCGGCAGTGGCGTTGCTGATTGCGATCCGGGCTCTTACCTGGCAGATCTGAAAACGCCGGGCGTACTGCCGGTTGCCGGCTCCGCTCTTATTCTGCTGCTTGCGGCCGTCACTACGTCGGCAATACCCGCCGCGCGAGCAGCCCGAATCGACGTGATTCAGGCTCTGCGGGACGGAATAAAGTCCAGCACGACCGAGACGTAACGCTACATTGGAAACAGGCTGGCATCGGTGGGCAGCCGGCGCCTTTCTCGCGTAGCTATGGCGACAACCGCCCCCCTCACTTCACAGTCCGACGAATCGGAACAGCCGTGGGCGCCGCTCAGCCACGAGCTGTTCCGCTGGCTCTGGATCGCGTCGCTGGTTTCGAATGTCGGGACATGGATGCAGAACGTGGGCGCCGGTTGGTTGATGACGATCTTGAGTCCGTCGCCGCTTTATGTTTCTTTGATCCAGACGGCAACCAGTCTCCCGGTTTTTCTGCTGGGCGTGCCGGCGGGAGCCGCGGCCGATATCGTTGACCGGCGCCGGCTACTGATTTTCACCCAAGCATTCATGCTGGCCTCTGCTGGACTTTTGGCTTGGCTAACCGCCATCGGGAAGGCCAGCCCGATCGTGCTCCTGCTCACCACCTTTGCGCTCGGCATCGGATCCACCTTGAACAGCCCCGCCTGGCAGGCGATTGTGCCGGAGCTTGTTCCCAGGAAAGAGTTGCCACAAGCCATATCCCTCAACTCCGTAAGCTTCAATCTGGCTCGCG
>JBAUZG010000458.1:0-3066 GCA_049585195.1 Bryobacteraceae bacterium | reverse complement strand
AAACCATAAACGCTCTCCGCCGGCAAGAACACGAAATCGCAGCCATCGAAACCAGCGTCAACGCAGTCGATATCTTCGACTGGCAACCCCACTTTCCAGTCTGCGTCCTGTTCGGCCACGAAGTGGAAGGGCTATCGCCCGATCTCCTCAAGCTCTGCGACACATACGTTCGCATTCCCATGTTAGGCCTGAAGCATTCGCTCAATGTCGCTTCCGCCGGCGCAGTCGTGATGTATGAGTTGCTGAGGAAATACCGCGTCCTTCTAGGTGGAACCGTTGAGACTCCGGTTTAGGTGGCCGACGTTGCCGCATCATGCTTAATCTCTAGCGGGTTATCTTTGAGGAAAGAGCCTACCGCATGAACCATGCCCATCAACGCCGATAAGCCTCATATGTGGAAGGCCGATACGCGCGCTTCGGTGGACCAGTTTAATGAATGGTTCATGAAGTTTGCGCCGAAGGCGTATCGCGACACGCGCGGGAAGACCATCGAGAGCGTCAAGCAGAGCCTCGTCCTCACCAAAGACCTCACTAACATCACGCCGGAGGTGATCAAGGCCAATCCGGGAGTTCTGCCGGCGCTGCGCATGTCCACCTGCCCGCCTCTTGCTCGTGACAGGCTTATTGGCCTTGCTGATTCGACTAAGAATTTCGTGGGCTGCCTTGAACGCGGCAAGCTTCCTCGGTTGCTGCCTCCAGAGCTGGTCGAGAAGCACCTCGGTAAGATAACTGGCATACTTTCGCGGATGCTTGACGACGATATCTTTCCATGGCTTACCGAAAAGCGCCGCCCCAGTAAGGAAGAACGCTACCGCTCTTCCACCATCGTTGCCGACCGGCTATGCGGAGCCGTGGCCGAGCCGATTGTACGCAACGCTCAGGAGAAGCGCCAGCTCGCCATCATCGAGAAGTACCTCGCCAAGCGCGGTTACAAACTGAAGGCGCACTCCGCCGCCGCTCCACTCACTCAGATGGAGCCTGGCACGTTCACTTTTCGGCTCAATATCAAAGTCAAGAACTCGCGGACGGGCGCGAAAGCCGTGAATATTCCAGTCGATGCGGTAATCCAACCCACAACGGCGAAGCCCCCGCATTTGCCCGTGCTCATTGAAGCGAAATCCGCGGGGGACTTCACGAACGTTAATAAACGTCGTAAGGAGGAGGCTATCAAAATCAACCAGCTCAAGGCGGCCTATGGCGAGAAGGTAATTTTTATTCTCTTTCTTTGCGGCTATTTCGATGCGGCTTATCTCGGCTACGAGGCCGCTGAAGGAATCGACTGGATATGGGAGCATCGTATCGAAGATCTCGATCAGCTTGGGCTCTAAAGGAATCTATGGAAACCGTCGCATTGCGCAGTATTGAGGAGCGTCGCCTACAGGAGCAGGAGCGCCTTGACGGCCTTAAGACCGCGGCTGAGCGCAACAAATGGGGACAGTTTGCGACCCCACCTGAGCTGGCCCTAAGTATTGCCCATTACGCCCATAGGGTTATGGGAGAGATACCTGTACGCTTCCTCGATCCAGCCGTCGGCACAGGTTCTTTTTTTTCGGCACTGAGACAAGCGTTTCCGCGTAAGGACATCGCGACAGCTTGCGGGATTGAGCTTGATCCCCTCTTTTCGGAAACTGCGGCGAGCCTATGGGAGGGACAGGGGCTCAGCGTCGTAAACGGAGATTTTACCAAGCAGCAACTCCCGGCTCAGCGCTTTAACCTCCTACTCACCAACCCGCCCTACGTCCGGCATCATCATTTATCGGGACCGGAGAAGGACCGCCTGAAGGCTCGCCTTGGTCAATCCTTGCATCTCGATATCAGCGGCCTTGCGGGGCTCTACTGCTATTTCATGCTTCTCTGTCACGACTGGATGGAGGAACATGGACTTGCTGTCTGGCTCATTCCCTCGGAATTCATGGACGTGAATTACGGTATCACCTTGCGGCGGTATTTGAGTGAGCGTGTAACGCTCCTGCATATCCACCGGTTTTGCCCGACCGATGTACAGTTTACGGATGCCCTGGTATCGTCTGCCGTCGTGGCGTTTCGCAAAGCTGCACCGCCCCCAGGGCACGCTGCCCGTTTCTCGTTCGCCGGACCGATTGAACACCCGCGGAGCGAGGGGCTTGTGCCGCTCGACACGTTACGCCGCTCCCGCAAATGGACGCAGTTTCCGGCGAATACTGCTGTCGAGAACGCGGGTGAGCTTAACCTTGGGGCTATCTTCACCATTAAACGCGGGCTTGCTACAGGTTCGAACAGCTTCTTTGTCTTGACGGAAACCGAGACCAATAACTGGCAAATCCCGCGCCAGTTCCTTAAGCCGATCCTTCCCGGTCCCCGGCATTTGTCGGAAGACATCATCCAGGCACTGCCGAATGGAATGCCTCAGTTGTCGCCGCGCCTCTATCTGCTCGACTGCGACGAACCTGAAGAGTCCATTAAGATTACTTGGCCGCGCTTTTACCAATACCTGCAGAGAGGCCGCGAGCAGAAGATTCACGAGACGTACTTGGCCAGCCGGCGCACCCCTTGGTACTCGCAGGAACAGCGCCTGCCTGCGCTCTTCCTCTGCACCTACATGGGCCGCTCCCGCAATGGAAAGCGTCCTTTTCGATTTATCTGGAACCGTTCAGAGGCCACCGCCCACAACGTCTATTTGATGCTCTACCCGCGCGGCCCGTTGCGCAGCGCCCTGAAACAGCATCCCGAGCTACAGGTGCTGGTGTTTGAGGCTCTACGGCATATTACACCGGAGCAGCTCCTTTCCGAAGGCCGGGTGTATGGCGGAGGATTGCACAAAGTGGAGCCGAAAGAGCTGGCTCAAATACCTGCCCGCCTTGTGCTAGACAGCATCCAAACCCACGTGCACATTGAGCAGCAGCTACCAATGACATTTGCTTGAGGGCGCATTCTACATGTATGAACTGCCCTAATGAGAATGCAGTTGCCCGAAATTCGCGACATCTCGATGCCCGCCGAGGGCGTGTTCCACAACCTGATTCTGGTTTCTATCCGTAAGTCCTACCCTGGCCAGGCGCGAAAGGTCATGCATGCCATTTGGGGGCT
>JBAUZG010000457.1:0-3099 GCA_049585195.1 Bryobacteraceae bacterium | reverse complement strand
ATTCAGCGGAGTTTCCACGGGAGCCTGCATTGGTCATGTCTCGCCCGAAGCGTTGGCTGGCGGACCCATCGGCAAGGTGCGGGAAGGGGACGTGATCGAGATCACGGTCGATCGCAACAGGCTCGACGCGCAGGTGAATTTGGTGGGTGAAAATGGCGAGCTGTTCGATGCGCGCGAAGGCGAACGCCGACTAGCCGCTAGGCCCGCACGAACCGATCTTGCGCCCGACCCGGCGCTACCAGACGATACGAAATTGTGGGCGGCGCTGGTTCAAGCGAGCGGCGGCGTTTGGGGCGGCTGTGTGTATGATTCCGATGCGATTATCGGCGCGCTCGGCCAGGTCCGAAAATAAGTTACGCGTTCGCGGTCGCGGCGAACGCGTGCGAAATCAATCGCTGCGCTTCTTCCTGGATACGTTTCAGGTGATCTTGGTCGATGAAGCTCTCGGCGTAGATTTTGTAGACATTCTCGGTGCCGGAGGGCCGCGCCGCAAACCAGCCGCTCTTGGTGACCACCTTCAGGCCTCCGATGGGCGCGTTGTTTCCAGGGGCCCGGGTCAGCGTGGCTTCGATCTTCTCGCCCGCGAGTTCGGTTGCCTGCAACTGATCGGGCGACAGCTTCTGCAGAATGGCTTTTTGCTCAGGAGAAGCAGGTGCGTCGATGCGCTCGTACACGGGAGCGCCGAATCTCTTGGTAAGCTCCTCGTAATGCTGTCCAGGGTCGCGCCCGGTTTTCGCGGTTATCTCGGCGGCGAGCAAGCCTAGAATCAGCCCGTCTTTGTCGGTGCTCCAAGCCTCTCCATTGAGCGAAAGGAAAGAAGCCCCGGCGCTCTCTTCGCCGCCAAAACCGAGCGAACCGTCGAGCAGACCGTCGACGAACCACTTAAATCCCACAGGCACCTCAAGCAGCCGCCGACCGAGAGCCGCCGCAACCCGATCAATCATGCTGCTTGAGACCAAAGTCTTGCCGACGGCGGCATGAGGAGGCCAGTCGCGCCGGTTCGCGAACAAGTAGTTAATGGCGACGGCGAGATAGTGGTTGGGATTGAGGAGTCCAGCGCTTCGCGTCACAACGCCGTGCCGATCGTGATCGGTATCACAAGCGAACGCCACGTCGAACTGGTCTTTCAGCGCGATGAGACTAGCCATAGCGTAGGGCGACGAACAATCCATGCGGATCTTACCGTCCCAGTCGAGAGTCATGAACCGGAAAGTTGGATCGACGGAGGTATTAACAATCTCAAGATTCAGCTTGTACCGCTCGGCGATCTTCGGCCAATAAGCGACGCCGGCTCCGCCTAACGGATCTACACCCAATTTCAAGCGAGCGCCGGCGATTGTTTGGAAATCGATTACTTGATTTAATTCACGCACGTAGGCATCGATGTAATCGTATTTATGCGTTGTTGCGCTCGTAAGCGCGCGTTCATAAGGAGTCCGCTTTACCCCTTTCAGCTTGCTCGCGATGAGCTCGTTGGCGCGCTCTTCAATCCATTTAGTGGCGGATGTATCGGCCGGACCGCCGCTAGGAGGGTTGTATTTGAATCCTCCATCAGACGGCGGATTGTGGGATGGCGTGATGACAATGCCGTCAGCAAGGCCAGACCGGTTTCGTCGATTGTGAACGAGAATGGCATGCGACACCGCGGGCGTAGGAGTGTAACCTAAATCGGAGTCGATCATGACGGTAACGCCATTTGCCGCCAACACCTCGAGAGCGCTCGCAAACGCCGGTTCGGACAGTGCATGCGTATCCATGCCCAGAAACAATGGCCCGTCCGTGCCTTCCTGCGCGCGGTAGAGGCAAATCGCCTGCGCTATGGCGAGAATATGATCCTCGTTAAACGAGGACTCGAAAGACGAGCCTCGATGGCCGGACGTTCCAAAGGCGACTTGCTGGGTCTTCTCCGCTGGGTCGGGATGCAGCGTGTAATAGGACGTAATTAATCGCGGAATATTGACAAGCATGGATGGCTCGGCTGGCTTGCCGGCTCGGGGGTCGATAGGCATTGTTGTTCTCCGTTCGTATCATGTCACGGAGCAGGCGGAAAAACTGCTGGGCATGCTACGCTTTCGATTTGACCCGGCGAAAAGCTTTAGCTTCATTGGGCGCCGTTGTTTCGACCGTGAAAGTTTCCGCCTCGGCGCGCTCCAAATCCGAGGTTGTGAAGCCTCCTGTGTTGAGAAGCGGCGACACCATAGGAATTGTCAGCCCATCGACTCAAGTAACCGATCCCGATAAGCTGCTGCTTGCTGGGAAGACTGCTGAATACTTCGGCCTAAAGGTGAAATGGGCCAGAAGCGTTCGCAGCCACCGGGCGCAGGATGTGGCCACGCTTGCCGAGCGCGTCGACGATCTGCACGACATGTTTCGCGATGGCGACGTCCGGGGCGTGTTCTGCATTCGGGGCGGTTATGGCGCAAGTCAACTTCTTGCCAACATCGATTACTCGCTCATTCGCTCGAATCCAAAGATTTTCATTGGATACAGCGACATCACTGCGCTTCACCTGGCCATACACAAGATGGCAGGGTTGGTAACGTTTCACGGTCCGGTGCTGCTTTCCGAATTCACTCCTTACACGCTCGACTGTTATCGGCGCGCCCTGTTCGATAAGTCTCCACTCGGGAGTTTGACGAATCCACCGGAGGCAAACGCTCTGCGGCCGTCTCATATGCTTCGCGTCATTCACGAGGGCACGGCGAGCGGACGTCTGATAGGAGGGAATCTGACTTTGATCAGCACTCTGATGGGAACTCCGTATGAGATCGACACGCGCGGCTCCATCTTCTTCACCGAAGACGTGGGTGAGGAGCCGTATCGAATCGACCGAATGCTGACTCAGCTCAAACTCGCGGGAAAGCTGCAGGATTCAGCAGGCATTATCTTCGGAGAGTGCCACGACTGTGGCCCAGCCGATTACAAACCATCCTTCGCCTGGAACATGACTTTCGGCGAGGTCCTGGACGATCGTTTCTCGGGCGTCAACGTCCCAGTGCTTTCTGGATTGACAATCGGTCACACGGACGACCAGTTGACCCTACCCATTGGTATCGAGGCGCAGCTCGACACGGGCAAGGGAACTCTCACCATTGAAGA
>JBAUZG010000456.1:0-7038 GCA_049585195.1 Bryobacteraceae bacterium | reverse complement strand
TCGGTGTGGTTGGAGAAAAATCGCTCCATCTGTCGTCTAATCCAGTGGGCGGCAGATTCGTTTCCCAACGTAGTCCAAGATTCAGCACCAATTTCGGACTTATATGCCAATCGTCTTGGGCGAATCCGGCAAAATAGTTGAACTGCTGGCCAATGAAGCGCGGCGTATCAATCTGCCCCGAGTCGGCGTAGCCCAACAAGAACGATGCAAATGCATTTCCGCCTTTAGTCGGGTCCGTCACTCCGGGAACGCCGGTCTCGGTGTAGCTAAAACCAACGCATCCTGCTTCGCATTGCCGCCCAAATCCGTTGTAGTGATTGATCTGCCACGCCCCGCCGAACTTAAACGTGTGTGGTCCTGTGATCCAGGTGAAGTCGTCGTTGTAAGAATAGATGGTGTTCTCTGAGCCGTTATCCGCCTGGCCGCCCCACGTGCTGTAGTTGTCGCCGTTTCCGCCGGAGAACAGGTTCACCAGGTTTGCGTTACAGTTCGGAACATTGCCCAGGCAAAACTTGTCCTGCCAATTTCCGATATATTCTTGCGGCGGCTTGTGGTCTTGGCGCCAGTTGTTGCCGCCAGCATAGAAGTGATTGAACTTGTTGGGGCTCATAGTCCAGTCCCAACTGAATCGCAGAACGTCGGAGCTCTGGTGCAAGTCGTTGTAATTCGAATAGTTGCCGGGCAAAGTCGCAGGCCCATCGGGACCAGCTGTAGTTGCTTCGCGGTCGTAACCGTAGTATCCGGAGATTCGCTGCTTTTCGTTGAAAAGGTGATCGCCTTTGATACTAAACTTGTTTACCGGCTGCACATTCGTACCATTACTGATGATGTAGTTGTTGTTGACGTAGGACAAAGTACCGGGTGCGGCGCCATTGTTCGGACCCAGTATTCCGCTGCTCTGAAACACCTTCAGTGCTTGTATAGACGTCCCGTTGAACATCGAGACAGGAATTTGATTTCCGGGAAAGACCGCGCGAGTATACGTTCCGTTGTTATTCTCGACCTGCGAAACAGGGTTATAGATAGGAATTACGGCGCCGTTCGCGTTTACCCAGTTACTGAAATTTCCGTTGTACATTTCGGGAGTGGGCACGGTTGCAGTCGCGTTCGTTGCGCCGTTGCGATTCCGGAATCCTTCGTATGAGAAGAAAAAGAAAGTCTTGTCTCTGCCGTGATAAACTTTCGGAATGTAGACCGGGCCGCCTACTGTGAAACCGAAATCGTTTTGCTTGTAGATCTGACGCGCTTTTCCCGCGCGATTGCTGAACCAGTCGTTCGCGTCGAAGTCAGTGTTGCGAACAAATTCGTACGCCGATCCGTGCAAACTATTCGTCCCCGATTTTGCGATAAATAACATCGCACCGCCGCCAGCGTGGCCGTATTCGGCTTTGAAGCCGTTTGTGTCGACGGTGAACTGAGTAATTGCCTCTACCGAAGGGGCATTGGAGGTTACCCAGTTTTTTTCGAGCGCTCGCGAGGTGTTGATCGATACGCCATCAAGAGTTGCTTGATAGCTGTCTGCCTGGCCGCCGCCCAAAGCAAATCCTTCGGCGGTCCCTGTGTTTTTCGCTTCCGGCGTGAGTGCCGCAAGATCGAACGGGCTTCGGACTGTTCCGGCGACCACGAGCGGCAGTTCATTGACGAGCGTCTGGTTCACTGTGACAGTTGTTCGCGAATCTTCCGAATTCACCTGCAGCGCGGTCGCTTCCACTTGAAGGACCTGGCGCGACTGGCCGATCTGCAGCGTGATATCCACGCGCGCCGTTTCCGCGGCGTTCACAATGACGTCTTTCACGTCGGCCTGGTTGAAGCCTTCCTTCTGAACGCGGACATCATACGTGCCCACAGAAACATTCGGCGCCGTGTAGTCTCCCGATGCGTTGGTCTCTAAGGCAATGGTCTCGTTCGTTGCCATGTTGGTCACTGCCACTTTGGCTCCGGGCACAACGGCCCCGGTGGAATCGCGAACTGTGCCCGAGACATTGCCGCGTCCCGACTGTGCCCATGCACTGCAGCACGCAGCCATTAGTAACACTACGACCGGTACCTCTTTACGCCAGAAGATCCTGCTTGCGACCATACGAACTTTTCCCCCTGATTCATTGATGAATGACGGCGGCCATCGGCACGTCGAACCACACACCCGCCCACCGTTTAGCAGTTTGCAATTTCCTGTTTGCTTCGCGGCTTCATCTTGGACGGCGAGTTTATCACAATTTCAAACACCGCGCCGATCGCGATAGACATTTCTATTTCGCTCTGGCAGACTGACCGCCCAGATAGGCGAGGACGCCTGCAATCAGATCGTGCTCGGCGGCTTCCGAGAACGGCGATGTTTTCGGTTCATATCCGCCTTCACCAAATGCCGTCTTAGTCGGAAGGTAGCCGAGCCAGCCATTCGTATATCCGAAGTAAAAAGTGTATGAGAACGGCGATTGATTGCGGATCGCCATGGCTATCTCACAGAAAAGTTCGATCGGAGCCGACCAGATCAAAGTATTGTTGATCTTCAAGAATCGAACGGGGAGCCGGACCAGAGGCGAACCGTTACCGGCTTGTGCGCTGTATCCGGCGAGTTCCTCGGGCCAGATCAAGCCCGGCCTGCGTGGAGTGTCGACGATTTTCTCGCCGACCGAAAGGGTGACTTGGTTTGTCCCTGGCCCTATTGAGCGCAGCGCGGCGAGAATCCGATCTCCCAGCAGCACCCTGAACTGCCCGAGATGACCGCTGACGGGATCGGGATAGACGCTGTAGATCGGCGCCAGATTTCCAGCAGCGCCGTTTACGTAGAGCATCGGCGCTCCCGTTTTCTCCTCGACGTAGGCTGCGACGACGCCGGGAGCGTCACCGCTGATCAGCAGATTCTTTCCACTCAACACTGTGCCATGCATCGCATAATTGGCGACAACCGCGATCAACGAGCCATCGCTTCGCTCGAAACGCAAAACGCCAATTTGCCGGTCCGCTGAACCGTCAGGATTCAATCCCAGAGTGACGGTTCCATCAACGTCCTTAGCGCGGCGGTTTATGTTTGCCATCGACATGCCAGTGCCAATGCCTATCGATGCGGGCTCGAGGCGGGATCTTGCGCTCTTGACGCCCTCCACTAAGGCGTCGATCACTCGAGCGGCATACTCACGGCTCCATTCGTGATTCGAGCGGCCGAGCAGCGCCCGATACATCCCGGGGGCGCCCACTTCAGGAGCCGAATGTGTGTGGGTGACGGACCACCATACATGACCCGCCGGAATATTCAGTTCTCTCGTCAAACGTTCCACCGTTTCGTCATAAACGCTGGGAGAAAACAAACAAAGATCGCTTGAAATCAGATAGAACTGCGTCGTGCCGTCGTCCATCGCGACGATCCGGTGATAAATTCTGTCGTGAACTCCGGCAGATTGCCGCGGGTCGTACCCGTTCAGCCATTGGGATGTGTCAGGCGTAATATCTACCTTGACGGCCGATGCGCGAAATCCGGCCGCGGCGAGAGGAAGAGCCGCGACCAGTGCCAGCAGGCATTCGAATTTGTGAAAAGACTTCGTCACACGCTAATTGATGCCTTCGCGAGAATGCCACCATCGCATATCAAATGCGAACCAGTCACGTAGCTGGATTCCTCGGAAAGGAGCCAGATGACTGCCCTTGCGGGATCCTCAGGCTCAGCTAACCGGCCCAGAGGGATTTCCTTTGAAACCGCCTCGCGCATTCGGGGAATGTCTTCAGGACTAACGTTGCTCCACATGAGTCTTGTTTCAGTGGCGCCTGGCACGACGGCGTTCACGCGGATACCATAACGAGCGTAGTCTATCGCCATGCAGCGGACCAGAGATGAAATGCCGCCTTTGGTGGCGCTGTACGGCCCCGCTGCTCCAGAGGAAAGTGCGACAAATCCGGTTGGAGAGGATGTACAAACGATGGAGGCCGGCGTATTAGCTTGCAACATTTTGCGAAGTCCGTATTTGCATGTAAGAAACACACCGGTCAGGTTGGTGTCTAAAACCAGCCGCCAGGTCTCGCCCGGAAGTTCGTGAATGTACCCTCCGATATCGATGGCGGCATTCGCAAACAAACCGTATGGTGTGCCGAGCTCGTTCGAAACCGCCTCGAACGCCGTTTCGACTTGAGCCTCGACGCTGACATCGCACTCGAGACCAACCGCTTCTGCGGCGCCCTGTGCCAAAGCGTCTTCGGCTGTCTTCTGGGCTGACGCCTTGTCTTTGTCCAGCACAGCAATCTTGTCTCCTCGAGCAGCGCAGAGCAGAACAACGGCTCGACCGATTCCTCCTCCTCCTCCCGTCACCACAATCGTTCTCGATTTCCTCGCAACAGATGCCATCATCCCTTGCTCTTGGGCGGCCTCGCGTCAACAATGGTAGAACGTTTCAAAATGACGGCTATTCACTCCGTGCGCATCTGCCTGATCGTAGCCTTATGGTTGCCGCACTTTGCAACCCTTTGTATTGCTGCAGAACCGGACCGTGCCGCCTCAGGCCGCCTGGTTCCGCGGAGGTCAAGTCAAATTAAGGATGGTTTCGGCATCAATGCCGATCTTCCTCGCGAACCTTACATACCTTCAAACCGGTGGTGGTGGACCCGTCTCTTCGACGCGGGTATCAACTTCATCCGTATCGGCCAGTACGAAAACAGCTCGGACTACACAAGCTGGGATTGGGTGGAACGCAGGAAAGGTGAATACTCGATCGCGCCTGAAGTCGATGATTATATTGATTCACTTGCCGAGAATGGCGTGCACATTGAGATCCAGCTGCTCTACGGTAATCCGCTCTATACATCGCCGGCCGGTGTCCTGCCTGAAATCATCCAGCCGGCGCCGGGCGGCTTTCACAATCCGGACCGAAGCCTTTACTCGATATTCTGGCCGCCTAAGACAGCCACGCAGATTGCAGCTTTCACAAGATACGCGCGATGGATGGTCAATCGTTTCCGTGGACGCGTTGAATACTACGAAATCTGGAACGAGCCCAACATCGATTATTGGAATCCTATTGCTAGCCCTGAGGAATATGGCAAGCTTTTCAAAGTTGCGGCGGCGGCCGTACATGAAACAGACCCAAAGGCTAGAGTTGTCTTTGGTGGGCTCGCTGGAGCGGACAGGCAGTTTGCCAAACGAGCTCTCGATGCCTGCGACTGCGCGGCAAGCATCGACGTCTTTGCGTATCACACTTACCCTGATTACGGCCACAATCTAAACCCGGAAGCAGTGGACGATCTAAACCATGCGAATGAATCGCCGAAGAGACTGAGAGACATGGTTCGCAGCTATTCGGGAATCCGGAAAGACCTGGCGTTTTTTAACGACGAGTTCAACGACGGCATTCCGAGCTGGGTCGGGTCAGATGAATCCGTTCAGGCAAAATACATACCCCGCGGAATGATTGCCGACCGAGCGGCGGGCATTCGAACTTTTCCATGGCTCATCGTGGGGGCGACAGACGGAAACGAGTCTGACGATTTTGGAATGCTGCACGGCCTCATGTTCAAGCCGGACGATTTCACGGCTCGTCCTGTCTTCGCGGCTTTTCAAAATACAAATACCTTATTCTCGGATGCGCGGCCCGATTCATCGATCGAGATTCAGGCTCTCGGAAACTTTTCGGCGCCTTCGATACGTAGTTATGGATTTCGGTCTTCGAACAAACAGGCAATCGTCGCATACTGGCTTCCGGTTCTCAGCAAGCCTGGGAATCAGTTTGTAGTTCAGACGTGTAGTCTGCGCATTGCGAATTCAGCTATTAAAACGCCCGTGCTGATTGATGTGGGTTCCGGAAGCGTGACTGCGGTTTCCTGGAAGAGCGGAAGCACCGATATATTGGAGCGGCTGCCTTTGAAGGACAGTGCACTGGTTATCGCCGACAAGAGCTTGCTTTCCTGGAGCGAATTGCCGGAGGCGCCAAGCGACTTAACTCTGGCTAAGGAAAAGGACGGGACGCGGCTCACATGGAAGAAACACGGGGGTGGTTCGCAATTTGTCTTCATCGAACGTCGGGCGGAACAAGGGTCGTGGCAGCCGGTGACCAAACTCGACGCTGCTTCCGGCACGTACCTTGATGAGCGGGCTTCGGCGGGACAAGCGGTCTCCTACCGTATGCGGGCGGGTAACACTGCAGGAAACTCGGCTTACTCCAACATTGCAACCGCACATTAATTTACATGACCGCCTCAAAGATCGACAAACTGGAAGAGCCAAGGCTGCGCCGTACTCTGACGCTTTGGGATTTGGTCTTCTACGGAATTATCGTCATCCAGCCCACTGCTCCCATGCCGCTATTCGGCGTGGTGTCTCAAGAAGCTCGAGGCCACGTCGTGACTGCGATCCTCATCGCTCTGGTCGCCATGTCGTTAACTGCCGTAAGCTATGGCCGCATGGCTCGTGTTTATCCCAGCGCCGGCTCCGCATATGCTTACGTGCGCGGAGAGTTCGGAATGTTCACGGGCTATCTCACCGGTTGGGGAATCGTTCTCGACTACCTCTTGAATCCGCTGATCTGCACAATCTGGTGCAGCAAAGCGGCGGCCAACCTTCTGCCCATACCCTTTCCAATCTGGGCCATGTTTTTTGCTCTGCTGTTCACTTTGCTGAATCTGCGCGGGGTACAGTCGTCGGCAGCGACGAATCGGTGGATGGCAATAGTCATGTTCGGAGTAGTCGCATACCTGCTCATCGCAGTGGTTCGCTACTTGATAGGCCTGGCTCCTTTCGGCGCCGGCTTCTTCACAAAGCCGTTTTACGATCCGGCAACGTTCTCGCTGCCGGCTGTCTTTACGGGAACATCAATTGCGGCCCTTACCTATATTGGGTTCGACAGCATCTCCACACTTTCGGAAGAAGTTGTGGATCCGGCGAAGAACATTCTTCGCGCCACTGTTCTGACTTGCCTGGCAACCGGCCTGTTGGCCGCCATCGAAGTATATGCCGGGCAACTCGTATGGCCTGACTTTCGCCACTATCCCGACGTTGATACTGCTTACAGTTTTGTGGCCGGCCGGGCCGGAGGCCTGGTTCTATTTCACATCGTG
>JBAUZG010000455.1:0-22004 GCA_049585195.1 Bryobacteraceae bacterium | reverse complement strand
GATTCCGTGCGAAACTGACAGAACGTGGTCGCGTCTAAGTGCTGATCATGGCCGACCACAAAAGTGCCGGCGGTAGAGCTGCTAAACACGTGCGCGTCAGTTAGAAGCTCTGCTGAATCTAACGCTGCCTGGATTTCCGTACAACTGAAGATGATTGCTTCATATCCAAAACCCCACCTATTTCGTTATTGTTTCTTGCTTACAAACGTTTCGGTTTTCTCAATTCTGTTGGCGGCCGGCGCAGCGCTGGCTTATGCGCAGGGCCAAACCTCGCCGCCAGCCAAATCGGAGCCTGACGTCCTGATCTTCACGAACGGAGACAAGCTCACCGGACAATTAGAAAACTCGACCGGCAACTCGGCGACCTTCAAAGCTGATATGGCGGGCGAGGTTACGGTCGACTGGTCGAAGATAAAGGAGCTCGACACGAACCGCCAGTTCGCCGTCGTTCCCAAAAATGTAAAAATTAAACGGCACGAAAGCCCGGACAAAATTCCTCAGGGCAACATCGAGTTGTCGGACCAGAAGATCCAGGTTACGCCGAAGTCCGGCACCCCTCAGCAGACAGTTCCAACCACCGACGTTGATCGCGTGATCGACGAAGCGAACTTTCAGAAGATAGTTACCGAAAATCCCAGTTTCGTCCAGGACTGGACCGGCACCCTCACCCTGGGCTCGACCCTCGTCGAGGCAACCCAGAAGAATAATACTTTCAGCGGTGGTGTGAGCCTGGTCCGCGCCGTGCCGTCGGAGGACTGGCTCGACCCGCGCAACCGGACGACTTTCGACTTCAATGCCGCCTATGGACAGCTCAGCCAGCCCGCCACTCCTACGATCAAGACCGATTTATGGCATCTCGATTTCGAGCGCGACGAATACATCTCGTCGCGAGTATATGTGTTTGGCGGACTCGCCTATGATCACAATTTTTCGCAAGGTCTCGATCTTCAACAGAACTATGGCGGCGGCATCGGATGGACCGCAGTCAAAACTGCCAATGAAGAGTTGGACTTGAAGACAAGCGTCAATTACATCGAGCAACGATTCGCGGATGCCGGTCAGGATCAAAATCTGATCGGATCGGTATTCGGCGAAAAGTATACGCGAGGCTTTGCCCATGGCATTACCTTCACGGAAGCAGGCTCGATTACGCCGGCTTGGAACAATACAAATGCTTATTCAGCGACCGCTCAGGCCGGCTTGACGTTCCCGGTCTATAAGGGGTTCAGCCTTTCGCTTTCGGCGCTTGACACGTTCCTGAATAATCCGCCAGTGGGCTTCAAGAAGAACTCATTCCAATTCACAACAGCGATTGGCTACGCGATCAAGTAATGAGGGTGGGGCAGACGGTCTTGCCGTCTGCCATTTGCGTTACGTCCGGTCGCGAAACAAGGCGTGGTCGACAGACGCCACGCCCGGTCCGAACGCCATTAAAGCGAGCGAGATAGCGCCGCAGGCAAGCGGCAGCTCGTAGTTCTTTACATCCCACCACGGCGCGTGCCGCCAGTGAACAAAGCCGATCGCCACACACATTTCGATAAACAGCAGCAAGGCTGAGATCCGAGTAAACAGGCCCAATACGAAAAAGAGACCAGCTGCGGTTTCCAGCGCGCCGATCGCCACACCGGTCCAGCCCGGAAAGCCCATGCCGCCAAACATCTTCATTGTGGCGGATGGGGTCATCAGCTTTGCCCATCCATGCGTGAAAAATATTGCGCCGCCGGCGATGCGAAGGACGATCAGCGCGAGCGGTTGCAGCTTATTTAGGAATTGCATACGGCCGCGGGTTCATTGTGTTCCTATGAGTGTAAGGCATTCAAGCGCGATCTGATAATTTTCACGAGTGCGAATGACGGCGACTGCCGGCTTCGATCCCTTTGCCGAGATGAAGCGGTCGTTTCCCGATTGCCGGTTCAACTCACTATCGATCGATATGCCCAGAAAGCTAAGCGGATCGCAGGTCCTTTGCCGTATTTCGCTCGAGTTTTCGCCAATGCCGCCTGCAAAAACCAAACCGTCAAGTCCGCCAAGAGATGGAACGAGTGCCGAGATGAAGTAAGCCAGCCGGTAAACATAAACGGCCAGCGCCTGCTTCGCGTCAGAGTCGCCATTTCCCGCCGCGGCCATCACCTGCCGCATGTCGCTCGACACTCCCGAGAGACCTTCAAGACCCGAGCGGTGATTCAGAATTTGATCGAGCTCATCCGCTGTGCAACCGTCGTGCTTCATCAAATAGAGCAACAATCCCGGATCGACCGTGCCCGACCGGCTTCCCATCATCAATCCCTCGAGCGGCGTGAAGCCCATGGTGGTTTCGACCGAAACGCCGCCTTTTAAGGCGCACAGCGAGCATCCGTTACCTAGGTGGCATGTGATGACACGTAGCTCGCTCGCCGGTTTCCCGCAAACGGGCATGAGCATGGCGGCGGCTTTTCGGCTCAGATATTGATGACTGATGCCATGAAAGCCGTACCGGCGCAAACCCCGTGTTGCCCATTCCTTCGGCCCAGGGTACAAGTACGATTCCGCGGGCAACGTGGCATGGAATGAAGTATCGAAAACCGCAATTTGCGAGACTGTTGGCCCTAACACCTTATCGGTCGCTTGAATGACCGCAAGAGCCAACGGATTGTGCAGTGGGGCAAACGGCGCAAGTTCGCCGATGCCGGCTCGCACGTCTGCGGTGAGACGGGTGCTATGACGGTATCGATCGCCGCCGTGCACAACCCGGTGTCCTACGATTGATATCTCATCGAACGACCGCAGGGCAGCGCGGCCACCTCGAACGAGACTGCCGAGCAGATGCTCGACCGAGTGTTCGAGCGACTCGATTTTCTCGTTATATTCAAGTGGCGTACCGCCCTTGCCCCGAATGCGGATCGAGGCAGGTCCCGGCAATTGTTTCCAGTCTGCCTGCGCGTCCCAGATCGCTTCCGGTGATACTTCCTCCGGGTCTGCCTCATACAATTCGCATTTGAGCGAGCTCGAGCCCGCGTTCAACACGAGAATTTTCATGGTTCCGCTTCTGCGCAAGCGAAGGCCGGGCAGGCCCGGCCACTACCGATTGCTCTGTTTGCCTGTCGGGGCGAGGCCTGCCTCGCCCCCCCGTGCGCCCCATTACGATGGCCAGTGCCATTCGCGCACTTCGGGCATGTCCTCGCCGTACGTCGTCACATACTGTTTGTGAGCGATCCTTTTTTCGCGAAGCATCTGTCTTACGTGCCCACCAATTGGTTGTAAGCCCGGTACGCGGTCAATCACGTCGATCGCCAGATGAAAGCGATCGAGGTCGTTCAGCACGGTCATGTCGAACGGAGTGGTGGTCGTCCCCTCCTCCTTGTAGCCGCGAACGTGAAAATTAGCGTGGTTTGCGCGCCGGTACGTAAGCCGGTGAACCAGCCATGGGTAGCCGTGATACGCGAAGATGACAGGCTTATTCTTCGTGAACACAGAGTCGAATTTCGCATCGCTCCATCCATGTGGATGTTCCGTAGATGGTTCGAGCGTCAGCAGGTCGACGACATTGACAAAGCGAATTTTCAAGGAAGGGAAATGGTGACGCAGAATGTCGGTCGCCGCCAACGCCTCCATTGTCGGAACATCGCCGGCCGAGGCCATGACGACATCAGGCTCGCCATTCTGATCGTTGCTGGCCCAGGGCCAGATCCCCATTCCCATTGTGCAATGCAGAACGGCCTCATTCATATCCAAATATTGGAGCGAGGGCTGCTTTCCTGCAACGATCACGTTCACGTAATTGCGGCTGCGCAGGCAGTGATCGGCTACAGACAGCAACGTGTTCGCATCCGGCGGCAGATACACTCGAATCACACCCGGCTTCTTATTGACCACGTAATCGATGAATCCAGGGTCCTGGTGCGAAAAGCCATTGTGATCCTGCCGCCACACGTGCGAGCTCAGCAGGTATGTCAATGAGGCAATGGGCCGCCGCCACTCAATGTGCTGGCACGACTCCAGCCATTTTGCGTGCTGGTTAAACATCGAATCCACAATGTGAATGAAGGCTTCATAGCACGAGAAGAAGCCGTGCCGGCCCGTGAGCAGATAGCCTTCGAGCCATCCCTGGCACAAGTGCTCGCTCAAAACCTCAAGAACCCGTCCATCGCGTCCGAGATGCACGTCTACGGGCAGAATCTTGCTCTCCGTAACCTTGTCTGTCACTTCGAAGATGGCATCTAAACGGTTTGAAGCCGTTTCATCTGGGCCGAACACCCGGAAGTTCCGGGCCTTCTGATTTAACTTCACGACATCCCGTAGAAAGCCGCCCAGTATCCGCGTTGCCTCCGCTACCGTCGCGCCCGGATGTTCTACCTTAACTCGATAATCCCGGAATTCCGGCAGCTTCAATTCCTTGAGCAACGCTCCGCCATTGGCATGCGGATTGGCGCTCATACGGCGATTACCCTTCGGAGCCAATTCGCGAAGCTCGGCAACCAGTTTCCCGCCGTTCTCGAATAATTCTTCAGGCTTATAGCTCTTCATCCATGCTTCAAGCTGCCGCAGGTGCTCCGGGTTAGTGCGTACTCCGTCAAGCGGCACCTGATGCGCGCGCCATGTACCCTCAACCGGCAGCCCATCGACTTCTTTCGGACCTGTCCATCCTTTAGGCGTTCGCATCACGATCATCGGCCAGACCGCGCGACCATCGACTCCCTTCGACCGCTTCTCTGCCTGAATGGAGCGGATTTCCGCGTAAACGGCATCGAGCGTTGCGGCCATCTGCTGATGTACCAGTGCCGGATCGTCGCCCGAAACCATGTATGGTTTGTACCCGTAGCCGCGCAGCAGAGCGGCTAATTCCTCCTCCGGAATCCGCGCCAGCACCGTCGGATTCGCAATCTTGTATCCGTTCAGATGAAGTATCGGCAATACTGCCCCATCGTGAACGGGATTTAGAAATTTATTCGAGTGCCAGCTTGTTGCGAGCGGTCCCGTCTCCGCCTCGCCGTCGCCGATGACGCATGCGGCAATGAGATCGGGATTATCAAAAACCGCGCCATAGGCATGCATCAGGGAATAGCCCAGCTCGCCGCCCTCATTGATCGACCCGGGCGTTTCTGGCGCGACGTGGCTCGGAATTCCGCCTGGAAACGAGAATTGCTTGAATAACCGCTGCAGCCCGTCTTTGTCCTCCGAGATATGCGGATACACCTCCGCGTACGTGCCTTCGAGATACGCGTTTGCCACCAGCCCGGGACCGCCATGTCCGGGACCAGTTATGTAGATCACGTTGGCATCGTGCTTCTTGATGATGCGGTTTAGATGCACGTAAATGAAATTCAAACCAGGCGTAGTGCCCCAGTGCCCCAGAAGACGCGGTTTGATATCGCCAATCGAAAGAGGCTCTTCCAGCAGGGGATTCTTGAATAAATAAATCTGACCGATGGAAAGATAATTAGCGGCTCTCCAGTACGCATGCATCAACCGGAGTTCTTCCGCCTCGAGTGGTGCGCCTTGTACTGTTATCAGGCTGGAATAAGTTTGAGTAGCGGGTGCGGCCATAATTAAAAACACCTCGTGCTTTTCAGATTGCCAGAATGAAGGTTACAGCAGGGTTAAAGCTTGCGCGGCCGAAACAATTACCTCCTCATCGTTCTCGATAGCTGCCGGTACGATTCGTTCGTTGCCGCGCGGCCTCGGGTGATGCGCAAGCTCGGACGTCTCGAACGCCGCTGGTCTTACGCAACATGGACAGCGCCTTCTCACTATAACCTGCTCATGGGTTTGATGCCTCACTCAAATCCGCGCCACATGTTTGCATCGGAATACTACAAGCGAGACTTCTTGAAATTCAACGGACGCCTCGGGTCGAAGAAAATCGAGTTCCGCTCGTTTGTGCCCCGGCTCTATCTGCCCGCGCTCCTGCAGCGCCTGGGTTACACGACGCACGCCCTGATGTCGCTGCCCGTGCTGAACCCGGCGACTGTGCTGAACACCGGGTTCGACAGCTATTCGCTGATGGAACGGCACAATGACATGCGAGCTATGTTGAGCCGGATTCATTTTTCGCCGGACCGGCCTTCGTTCTACGTCTTGAACGTCGGCGAAACGCACTATCCTTACGCACTGCCAAACGAACCCGCCGAAACCTGGCCCCGCATCAGCGGCGTCCATGGGGTTTTCAAACACCTCGACGAGCTCGTAGTAGGCGGGAAACTGCCCCGAGTGCGAAACGAACTGTTCAATAAGCGTGAGCTGAAATTGTTACAACAACGCCAGATCGAAGCCGTGAAGTATTTGGACACGGTCATGGAAGAGCTCTTCGACATGCTGCCCAAGAATACTTACGTCACAATCACTTCCGATCATGGCGAGTTATTTGGCGAAGACGGTTTTTTTGGGCACGGACCCATACAGCACGAAAAGGTATTCGAGGTGCCATTCGTTGAGGCGAAGTTAAGGTGAATACGCTGGGGACCCATCTTTTCTTCGCCTATATAGGACCCGGCGCCGGCTTCGCTTTTTTGGGTTCGTTTTTTACAATCCTGTTCTCGCTCGTCGCGAGTTGTATTTCGCTACTTCTCTGGCCGTTCCGAATGGTATGGCTCACCGTTAGAGGTAACAGTTCGTTTCGCAAAGCGAAGATTCGGAAATTGATTTTCCTGGGATTGGATGGCTTCGATCCCGATCTGGCGGAACAATTCATGGCGGAAGGAAAGTTGCCCAACCTGGCGAGACTGAAGTTTGAAGGCGACTATCGGCGCTTGCGTACGACTTCGCCTCCTCTTTCTCCGGTCGCATGGGCAACATTCGCGACTGGAGTCAATCCGGGCAAACACAATATCTTTGATTTCCTTAGCCGCGATCCGCGCACGTACGCGCCGAAATTGTCGTCTGCCGTTGTCCGGCCCTCCGGCCGCACCGTCCGTATCGGCAATTGGAGCATTCCACTCGGACGGCCTACCGTCGAATTACGCCGCAAGAGCGATCCCTTCTGGAAAATTCTGGGCCGGCATGCCATCAAAAGTACTGTATTGCGGGTTCCGATCACGTTTCCGCCAGAAACCTTTAACGGGCGGCTGCTCTCGGCCATGGCGACGCCGGACCTGCGCGGCACCCAGGGAACATTTTCGCTGTTCACTTCGGATTTGGATGCGCGGGAACTCGAAGGTGAACTGACCGGCCCTGACAATGAATTCTTGCGTGACGCACCGCCTGCGAAGATTCCGTTCAAACTTACAAGCCCACAAGGCTGCTGGGAACTAGAACTCGATCGCGAGAAATACTCGTTAGTTCCAGGTGAATATAGCAAGTGGATTAAATTGCGGTTCCGCATGTCTCCAGGCATTACCGTGCGCGGAATAGCACGGTTCCTGCTGACGTTCGAAGGCTCCCGCGTCTCGCTGTACGTAACGCCTATCCAGATCGATCCCGAACGGCCGGCCTTGCCCATCAGCCAGCCTCGTCACTACGCAATCTATCTGGCGAAGCTGTTGGGCTCGTTTTCAACCCTGGGCTTGGCTGAAGACACCTCGGCGCTGAACGAAGGCGCGCTAGATGATGAAGGTTTTCTAAAACAGGCCCGGCTCATTCAGGAAGAGCGCGAGCGGATGTTCTTCAGCGCCCTCGAGCGTACCCGCCGAGGCGTTGTGGCCTGCGTGTTCGATACAACCGACCGCGTGCAGCATATGTTCTACCGGTATCTGGAACCGGCTGGCAGCGTAATTGAAGACCTTTATCGCGACATGGACCGGTTGGTTTCGAAAACGCTCGAGCACGTGGATGCGCACACGGCTTTGTATGTCTTATCCGACCACGGTTTCTGCGCGTTCCGGCGTGGCGTGAATCTCAACACGTGGCTTCTTCAGCAGGGCTATCTTCATCTTCGCGCCGGATATGCGTCCGGCGCCTATCTCGAAGGAGTGGACTGGTCCCGCACTTCTGCTTATGCGTTTGGCCTGAGCGGCATCTATCTAAACCTCCGCGGCCGGGAAGCAAGAGGAATCGTCAGCCCAGGAGATGCGGAAATATTGAAGACCGAGCTGATTCAGAAGCTGACGGGTCTCCGCGATGAGGCAACCGGAGATGAGGCGATCCGAGGGGTGTATGATTCATCCGTCATCTACATGGGACCGTACCAAAGCGCGGCACCCGATCTGATCGTTGGCTATACCCGCGGCTATCGGGCATCCTGGGATGGCGCTATCGGCAAGGTGGCGGATTCCGTTTTCGAGGACAACGCCAAGGCATGGAGCGGCGATCATTGTGTTGATGCGGCCCTCGTACCGGGCGTGCTCTTCTCGAATCGCAAGATCGAAGCAGACTCGCCCGGCATTGAAGATATGGCTCCCACCGCATTGCATCTCTTCGGCATCGAGCCACCTGCATGGATGGAAGGAGTCTCCGTCGTCCGCTGTGCGTAGACGCGGAACCTCTATAGCCCGCTCCCTTGCGGTCGTGGCTCGGAACCGAGCCGCGCGCGCGAGCAAGCGGTCTGTGTATGGGCTCGTGTGCGTGGCCCTTGTCTCTCTGTTTGCAGCGAGCTGCCAGCATCAAGCCCGTAGCGCGCGAAACCGGCAGGTGATCGTAATCGGAGTCGATGGCATGGACCCGGGTTTTGTCGAGCGCCACTGGAACGATCTGCCGAATCTCGATCGCTTGCGGCACAAAGGCAGCTTTTCGCGCCTCGCGACGACAACGCCGCCGCAGAGCCCTGTAGCCTGGTCAACCTTCATCACCGGACTCGATCCCGATGAAACTGGCATCTTCGATTTCGTCCACCGCGACCCGGCAACGCTTGAACCGTATTTGTCGACTGATCGGACCGAGGAACCGCGGCTGAACATTCCGCTCGGTCCCTATCGGCTGCCGCTCGAACGGTCGCGCGTTGTCTCGCTGATGAAAGGCGAGGCGTTCTGGCAGATCCTCGCCGGAAGCGACATTCCCGTAACGGTGATGCGCATACCGGCAAACTATCCGCCGGTTCAAACTGGAAACGAAATCGCCGGAATGGGCACGCCCGACTTGCGCGGCACTCTCGGTACGTTCAGTTTTTATACCGACGACCCGGATGAAATCACAAGACCCGTGTCGGGAGGTGTTATCAACCGCGTAGCCTTGCGCGACGGTCACATTTCTCTCAAAATTGACGGGCCTCCCGATTCGCTGCGCAAAGACCACCGAGTCACGCAAGCCGATTTGCAGGTTGACGTCGATCCCGAGCGCCCGCTTGCCCGGCTCACCAGCGGCTCCGACGTCGCGATCGTGAGGCAAGGCGAATGGTCGGATTGGATGGCTGCCGATTTTGAGCTGATTCCGCATGTGGCGAATGTTCGCGGCATGGTTCGCGTCTATGCCAAGCAGCTGCACCCTCAATTTGAGCTGTACGTGTCGCCCGTAAACGCCGATCCCGCGGCGCCGGGGCTTCCGATTTCAGCGCCCGCTTCGTTCAGCCGCGCGCTGGCAGAGGAGATCGGGCCTTACTTTACGCTTGGCATACCCGAGGATACTTCCGCGCTCCGGCAAGGCGTGTTCGATTTGGACGAATTTCTATCGCAAAGCCGCCTCGTGCTCGAAGACGAGCGCCGGCTCTTTCACTATTCGCTCGAACATTTCAACAGCGGTTTCCTGTTTTTTTATTTTTCTTCGGTCGATCAGAATTCGCACATACTCTGGGGCAAGTATGAAGCGAACCTGCTCGATGTGTATCGCGCTATCGACAACTGTATCGGAGAGGCCGCACAGCGCTTCCGCGCGTCCGACCTGATCGTCATGTCCGATCATGGCTTCAGCTCATTTGAGAGAACCGTCAATCTGAATACGTGGCTACATGAGAACGGATACCTCGCGCTCAAAGGGGCGGGATCGGGAATCAATACTGGCACACTGGCTGATATCGACTGGCGGCACACAAAGGCCTATGCCTTAGGCTTGAACGGCCTGTATCTGAACGTGGCGGGCCGCGAGGCTCACGGAATTGTGCACGACGAACAGGAACGCGACGCGCTGCTCGAGGCGCTTGCGAATCAGCTCTGCGCATTCCGCGATCCGGAGAATGGGCGCGTGGTTTTCGAAGTGATCACGCCAACGCACCCAGCTGTCGTCAACTCTCGTGTTGCGCCCGACCTGATTGCCGGCTATGCGCGCGGGTATCGGGCATCGTGGCAGACGGCGCTCGGCGAAACGCCCGAAAACACGATCGAAGAAAACAACGATGCCTGGATTGCCGATCACTGTATCAATCCAGCCGACGTTCCCGGTGTTCTGTTTACATCCCGGCCAATCAAGGCCGGCCGCTGGTCGCTAAAGGATCTCGCGCCGTCGATTCTTTCTTTGTACGGCATTCCCGAGCCAGCCACGATGCCGGGGCGTACCATTTTCTAGGGTGAAACATGAATTCAAAAACGGCGGTGAAACTGAACAAACTACTATGCCAGCGCGCGCGGTATGCGGCGAACAAAATGGGCTACAGTTCGCTCGAAGAATTCATCGAACATGCGATCGAAAAAGAGCTAGCGCAGTTTGAAGAAGGCCAATCGAAGGAGGATGTCATCAAAAAATTGAAGGGATTGGGTTACATCGATTGACAGCGGCCGATCTCGGTTGGCCGGCCGCCGCGGCGCTATTGACTCTGAGCATCTTCTCAGGAATCGTCACAGCCGCAGTCTTTCGCCGGTTCTCCGATCGAGTTCAAATGAAGCAGACCATTAACCGAATCATCGCTCATCTGCTCGAGTTCCAGCTCTTTGTGGACGAACCTCTCATCGTGCTGCGCGCCCAGCGCGATCTTATTGGCCAAAATCTTCGGCTGCTTCGTTTATGTCTTCGCCCCATTTTGATTCTCGCGGTACCTTACTTTTTTCTGTTTGTTCTATTGAACTCCTGCTTCTCTCACGCGCCGCTCGCGCTCGCGAAACCCGCGATTGTCACTGTGCAACTCAATCGACTAACTGGTCTTCCGGCAATTGCCCTCCGCGCTCCTGAGGCGATCGAAGTTGAGACAGAGGGCGTACGAGCGCTCGCGTCGAAGCAAGTGAGCTGGCGCATCCGGCCGATCCGCCGCTTCATCGGCCAATTGACAGTTTTACGCGATGGGCGCAGCCTCACAAAGAGTGTAACCGCGGGCTCCGGATTCCGCTGCGCAGCGGCGGTACGCCAGGGTTCGATTGCAGGATTTCTTGCCGATCCCGCTGAACTCCCCTTTCGCGATCGCGATATTCGCTGGATTGGGGTGCGCTATCCCCGCGCGACGGTTCTCGGTTTCCCCTGGCTCGCCTGGTTCCTGATTGTTTCATGCATCTCGGCAATGGCTTTCAGCCCTCTGAAGCGGCTGGTAATGAGAGCGGCGCCAATTGCATTCACGGCAGTTTTTTTCGGTGCCGGTTCCCACCTTGCCGGGGCGGCCGCCATCGCGCCAAAAACTCCGGTCATCCTGATCTCGATTGACACGCTTCGCGCCGATCATCTGAGCTCCTATGGCTATCGAAAGCTCGCGACGCCAAACATCGATTCGTACGCCGAAGGCGGAACGCTGTTTACAGCGATCGATTCTCAGATTCCTTTGACATTGCCATCGCACACTGTCCTGTTTACTTCCACGTACCCGTTTCAAACCCGGACTGAGGAGAATGCGGAGCGTGTTCCCGCGGGCGTCGTTACGCTTGCCTCCGTGCTACGGTCGCATGGCTATCGAACCGGTGCGTTCATTGGCAGCGTCTTCCTCGAACGCGAGATGGGGCTCGATCAAGGCTTCGACGAATACGATAGCCCCTTCAACTTCGAGGCCTTTTCGCCCATTTCAGGCGAGATGATGTTCGGGGGGCTTTCGCGCAACCCGTTTTCAGCGAGGGAACGGCGGGACGGGGCGTTAGTAATCCATGCTGCCGAGGAGTGGCTTCAGGATCACCGTAGTCAACCTGCATTCGCCTTCGTGCACTTGTTCGACCTGCATGAGCCCTATCGCATCCCGGAGCGCGTCTACCGCGAGCAAGGCATCTCGGGTTACGATGCCGAACTCAAATACGTTGATCGTCTGATGGGCGAGTTTCGCCAGAAGCTTCAGAAGAATGGATGGTGGGACCGCTCGCTAGTCATTGTTTTGTCGGACCATGGCGAGGGCTTGGACGAACATGGGGAAGAGAGCCATGGCTATTTCATTTATGAGAGTACGTTGTGGGTTCCGTTGCTGATTCATTGGCCGAACGGCTCCGGTCCACATCAGGCACGCGTCTCGGAGCCTGCGGGACTGATCGATGTTGCGCCAACGATTCTCGACTTTTTGCGTTTGCCATCTGTTGCTTCGTTTGAAGGACGCAGTCTGCTTCCGGCAGCTCTCTCGGAGACTAATGTCCGCAGTCACACGGTCTACAGCGAAACTCTCCACACGCACGATGCGTTCGGTTGGTCGCCACTTCGAAGCATCCGAATTGACGGCTACAAATACATCGAAGCCCCCAAACCCGAGCTATACAACCTCGCCAACGATCCGAACGAGCGCTCGAATCTGATCCAGAAAGATCCTCGAAAAGCGCAATCGCTTCACGCCCAGCTTGCCAAAATTTTGGCCCGCTATCCTGCCGCGCCGACCACAGCTTCGAACACATCCACGCCCCAAACGCAGGCGCTACTCGGGTCGCTCGGTTATCTCTCGCACGGCGCGGAAACGAAGCTGAACAGCGCAGGTCCCGATCCAAAAGACCGTCTACCAGAGTATCGGCTCTACAGGCAAGCCATGCTCAATGTCTACGATGGCCGCTACGACCGCGCGATTCCGATTCTCGAACAAGTTCTTGCCCGCGACCCGCATAACCTCTTGGTGCGCCGCGATCTGGCGGCTTCCTACCTTGAATTGCGAGACTATCGACAAGCGCGATTGAATTTTGAGCAAGTGATTCGAGCTGCACCCGGGGACTACCAGGCGCATTATGAACTGGGTCTTGCGAACGAGCATTTGGGCCGCCTGCAGGAAGCGATTGGGAATATGGAGGCTGCGTGCAGGCTTGCGCCCGATGCAGCACAATGCCGCGAGGAACTGGAGCGGTTGAAGCACAGGGTAGAGAAATAGCGCGTGCACGAAGTTTTTGTGCAGCTATTCATCTAAGTTCGACGTCAAATTCGTAAAAGCCCTGATTATCGTCGAAACTGTCATGACGGCCGTTCACAGAAAACCAGATGCGGCCGGCGTGGGTCTTGACAGTCAAGGCCCCAGCGGGTAAGTCTTCCCCCAAAAAACCTGTGCCTGCGCGCGCGCCGTTCCCGGAAGGGCCGCTGCACCCTCCTGAGCCTCGCGCTTGGAAATCCCAACACACGATGCCGTGAGCATTGGTCAGCGCTACAGGCCGCCCCGACGAATTAGGAATACTCGCGCCCCATTCGAGATTGGCGGGCAGAACGATGTGATAACCCCTGTCGCTGCGCTCGGCGATAGCCCGCTCGGGGGTACAGAGATTGCGATTGGGGAGGCATGCTGACATCGAAAAGGTGATGTCGGAGGACACCATGGCGACGCTTGACGAGACAGCCGCTTGGTCGAAAGGCCAGTTGAGAATATCGTGATTCTGCCATCCCCAGCCAGTTGACGCAGTGAATCCAACCCAGGCGCGGCCTTGCCGGTCCATTACGATCGACAGATCCACCACAGTTTTCAAAACAGGACCTGCGGACCCGTCCAAATAAACCGACAAGACGGGCGGCTCGAAGACGATGCGCGCAGTGTGTACCCTGCGATCCTTCAAACGAACGCTCAGATTCGGCGTGAACGCGAGGCGCTTGGCGGGCCAGATCATTTCAGCGGGCCGGCCCGCCGTGCATATCGCGATGTAATTCGAGGAAGGATCTCCTTCTTCCGGGTTGCGGCAGGTATCGAAGAACACGGCGATGCTCCACGGAATGCCTGCGTGGCGGGGGTTGGTGGGGTCGGTAACTCCGAAGCCTCCAGCCATGCCTCGGCCGCCCAGCGCCGATGGGCCTGCATTCTGCAAGACGAACGCGAACCCGTCGGCGCCCTTGCAAACGCCGAATCGGTGCGTCAGTTGAAATTGGAATCCGGTCTCAACCGGACGCCACCTTTTGCTTGTCGGCCAACCAAACAGCACCCGATTGATTGGGCTGCGCTCGAGTGACGCGCACAACCTTACCAGAGATCGCGGCGCCGCCTACCAGGTTGAGACCTTGCGTGGATGTGAAATCGTCAAAGCGGATGGCGGCTGGGGCAGTGTTTGCGGCGATCGCGATCAAAAATAACAGGATCAAAGCGAGCCGCATGCATCCGCTACTCTTTCGACACTGCGAATCCAGCAGCTCTCAGATCGCGTAGCAGGAGGCCGCTCGCGTTGCGCGGATAGCCGAAATCCCAGAAAGCGTCGCCGGAAAAACTCTCCCACACTCTTTCGTCCGTTCCGGTCAACAGCGCTCGCAGGCGTTCGTCGGCTTGCTGCACCTCGGGCTCGTGATCAAGGCCCGCGGTCGCGATGGCGCCTCGTAGATCGAGGTCGTGCCGGTATTCATCGAGGCAGTAGCGGTAGCCCTGCTCGACTTCGGCGGCAAATTCAGACCACCGGCGGATCAACCCGGAGCGGCCGCCGCGGACAATATGCTCCGGGTATCCGTTGTCTTCGAGGTAACAGACAATCTCGTCGTCGCTCATAGGCGGCTCAGAAAAGAAAAGCGTACTGACAACCTCATAGTACTTTTAGGTTTCGTCCGCTCCCGCCGATAAGCAACATTTGTAGGCAATTTTGTTTTGGCCGGTGGTATAACGAATGAAAGCGCACAGGCCGGGTTTTGCCGTTGTGGGCAGTTAAGAAAATGAAGAGGTGGAGAAATCGTTAAGGTCTGCGTTCTCGCAAGCAGCAGTTCCGGCAATTGTGTTTTTATTGGAGCTAGCCGGACGCGTGTGCTGGTCGATGCCGGCTTAAGCCGGCGCGAGATCACAAAGCGGCTGGCCGCCATTGGCGAATGTGTTGAATCGCTAGACGCGATTCTTGTGACGCACGAGCACTCCGACCATACCAGCGGACTGGTTTCGATGGCCAATAAGCTGAACATTCCGGTCTTCCTCACCGAGCGAACGGTGCCGATGATCGATTGGGGCGAATCGGAGGCGCGTCTCGAAAAATTTCAGGCGGGCCGCTGCTTCGGCGTGGGCGAGCTCGAGGTTCGAAGCTTCACCATTCCCCATGACGCGATCGATCCGGTTGGCTACATTCTGCGGGCAGAGGGAGTTCGCATCGGCGTTGTCACTGATCTGGGCTACATGCCGGATTCCATCAAGGTCCATCTCCGCTCCGCCGACCTGCTTCTGCTCGAATCGAATCACGATCTGGGTATGTTGAAGGATGGCCCATACCCCTGGTCGGTGAAGCAGCGTGTGATGGGCCGGCGCGGCCACTTGTCCAACGAAGTAGTAGCTGATTTCATTCGCGACGATCTGGATGGCACCGTCTCGACTCTCATCCTTGGCCATTTGAGCGAGCACAACAATCATCCTGAACTGGTGCGCCAGTCGGCCGCCAAAGCCCTCTATGGCAGGGCACTGTTCACCAAACTCGTGGTCGCTGAGCCCGGTGTCCAGTCGGAAGTGTTTCTGTACTGAATCTTTTTCGGAATACTTGAAATCTCTGGCGACGAGGTTTCAGCCATCAGCGTTCAGCTCTCAGCTTTTGCCGCCATAGCTCGCCCTCCATGCCACAATCGAATTTCACGCATGATCGCTCGCTATACGCGCCCGGAAATGGGCGCTGTCTGGTCCGTTGAGAACAAATATCGCTGCTGGCTGGAGGTAGAATTAGCGGCTTCCGAAGCGCTCGCCGAACTAGGCGAGGTGCCAACGGAGGCCGCGTGCGCCTTACGCCAGTATGCCGGGTTCGATGTGGGGCGCATTCAGGAGATTGAGCGCGA
Organism: Bryobacteraceae bacterium; assembly: GCA_049585195.1. GTDB lineage: Bacteria > Acidobacteriota > Terriglobia > Bryobacterales > Bryobacteraceae > KBS-96. Next base: position 6,146 of record JBAUZG010000455.1, on the reverse strand, counting down.
AGTCCGCCATGACGTCATTGCGTTCACAACCGCCGTGGCGGAGACGATGAAGCGCCAAGGCGCGGGCGAAGCTTCACGCTGGCTTCATTACGGGCTTACATCGAATGATGTCGTCGATACCGCCCAAGCTTTGCAGATTCGCGCGGCGTCCATCATCATTTCGAAAGGTCTCGACGATCTTTCGGATGCTTTACGCGCTGCAGCTTTCAGGTATAAAGACGCGGTCCAGATCGGGCGCACTCATGGCATTCACGCGGAGCCCATCACCTTCGGACTGAAGCTGGCCGTCTGGTGGGACGAGATAGGGCGTCATCGCCGCAGATTCCAGTCGGCTGCCGAAGAGATCCGCTTAGGAAAGATTTCCGGCGCGGTCGGCACCTTCGCGCACATTGGACTCGAAGCGGAAGAAAAGATCTGCGCGCGGTTGCATTTGAAAGCAGCTCCGATCACGTCTCAGGTCCTTTCGCGCGACCTCCATGCGCATTACGTCGCGACGCTGGCCTGTATTGCCGCCACGCTCGAGAAAATCGCGCTCGAGATACGCCACCTGCAACGAACCGAAGTGCGTGAAGCAGAGGAACCGTTTGCCGCCGGGCAAAAAGGCAGTTCCGCCATGCCGCACAAACGCAATCCGGTGATTTCGGAGCAGATCTGCGGCCTGGCGCGGCTGGTGCGCGCCGACGCCCAACCAGCTTTTGAAGATGTCGCTCTATGGCACGAGCGCGATATCTCTCACTCTTCCGTTGAGCGGATCATTCTACCCGACTCGACGATCTTGATCGACTATCTTCTTTCCAAGGCGGTCTGGCTGATTTCTGGCCTGCGTGTCGATACCTCCCGTATGCGCGCGAACGTCGATTTAACTCGCGGGTTAATCTTTTCCGGCCAGCTTCTGCTCGACCTTTCAGCCGCAGGCATGTTGCGGGAAGAGGCGTACCGAGTGGTGCAGGACCACGCAATGCGCGCCTGGGAGAGCGGAGGCGATTTCCAGGCGGCGATTGTGGCGGACCCAGTGATCAGGCAGTATCTCAGCAACGCCGCTCTGGACGAAACCTTCTCGCTCGCACGCCAGCTTCGTCACGTCGACAACATTTTCGCCCGCGTCTTCGGTTCATAGGCAACGCGGCCGCGCAATATTCTTAACCCGCCCAAGGGTTTCCTGGCCCTGGCGCCGGCGGCGTCGCCCAACGCATATAAAAGCCTAGCTGAAGATTTTTATGTACGAAACTGGCAAGTTTCGTTTAAACTGAAGTCGGATCGAACGCAAAATGGCAGTCAACGGCCGGAAAAAGCCCTCGAAAGAGCTGGAACTAGCCCGCGTCTTACTAGTCGATGGGAACGTGTCGTCGCGTCTAACGCTGAAAACCGTCTTGGAAGCGGGCGGCTATTCGGTGGACGCGGCTGCATCCGCGGCGGAAGCGGTCGGTAAGTTGGACGAGCGGCAATATGAGCTTGTGCTCAGCGACTTGCGAATGGAATCTCCGGAAGCGGGGCTTAAAGTGCTCGCACATGCCCGGTTGATGGATTACAAACCGGCAACTGCTTTGGTTACTACGTACCAGAACAAAAAATTGAATGTGAAGCGGCCCGTCTTCATCGAGCCAGAGGATCTTCCCGGTCTCTTGAGCAAAGTCGCCGATCTCATTAGCCAGCGCGCGGCACGGATCGTAGCGAGGCAGCTCAGACAAGCGTAGGCGCCTGATAACTTGAGGGCGTGGTCCGTATTAAAAACTCTTCAATGTTGGTTCACGGCTTCCGGCTGTTCAACATCCAGCGAGTCGCGCAGTGCGAGTCCGGCGGTCTTGAATGAATCGTTGTTACTCGCTTGTTCCACTAAGAGGCTTGCTACGCAGTTCCGACCCCTGCTCTTTGCAATATAAAGCGCCTCGTCGGCGGCCCGGATATACGTTTCGATCGGCCGCTCGAAGCGGTCCGAAATAGTCACGCCAAAACTCGCCGTGACTTGCAACTGCCGGCCATCGACAAACATCGGTTTTTGCTCGAGAATCATCCGCATTCGGTCGGCTTGATGGTACGCCTGCTCGAGATCGCAGTTCGGCAGAACGACCAAAAATTCTTCGCCGCCGTAGCGCCCTATTTGATCGTAGGGCCGCATGTGTGTTCGAAATCGATGCGCGGTTTCTCGTAACACGGCATCGCCGGCCAGATGCCCATAGGTATCGTTCACCCGCTTGAAATGATCCAGATCAAGCAAAACAATACCCACCGATCGTTGGTCGCGACGGCACCGTGCGATCTCCGATTCGAGAACTGTATGAATCGCCGACCGGTTGGGAAGCATGGTCAACAAGTCCTTCTCAGCTCTTTCGCGCAGTTCCTCGCGCGCGTTCATCAGGTTGACCTGAAGATCGATAATTCGCTTCCCGGCCCGGAGACGAACTTGCAACTCGTGTTCATGGAAGGGTTTCACGATATAATCGTCGGCTCCCGATTCCATCCCTTCCACTGTTTCTTCTTTCGTATTCTTCGAGGTCAGCAGGAGAATATACGTGTATGGCTCCCGAGCAGTCTTCCTTACTTTGCGGCAGACTTCGATGCCGGTCAGCCCTGGCATGACCCAATCCAATATGGCGAGTGGAGGAGAATCCTCGCCCGATAAGACGCTCCAGGCTTGTTCGCCGTCTTCGGCAACCACGACTTCATAGCCCCAACGTTCGAGAGTGCTACGCAGAAGTACGCGCGACATCGCACTGTCGTCTGCAATCAGAACTTTCATTTAGAATTGCACCGTCCTGCAAGCTGCCGGGCTGTATTCGCCAAACATACAATTCGATCTGCCGCTGATCCCCCTACTGCGCGAAAGATGGGGTGTCGTCATTTTGCGAACGGACGGGTTGAAAATCCTTCCTATACTATGAGCGTAGATGGAAAAGTCGTCAATAGCCCGGGAAATTGCCGCATATTTCCGCAAGCTGCCCAACAGGTGACCTCTTATCATGAGATTTGCACCGCTTTTTCTTTTGAGACGTACGCGCAAGACGGGCTGGACTGCGCCCTTTGCGTCTTTGACAGATACGCGCAAGACGGGCTGGACTGCGCCCTTTGCGTCTTTGACGGATACGCGCAAGACGGGCTGGACTGCGCCCTTTGCGCTTGTGAGTTGCTCGCCAGAAGCGAGCGAAAGGAGTGTGTGATGAACAACTCGGTTCTTGTGCCAATGGTAGTCGAGCAAACATCGCGAGGGGAACGCGCTTACGATATCTATTCGCGCCTGCTCAAGGAGAACATCATCTTTCTGGGCACACCGATCGATGACAATGTGGCAAACCTGATCATTGCCCAGATGCTGTTCTTGGCGGCGGAAGACCCGGAACGAGATATTTCGCTCTATATCAATTCTCCAGGGGGCTCGATCACGGCCGGACTGGCAATTCTCGACACCATGCGCCTGGTCGAGCCCGATATTGTGACCTACTGCGTGGGCCAAGCCGCTTCCATGGGTGCCGTGCTGCTCGCTTGCGGAACCAAAGGTAAGCGCTTCAGCCTTCCGCACTCGCGAATTCTGATTCACCAGCCCTCGATGAGCGGTCTCGCCGGACAGGCCGCTGATATCGATATTTACGCCCGCGAAATTCTTCGAATGCGTCAATCTCTCAATGAGATTCTGGCTGATGCGACTGGCCAGCCGGTCGACAAAATAGCCCGCGACGTGGACCGGGACTACATCATGGAGCCGGACAACGCTCTGGAATACGGAATGATTGATCGCATTGTCGACAGCCGCGCGCTTCAGCCCGTTCCGACGCGCTAGGAAATTCCTGAAAAGATCTAGATTAGCCGCCCCTGCGGGTGCAGGCCGCCGGGTTCCTCGTGCCAAGGTTTTCCCGTGAATTTTTGGTCGCGGCATGGTCCTGGTCTATATATCGGCTGAATTGGCTCGAACTTGACGGCTCGGAAGGGGTTTTGGCGAGCCACGCTTCTGGTTTATCTGGAGATATCACTTTTGGGATTCCTACTATGATTCCTGGAAGCTGTAATCTCCCTCTCTTGACCTCGGTGGCTACATCAGGTAGAGTAAGGGTTCTGTAACTGTGCTTCTAAGGCCATAATCGCAGCTTATACTTCAAACGATGCCCCAAGACCGATCCGCTACGGCACGCATCCTGTTGATTTGCCTGACAACCGTAGTATCTGGATGGACTGGAAAGGCGTTTTCGGCAGAGGGCGCGGCCGCTGGCGCTCCGGAAGGCTACTCGAATACATTCGCCTCATCGAGACCCGAGGATGTGCATACGGCGGAAGCAGACGGCCGCATTGCAAAAGCTGACCAGCATCTGGCGTTAGGGAAACAACTCTACTTTAAAGGGGATCTCCCGGGCGCCCGGCGCGAGTTCGATCTGGCGGTAGATGCGCTACTAAATGCTCCCGAGAACCTGCCCGACCGGCACCGCATAGAACGGAAGCTCGACGAGGTCAGCGATCTGATCTACCGGTTCGATATCGAGAAGCTCGGGGCCGGTCAGACGAGTGACGATCTGGCCTTCGATCAAGCACCTATCGACCAGCTTCGGGACATGACGTTTCCGGTCGATGAATCGCTGCTGCCGAAGGTGAACTTCGAGCTTAAGCAGACCGCTTCCGCTATCCCGCTTGAACTCTCCGATCCTGTCCTCGCCTACATTCACTATTTTTCAACCGATCACGGGCGCAAGGTACTCTTAAGCGGGTTCCGGCGAGCGGGACGCTACAAACCAATGATTGAGCGCATTCTGGCGGAGGAGGGCGCCCCAGAGGAGCTGATTTATTTGGCGCAAGCCGAGTCAGGGTTCTTGCCTCGGGCCATTTCTAGAGCCCATGCGATGGGCATGTGGCAGTTTATCGCAGGCACAGGGCAACTCTATGCGCTCGTCCGCGATTCGTCAGTCGACGACCGGTTCGATCCCGAGAAAGCCACCCGGGCGGCCGCCAGGCTGCTGAAGGACCTGTATCAGCGATATGGCGACTGGTACCTTGCCATGGCTGCATACAACTGCGGCGCCGGCAATGTGGACCGTGCGGTAGAGCGTACCGGATATGCCGATTATTGGAAGCTGCTCGAGTTGCATGCGCTTCCGAAGGAAACAGCGAACTACGTGCCGATTATCCTAGCGATGACTATCATGGCTAAAAATCCAAAAGACTATGGCCTGGATGACATCGAGGAAGATGGCCCGCTCGAGTTAGATACCGTGCACCTGGGCGCGACCACTAACGTCGCTTTGATTGCAGACGCAGCCCAGCAGCCGGTTTCCCTCGTTCGCGAGCTGAATCCCTCCTTGCTCAGCAGTCTGGCTCCTGCGGGCTATAGTCTCCACGTACCGAAGGGCACCGGGGAGTCGACGCTGACCGCTCTTGAATCCGTACCCTCCGCTAACAGGAACGCCTGGCGGCTGCACCACGTTGCTGCAGGTGAAACTCTGCAGACCATCGCTCGGCAATATCATGTGGGCGCCGATCGTATCGTGGCTGTGAATAGCGGGTCGGATTCGCTCGATGCGGGCGACACTCTGCTGATTCCGGCCGTCTATCACCCGCCTGCGAGTCCTTCGCCGACACGCGGCCGGCGCGCTTCGAGAGCCCATATTGCTGGAGTTTCCGCCGCTGTATCGCGTTCGAATGCGACGCGGCACAACACGAAACCTGCTCTGCCTCATGTTTCCTCGAATATTCTTCATCGCCGCGCGGCCGTAAGAACTGCCAGCCTTCATCGTTAACTTAGCCCTCAAATTTTAAGTCTCACGCTTCTTTCGACACGTTACCCTCTTGCGCATCGTCAGACGTTGTGAAATCATTTTGCTTTCTCGCATCATGATTACGTTTGATGCACCTGTTTAGTTTTCAAAGGAGCTGCGCATGAGTCTTGAGTACAGGCTTTTTGCAGAGGAAGAAGACGACGATTTCGATTACGAGGATGAGCATGTCGAGTTCGAGTCAGATAAGGGCGAGTATGACGACGAGGATGAGGAGGAGGATGAGAAGCCGGGTAAGCCTGTAACCCCGCCGCCCGCCGTGGAGGCGCCTAAGCCGGCCGAAGTTCCCGGCCCGAAGGCCGAGGGAGAAAAGGACCGCAAGCCCCAAGAGGCTCCGGCTAAGAAAGCCGCGCCAAAGAAGGCAGCGGCCAAAGCGCCTGCGGTGAAGAAGGAGGC
>JBAUZG010000454.1:0-27886 GCA_049585195.1 Bryobacteraceae bacterium | reverse complement strand
GAAAAAGGCCGCCTCGGCTGTCGGAGACGAAAGAAGCGAAGCGAGCTGCCCCGATGTGACAGGGCCAAGGATATCGTTATTTCCAATATCGATGACGATGGCTGTGGGCCTAAGAGCCACGGCTTCTTGAACTTGAGTTCGCGCGCTGCAAGGAAGCAGGATGGGGCAGGGAAAGCCCAAAACTATATCCGTTGCTAGTTGGGTTTCGTCGGTCGAGTTGAGATTCCGGCCGGGTTTCCGGTTTAGCGCGTCGGAGAGAGTTTGAAGGGGAACTGCGACGTCGGTCACTTCTTCAAACGGGTTCAGTCGCGGGAACACTAAACTTCCGGGGACCGGCTGCACAACCGGCGGAAATTGCGCGCTCACCAGGTCGAGAGTATTGGGAGCGCCTGGATACGGTACGAGCGGCAGCGACAACGGAACGCGCAGTTGCCGGGCTATTACTTTTGCAAAGCCGTGCTCCTGCTGAAAATCGACCAGCGAACCATTCTCCACGCCGGCCGCGAGTGAGTCGCCGACCACGACCAACTTCGAAAAATCGACTTTCGCCGGCGATTGTGCGTGGAGCAATGCCGCAAAGGCTGATGCAGCAACAAAGTGTACAACTCCGCGCGCGAGCAGTTTCCCACGGTCCAAAGCGAAGTCCCTCCGGATGTGAATTGTACCTGATCTTGGGATTTTGCAGAAAAATATTTACTTCAACGATAAAGTGATACAACATTCTGCATGCTCTCTACTCCTCGTTTTTCCCGGCGTAGCCTTCTCGGAGCCGTTGGCGCAGCGGCTGCCTCTAATCTGGCGCCCGTTCATCTCTTCGCACAGGCCGAGCAAGCAGGTCCCACCACATCTACGCCGGCCGACCGCGACCGCCGTATGCAATGGTGGCACGAAGCGAGATTCGGCATGTTCGTACATTTCGGTCTGTATAGTGTTCTGGGGCGTCACGAATGGGCCATGGAGGAGGAAGGCATACCCGTCGCCGAGTACCAGCAATTGGCCAAGGCATTCAACCCGAAACCTTACGCTGCGCAAGCCTGGGCTAAGTTGGCCAAGCAGGCGGGCATGAAGTATATGGTGATGACCACGAAGCACCACGAGGGCTTTTGCAACTTCGAAACAAAGCTAACAAACTATTGCGCGCCCAAGCAGGCCGCCGGCCGCGATCTTGTGCGTGAGTATTATGAGGCAGCTCGTGCAGAAGGCATGCACGTCGGGTTCTATTATTCGCTCATGGATTGGCACCATCCCGACGGCGCCCGGTGTGCCACTGACGAAGCCGCCCGCCGCCGCTTCGTCGATTACACACATGGCCTTGTGCGCGAACTTTGCACCAACTACGGTAAGCTGGACATCCTATGGTACGACGTGGCATGGCCCCTCACGGCGGAGGGCTGGGAATCCGTCAAGATGAATAAAATGGTGCGCGAGCTTCAACCGGATATTCTGATTAATAACCGCGCTAAGATCCCCGAAGATTTCACCACGCCCGAACAACACATTCAGGCTTTCGCCGAACCATGGGAATCGTGCATGACGATGAACGACAGCTGGGGTTACCAGGCGGCGGATGACGATTGGAAATCGCCTAAAACCATCGTTCGGAATTTAGTCACTTGCGCTCGCGGCTATGGCAACTACCTTTTGAATATCGGGCCTAAGGGCGACGGGTCCATCCCTGACGAGTCAGTGGAAATCCTCACAAATGCTGGCCGATGGATGGATCAACACGCGCCCGTCATTCACGAGGCACAGCTCTGCAAAGTAGCCCATTCCCAGCTGGCGAACTTTACCCGGACAGGAAACAAGCTCTATGTACACGTCCATTTCTGGCCGGGGCAGACGGTGTCGATTGGAGGGCTGACGAATAAAGTGTTGTCGGCCAAGCTCCATCCGAGCGGACAAACCGTCGATTTCCACCAAGAAGACTTTCGCGTCCAGTTCCTGGGTCTCCCGGCGAATTCGCCCGATCCTCTGGTAACGGTTCTCGAAGTTGAGTGCGACGGCGAACCCAATCAGGATATGCTAGGCATTCGCGAGAATCGGAAGCGGGAAGGCGTGGGAATATAGATTAAGCGGATTTTGTAACTTCAGCACGCTAAAGAAAGCTCGCCGGTGAAACAGCAATTTCATCCGGTACGTCTTTAGTACTGAATAAAATGGCGAAACTAACGCAGCGCAAAGACGCATTCGAGGAGTATCATCACCTTCTATGAGCACCACACCCCAGCAGCCGACCTATATCATCCCTCCTCCACAGGCTCCTAACTGGAGAACGCCGCTGCTGATCGGCGGGTTTGCGCTGCTCGTCATCTTTAACGTGTTCCTGTATGTGCAACTGGAGCATCTACGCGGCGATACGAAAGCTGAGATGTCGAAACTCAGCTCCGACCTTTCGGCTACCGTCGAGCAGATCCGAATTGAATCGTCCGCCTCTGTTCAACAGGCGTCAAAGCGCGTTCAAACGCTCCAGGAAGCCCTCGAACACCAGCGCCTCGCGGCGGATCGGGCCGTCGGCCAGGCGAAGATCGACGCGCAGCGCAAAGTCGATTTGCTGCAACAACAAGTTCAAACCGAGCAGCAGAGGCAGCAACAGGCTATTGACGCCGTAAAACAGAACGCGGACGTGACCACCACAAAGCTCACCAATGTCAGCACCGACGTTGGAAACGTCAAAACCGATCTCACCAACACGAAGAGTGAACTGGAACAGACCGTTGCTAATCTGAAACGAGTCTCGGGTGACGTAGACAACCACACCAGCCTGATTGCAACCAACGCCAAGGAACTGGATGCGCTGAAGCAACTCGGCGAAAAGAACTACTTTGAATTTACAGTTCCAAAATCCAAACAGCCGCAAAAGGTTGGCGATATCACGGTCCAGCTTAAGAAAGCCGATCCCAAGCACAACCGGTACACCATCGAAGTGGTGGCCGATGACAAGAAAGTCGAGAAGAAGGACAGAACCATCAACGAACCCGTTCAGTTCTACCTGTCCAAATCCCGGCAACCGGCCGAGATCGTCGTCAACGAGGTTCGCAAAGACACGATCGTTGGCTATCTAGCCGAGCCAAAGGTACAGATGGCCCGGTAGGAAGAAAGCGCCGCCGGCACTTCTACCGCATCTGGGTCTTGTAGAAATCAGACCTAATCGCATCGCAACGCCACGACTGAGTCGATCCCCATCGCCCTACGTGCTGGGATGGCCCAGACTGTCTGCCGAATTCGTCGGGAGTGAAAGCGCGAAGACAATTAGCAATGGCAGCTTGTCCCGGTAGAGGAAAGCTACTACGAAATCGTCAATAAGCTGAGTGGCAAAGCTCTTATCGATTCCAATGCTTCCACTTTAGGCGACCAAATTGCGTTTCCATACGTCCATAAAAGTGAGGCCGGGACACGGTAGCGTGTTTCGGCTCTCCTCCTGTGAAGTGCTGGAGTGCGGATTGGAAGTGCCGCACTCCTCTTTTTTCGCCGTACCTCGCGTGCTTTCTGCTGCCCACGATGATTCGTGGTCAGGCCGCCTCCCTAAGATAGAGGAATGCGCGTTGGCATTCTCGGCACGGGCGCGATCGCGAATAAGCACGCCCAGGCATACAAAAACATCGGCTATGAACTGGTTGCCTGTTCCAACCAGACCGAAAGCCGCGGCCGCGAATTCGCCGCGCGCTGGAATTGCGAGTTCATTCCCGATTACAAAGCCCTCTGCCGCTATCCCGGCCTCGACTTCGTCGATGTTTGCACGTTCCCCGACTTTCGACTCGAGCCCCTCGAAATCTGCGCCGAACAGCGCCGCCATATCCAGATTCAAAAGCCGATTGCCACGAACCTTGAAACCGCGAGAAAGATGGTGGCAATCGCTCGAAGCGCGGGAATCCTGCTTGGCGTGGCAAGTCAGCATCGCTTCGATGACTCGACCATGTTTCTGAAACGGGCCATTCCGGCGGGCCGGCTTGGCAAACTGCTCGAAGCTGACGCATATGTGAAGTGGTTCCGAAGCGACGAATATTATTCCCGACCGATCAAGGGCAGCTGGCACACCGAAGGCGGTGGCGCTCTCATCAATCAGGCCATTCACCAGGTGGATGTGCTTCTTTACTTAATCGGATCGATCGCGGCTGTTCAGGGAGTTTGGCAACTCGGTGCATTGCACAGGATCGAATCCGAAGACGTTGTAAATGGCTTGCTTGAATATGCTTCAGGCGCAACGGGAGTCATTCAAGCTTCGACGGCATTTTGGCCCGGCTACACGGAAAGGATCGAAATCCACGGGACAAAGGGCACGGCAATTCTGTCCGGCGATCAGCTCACCGCTTGGGATGTTCTCGCGGACGAAGCCGCCAACGCTGCCGATCCGGCTCCGGTCGCGCGAAACGTTGCGTCCGGATCCTCCGACCCGATGGCCATCAGCCTGACGTCGTTCGAGCGCCAGTTTCGCGATTTCGGAGAAGCCATTCAACAAGGCCGCGATCCGCTCATCACCGGGGAAGAAGGATGTCGGGCTCTCGAAGTTGTTCTCGGAATTTATGCCGCGTGCCGCAGCGGCAGCCGGGTAAAATTAGAAAATTAATCTTGAACTAGTTTCCGGTGCAAGATGGGTGCTGCTGCGAGCGCTTGCTGGCGCGCGCGGCTCGGTACGCAGCCTTCGAATCAGTACGCATCTTCCGAGCCGCGACCGCGAGGGAGCGGTCTTGGGCATTTTGCACCGGAAACTGACTAGGCGTGGAGTCCATTAAACAATGCTCAACTCCCAATGAGCTGGCGTCTGCGCGTCCCCGCATCGAGTGCCAATCTCGGCCCCGGATTTGACGCGCTTGGCCTCGCTCTGAATCTTCATCTCACTTGCACCTTTAGCCTCTCCGCCCGGCTGTCAATTGAAACGCGCGGCATCGACTCGGCATGCATCCCGACAGACTCGTCCAACCTGATCTGGCAGACCGCCCAGATTGTTGCAGCCGACGCAATGAGGGAGATGCCGCCAGTTTCACTCGCAATCGAGAATGAGATTCCCGTCGGCAAAGGGCTAGGATCGAGCGCTTCAGCGCTCACGGCGGGAGTCGTTATCGCCAGTCAGCTGCTTGATCTCAACTGGACCAGACGCCGGATTCTCGACGAAGCGGCAAAGATCGAGGGACATCCGGATAACGTCGCTGCCTGCGTGCTCGGCTCCGTGGTTGCTGCCTCAATGGACAGTACAGGGGTTACGCATGCGGTTCGCGTCGACGTGCCGGCCAGCTACGAAGTGGCTGTGATCGTACCGGACTTCGCTCTGCCAACTGTTGAAGCCCGGGCAGTTCTGCCGCGTACATACTGCCGCGAAGACGTCGTCTTCAATGTGCAGCGATCCGCGCTTCTGATTGCCGCGCTGTTCACTGGCAGCACAGAGTCGTTCTCTGCCGCGCTCGAAGACCGGCTGCATCAACCGTATCGGGCGCCACTCATTCCAGGCTTTGACGAGATGCTAGCCTTGCGCGCGCCAGGTTTGCTCGGCTGTTCTCTGAGCGGAGCAGGCCCGTCAGTTCTGGTTTTTTTCGAACGAGGCCAAGAATACATTACAAACTTGTTTACTGAAGTATTCGAGCGGCACGGCCATAAAGCCATCACGTATTTCACTGATATTCAGCGCCATGGATTCGTTCTGGAAAAGCTGTAGGGCGGGATATCCATGGACAGCCATTCCGATGCCCTAGCGATAACCTGCGGCCTGCATTTCGAACAGTTCCGCATACTGGCCGCCGAGCGCCACGAGCTGCTGGTGCGTCCCCTCTTCCGCGATCCGGCCGTCGGCCAATACAAAAATCCGGTCCGCCATTCGGACTGTTGAAAACCGGTGTGAGATGAGAATCGCCATCTTTCCGGAAGTCAGATCGACGAAACGCTGATAAACTTCGAACTCGGCGCGAGCATCCAGACTTGCCGTCGGCTCGTCGAGAATCAGAATCTGGGCGTCGCGCATGTACGCGCGCGCCAGGGCGACCTTTTGCCATTGACCAGTTGATAGATCGGCGCCGCCTTCAAACCGTCGCCCGAGCATCTGCCGGTATCGGTTCGGCAGGCTCTCGACTACGCCGGCTGCCAGACTCTTTTCGGCCGATTTTACGATCCGGTCCTCTTCGAGAAGCTCTTCGATACGGCCAACTCCAATGTTTTCAGAAGCTAACATGTCATATCGCATGTAATCCTGAAAAATTACTCCGATCTCGTGACGAAGATCTTCAACGCTATATTCCCGAAGGTCCACGCCGTCCAGCAGGATTCGCCCCTCAGTCGGGTCGTAGAGCCTGGCCATCAGCTTGATTAAGGTCGTCTTGCCCGCGCCGTTTTCACCCACCAGCGCGATGCGTTCGCCCGGCTCGAACCGAAAGCTAACTCCGCAGAGAGTCGCGCGGTCACTGTCGGGATAAGCGAATGAGACTTTTTCAAAAACGAACCCATCCTGAATGGGGCGCGGGGCGGGCAGAGCATCAGGCAGCGAAACAATGGAAGGAGTGGTTTCAAAGAAGTCGAATAAATCTTTCAAAAATAATGCCTGTTCCGCGACGCCGGCCAGGCTTGTCAGTAAGCTCTCCATGGTGTTGCGCGCCCGCGAGAAAGCGCCCACAATCAGCGTCAAGTCTCCCACGCTTAGCGCACCCGCCAAGGCCCGCCACACCACGAACACATAGGCTCCGTAATAAGCTCCAGTAGGCAGGAGGCCGATCAAAAGCCCGTGCAGGGCGCGGTGGAAAGCGAGCGACTCGTTCTCGCGATAGAACCGTTCAAATAACCGCTGCGCCCGCTCTACCAGGTAGCCGCCCAGGCCAAAGATTTTCACCTCCTTCGCGCTCTGATTGCTGGCGCCAAGGTAGCGCAGATAATCCAGCTCCCGCCGTTCCGGCGTATACCGGAAGAGGATCGAATAGTTCAGCAGGGCGAACTTGGTTTCGCCCAAAAACACCGGAATTGTGGAGCCGACGAGCAGAAGCAGCAGCCAGGGAGAATACAGAACGACCGCCGAAATCATAGTCAGCAACGTAATCGTTTGCTGGGCCATCCCGGCCAGGGTCGCGAGCATTCCTAGCCGGGCGGTAGTCTGGCGCCGGGCCCGTTCGAGCTTATCGTAAAAGACCGGGTCCTCGAAAGACTGGAGGTCGAGCGAATCGGCATGCTGCATCAACCGAACGCTGACGAAATTGGTAAATTGGTCGCCAAGCAGGCTGTCGACTAACGTGATGAAGCGCGAGAGGGCGCCGGAGAGAATAGCGAGGCAGAACTCAAGGAGAAGCAGTTTTAAAATCAGCGATTTGTCTATAGACTGGTGACGTATCGCACGAACTACAAGATCGATAACCAGTTTCGGAATCCACAGCAGCGCGATCGGTAGAAACGCCGCCACGAGCCGGAGGCCGAGCGTTGCCAGGCAGAGCCGAGGGCTGGTCTGCCAGACCAGCCGGAGCAACGGCGGCACGTTGCGAAGCGCCGAAAAACGGTCTCGCCACGACCGCGGCAGCTCGTCCTGTTTGGGCGGGGATGGCCTCATCTTTTCAGGTCTACGGTCAGGATAACCGGAGGACCGTCAGCCAAAAAGAAAATGCTCATTCTTGCGAATGAGCACCCTCTTTCCTGCTTCCAGGAGTCCTGCGCAAGCAGGATTACGTTTGATGGGAGAATCAGATCCGACGGCATCGCAACCGCCAAAACCTGTTTGTGATTGGAGTGTAGGGCCAGCAACGGGTGAAGTCAAGCGTGAATTTTCCTGGAAAACTTTTCCACTGCGCAAGTGCCTACGGCTAAACCGCTTATTGTTGCGGAGTCCAACGCGTGAGGCGCCTTCTTCGGAAGGGCTTTCCACCTGTGGAAATCTCCCTGTGGAAAAGGCTTGCAAATGTCACCTCTCCCCTGTGAGGTGGAGGGTAGTCATCGCTTCATCCTCTTCTAAGGTGCCGTAGCGGCGACGATAGAGCCGCATTAAACCGTACACAATTCCAGCGGCTAACGCGAGAGCGGAGACCAACACCGAAACGACGATGATGTTGATCAGCAGCCGGTAGAGCGTGGGGATGGGATTCGGCGGCGGCTCGTTCCACAGGATTTTCGCCTGGTATTTTACTTGGTCCAGCACGGCATTTCCTTGGGCCTCCGAGGCTCCGGGGAGGATAATAGCCACCAGCAACGTAGATCGCTTAACCTGAGAGCCCGGAACTAATTTGAAAGCTACCGTATGTTGCCGGGCTATGCCGGGACTCGGATAGTCAAATAGAACAAGCCTGACAATACCCCCTCCGACTCGATAGGCCGTGTAATGCGCCTCGGCGCCCTGATCGAACCCAGGATTCGCGTTCACGAGCTCGGGAGCTACGGCCTTCAAACTCTCCGGACCCAGAATGTAGCGAGCCGAATTCGGAACCAGGTCTTTCAGCGGAATGAAGTTCACGACAGGCGGGATGTCCGAAGGACGCCGGTTCGGCAGGCTAGCCGCCAATGCCTGAAAGTCCTGTTTTTTGGGCGCGAATCCCTCAAAATCAAGCACATAGTTGGCATCTAGAAGTAACGTTCGCGGCCCTTGTTCGGCGCAATGGTCCGTCACGGTGCAGTGCTTCGAATCTTGAGGTCTGAGCCAGTCCCAGGCGGCCAGCGCGCCGGTCGAATCCTGCATTCGGTAGACGGTTAGCGTGCCGTTGCCCGCGGGTCCGCGAAACTTGGCCGACTCTGAGGAAACGAAGCCAAATTCCTTGAAGACAGCCGGATCGGATGGAGCGCTAGTGGTCGTTGCGATTCTGCGAAACGGACCGATACGGCTCGGTAGCCAAGTATCGGCACGGACAAACGATGCAAAACAAATTACAAAGAGAGCGGTCAGGCTCCGTGACATTTTTTGTACTTCTTTCCGCTGCCGCACGGGCAGGGATCGTTGCGGCCAACGTTCTTGTATGGATTGTTGGCCGTTCGCGTGGTTGTAGCAGCTTCGCCGCCGGCAAATTGTAAGGCGGCCAGTTCTTTTTCCTTTTTTCGCTGAATGTTGCGGGTAAGGTCAAGAACTGATTTTTCGGCTTCGCGCCGCGCCGCAACGGCCGCAAGCTCCCGTTCGGGCTCGGCCGGAAGGGCTTCCTCGTCTTCGTCCTCGTCCTCGGGTTCCGGATATGGTAGCGGAATTTCGCTGCCGCCGATCTCGATACGCAGGAAGAACAGATACCGAATGGTCTCGTCTTCGATCCGTTCCATCATGTCCTGGAACATCTCGAATCCTTCCTTCTTGTACTCGATCAGCGGGTCTTTCTGGCCGTATCCTCGAAGCCCGATTCCTTCCTTGAGGTGATCCATCGACAGCAAGTGGTCTTTCCACTGATTGTCGATGACATTCAGCATAATGATGCGCTCGGCTTCGCGCATGTTCTCGGGCCCGACCATGCGCTCTTTCTCGTCGTAGCGCGCGGTGAGGGTATCAAAAACCGGCGGCTCGAGTTCTTCCCGCGTCTGCCCAGCCATGGTTTCTATTTCGATCTTGACGCCGAACTGGTTCACGATGGCGTTTTGCAAGCCCGGCAGATCGTACTCGTCGACGCGTTGGTTTTCGCCGCAAAACTGGTCGATGAAGGATTGAAGAATGCCGCGAACCATTTCGAACACGCGCTCCTTCTGGTTCGCCCCTTCGAGCAATAGGCGGCGCATGCCGTAGACGGCCTGCCGCTGCTTGTTCATCACGTCGTCGTATTCAAGGACATGCTTGCGGGACGCGAAATTCTGCGCTTCGACGGTCTTTTGAGCAGCCGCAATGCGCTTGGTAATGAGCCGCGATTCAATCGGCACGTCTTCTTCCATGCCGAGCCGCAGCATAAGGTTTTGCATGCGGTCGCCGCCGAAAATACGGAGCAAATCGTCCTGCAGTGAGAGGTAAAACCGGGAGCTGCCGGGATCGCCCTGACGGCCGGCGCGGCCGCGAAGTTGGTTATCGATGCGGCGTGACTCATGCCGTTCAGTCCCGAGAATATGAAGGCCGCCGAGCGATACAACTTCCTGGCGCTCGCGCTCGATTTCGGCCTTGATCGAGCTGAGTTCGTGCTCGAGTTCTTCCTGCGAGAGCGTCGCGGGCGCGCGGCCTTGCTTCTTGAGGCGTTCGCTCAGAAGAAAATCGGGATTGCCGCCGAGCAGAATGTCGGTACCGCGGCCCGCCATATTTGTGGAAACGGTGACGGCACCCTTGCGGCCGGCCTGGGCGACAATGGTGGCTTCGCGTTCGTGATTCTTGGCGTTCAGCACTTCATGTTTGACGCCCATCTTCTTCAGAATCGAGGAGAGCCTCTCCGATTTCTCGACCGAGATGGTTCCGACCAGGACAGGCCGGCCCTTTTCGTACAAGTCCTTGATCTCTTTGGCCGCATTGCGGAACTTTTCCTCCTCGGTTCGGTACACGACATCGGGGTTTTCGAGCCGGATTAATGGCCTATTGGTGGGAATGATGGTGACGTCGAGGTTATAGATCTTGCCGAACTCGGCCGCTTCCGTATCGGCGGTTCCCGTCATGCCCGCCAGCTTCTTGTACATGCGGAAATAGTTCTGGAACGTGATGCTGGCGAGAGTCTGCGTCTCGCGCTCGATGCGAACGTTCTCCTTCGCTTCAACCGCCTGGTGCAGACCGTCGCTCCAGCGACGGCCCGGCATGAGACGGCCAGTGAATTCGTCAACGATGACGACCTTGCCTTCCTGAACTACGTAATCCCGATCGCGCTGATATAGGACATGAGCGCGCAATGCCTGCTGGACGTGGTGGTTCATCTCGATATTGGCGGGATCGTAGAGATTGCCCGTGCCCAGAAGTTTTTCCACTTTTAAGACGCCCTGCTCGGTGAGGGCGGCGGCGCGGTGCTTTTCGTCGACTGTGAAATCGCCGGTGGTGATTTTCGGGGCCCCCGGCTCCTTGCCTTCAATCACCTCGCCGCGCTCGAGGTAGGGGATGATGCGGTTGACCTTATAGTATTTGTCGGTTGATTCCTCGCTCGGGCCGGAGATGATGAGCGGCGTTCGAGCTTCGTCGATCAGGATCGAATCGACTTCATCGACAATCGCGAAATTGTGGCCGCGCTGAACGCAATCCTCGAGGCGAAACTTCATGTTGTCGCGAAGATAATCGAAGCCGAATTCGTTATTGGTGCCGTAGGTGACGTCGGCGGCGTAGGCGGCCTTGCGCTCGTCGTCGTCGAGATCGTGAACGATGACTCCGACCGTGAGGCCTAGAAAGTTGTGAAGCCGGCCCATCCACTCCGAATCGCGTTTGGCCAGGTAATCGTTGACCGTAACCACGTGAGCGCCATTGCCGCCTAGCGCGTTCAAGTAGCACGGGAGCGTCGCCACCAGCGTCTTGCCTTCGCCGGTTTTCATTTCGGCGATTTTGCCGCGGTGAAGAACGATGCCG
Source organism: Bryobacteraceae bacterium (assembly GCA_049585195.1). Lineage (GTDB taxonomy): Bacteria > Acidobacteriota > Terriglobia > Bryobacterales > Bryobacteraceae > KBS-96. The sequence goes on along the minus strand of JBAUZG010000454.1, from coordinate 16,503 downwards.
CCGATTAATTGCACGTCAAAGTGGCGCATGTTGAGAACGCGGCGGCCGCCCTCGCGGCAGACGGCAAACGCCTCGATGAGAACGTCGTCGAGCGTGGCGCCGTTTGCGACTCGCTGTTTGAACTCGACAGTCTTCGCTGCGAGCTCGGCGTCACTCAGGGATTGGAGCTGTGGTTCGAGATCGCCGATGGCCGCAATCAGCGGACGCATCTTCTTGATCTCGCGTTCGTGCTTCGTGCCAAATACTTTGGCGAGCGCGTTTTCGAACATGCTTCTGTTTCCTTTTCAGTCTAACTGGCTATCAACAACTTATGGACTTGCGGCGGAGGACCTTCGAGAGATGGCGGCGCCGGCGCCCAAAACAAAGGAGTGCGTTAGACCGAAGGAGGAGGACGCTGCCGGAGGTTGAATAGGCAGACGGTTTCAAGATGCTGTTGACGCGTGTTTCGCAGGACCTGGTAATAAATCGGAAGGGCAGGCTGATGGCGATGCAGCGGCAAGGCAAACGGCGTCGCGGACGACGAGCCAGCGTGATAACTCCCTCTCAGCAGAGCGGGAAGCAGGCACAAGGCTGCGCGAGCATCGCCATAGAAGGCACGTTTCGAGCGCGCATTTCCATTGGCGCAACGCGCATGGGCATCGAGGGTCGGATAGCCGGCGAATAGCGTTTGGTCGGAACCACCCACGAACAGGATTGCCAGAAAAACAGGCAGAACCCGCCCGATCGCAACCTTATTACTAGTGAGGCCCGAGAATACCACGCCAATTTGAGGTTAGCAGAAATAGGGAGTTTTTGCTGGCAGGCGCGAAGGCGAATTCAATCTACTTAAGCTTTACTCCAGCGGCGGCCGCGGTGCCATTCAGTTTGGAATCCAGAGTCCAGAAATGGCAGTTGGAGAGCAAAGCAGAGGCGACGAGGTGGGCATCAACCCAGCCGATGCCGCGACCCCAGAGCTGCCTTTCTTGAAGAAGACGCATGACCTCGCTGTGAGTGGCCGTTACCGCCGCCGGAAGCCTTTCCAAATTGCTCAGAGTTTTTTCGCGATGCTTGAGGTGGCCGCAGCCGATTTCACCTAGAACGAAGGGATGAGTAAGCACTGATCCTTCGTTGAGGAGCTCGGCCAGTTTGGTTTCACCTGCACGGAGGTGCTCGATCCACACGGAGGTGTCGACGAGCACCATTACTTACTGTCCGGGCGGCGCCGGGGAATGGGGCGCAACTGCGGTTCTGCGCCTGCCAGGGCCGCGAGGCGCTTTCCGGCTTCGCGTGCGATCAGGGCTTCGAGACCGGCCCGGACTAATGCTGTTTTCTCCTCAATGCCGGTGAGTTCCTTAGCCTCACCGACCAAATCATCGTCCAAAATCAAAGTGGTTCGCATATGCATCATTATGCATGATTGATGCATATATGTCAAGCCGCGAATTAGCGATTCCATCGAATGCCCCGCCCGACGACGAATACGAAGAGCACGACTACGAGCGCTCCCGCCCACACTAGTCCGATACTGCGGGAGACAAGCAAGCTCGATGCTTTCCCCTTTTTGAGCCGTCTCGTCCACTTGGGGACCACGATGAGGGCTGCATTGGCTCCAGCCGTAGCTGGAAGTGCCGAAATGAAAAGATACCTGAAGCCAAGCGGGTTCAACGCAGCGGCAGCGCAATTGACGACAAGGACTGTCCAGTATGGCCCCAAGTTCAAGTCTTCCAACTTTTCAGAAAAAGGGATCAGAGAGAGTGCGCAGGTGTAGGCAGACAGCGCGTAGGCTGCAGCACCAGTAAGTCCCATGGAAAGCCGCACGACTCCTGAGTGCGGCAAGCCTTTGATGATCTGAGCCCAATCCCCCGAGTTCGAGACAGCAGAGAACAGGAAGTAACCGGTTCCATCGAGGAGATTGAACGCGATCAATAGCCAGAGGAAATACCGCCAGTAAACGCCGCCCTTGCCGTTCCGGAGCAGGAGCCATGCCAGGGCGCCTTCAACCAGATTGGCGATCGTACCGGCAGCATCTACCAGCTTGCTATTAATATCCGAGCTTAGATAGGTCGACGAAAGAAGGAGATGTCGTGCTCCGAGCAGGTAGGCCGTCACGCCGTGGCCAAGAACTTCATGGGACAGATCGGCAATCACAAAGGCCATGCAGGCGATGGCCGCTATGGTCCAAACACTGTGCTCACCGGTCCTCATTGGGAACAGTGTTCCAAGTGCGGTTGCAACGGGGCCTACCGGCTGGAATTCACGGGAGCGGACGCCGGCGCAGAGCGCGTTACCGGTATCTCGCGCTCCTCAAAATGCTGATGGTAGTTCGGATAGGGCGGCTTCTCAAACGTTGGGGGCGGATTCTTCTCGAGCAGTTCGAGCGCCACCTCGACGGCGCGTTCAAGCTGAGGATCGTGGCCTTCGCGGACGAGCTTGGGATCTTGATCGACTTCGACATCGGGTGCGATGCCGTGGTTCTCCACTTCCCAATTGCCTTTCAGCCCATAAAACGCCCAACGCGGAGCCATGACGAATCCGCCGTCCATGAGCCGGGGATATCCGCCGATGCCTACCAGTCCGCCCCAGGTTTTCATGCCGACGAGGGGACCGAGTCCCGCTTTGCGGAAGTACCACGGCATAGCGTCTCCGCCGGAACCTGCGAACTGGTTCACGATCATGACTTTTGGACCGTAGATGGCTTGCGTCGGATCGGTGACGTCTTCGCCTTCACGACTGGTAATGCGGCCCATGGGATGGCGGCCCAGATAATCGATGATGTAGTCGGCGATATCGCCGCCATGGTTGTAACGCTCGTCGAGCACCGCGCCCTGCTTGCCGATTTGCGCAAAAAAGTAGCGGTTGAAACTTGTGTAGCCGCCCATCGCGGTGTCGGGCAGATGAACGTAGGCGAGTTTGCCCCCGCTTAGCTGATCGACCTTACGACGGTTGGCTTCAATCCAGGCGAGATGGCGAAGTCTCGCTTCGGTATCGACCGGAACCACAGTAACTTCTCGCGAGCCTTTGCCATCGGGGTTCGGCCCAACGCGAAGAGCGATCTGCTTGCCGGCCGTTTCTTCGAAGAAACTGTAGATGTTCTCAGTGGCCCGCACATCGCGGCCGCGCACCGACAGCAGATATTCGCCCGCGACGACATTCACTCCCGGCTGAGTGAGCGGAGCTTGCAATTGCGGGTTCCAATTTTCGCCGTTGTATACCTTGGCAAAGCGATAGCGGCCGTTTTCGATCTTATAATCCGCGCCGAGCAGGCCGACCTTTACTTTTGGAACATCCGGCTGCTTGCCGCCAAACACAAACATGTGCCCCACGGTCATGTTGCCGAGCATCTCATTGAAGAGGTAAGTGAGCTCCGAACGGCTGCTAATGCCGTCGACCCAGGGCGAATAATACGTTTCGGCCGCTTTCAGATCGAGGCCGTGGAAATGGGGATCGTAGAAGAAATCGCGCTCAATGCGCCAGGCTTCGCGGTACATCTGCTTCCACTCGGCTCGTGGGTCGACATACACTTCCATGTCGGCCATTTTTAGAGCTCCATCACCGGGCTTAGCCGGCGATTCGGCGCCCGTGATGAACCATTGCTCGCCCTGACGGTAAAGCATTTTCTCGCCGTTGGCGGACAAAGTGAAGACGGTCACGCCTTCGACGATTTTGTCAGTTTTGCGCGTTTTGAAATCAAACTTGCTAACAATGAGCGGCGGTCCCCCTGGCCCTGGATTTGTCTCAACGATGGGACGCTCCTGAACGTAGATCACGCCTTCCTTTCCAGGCCTAACGGCGTAGTAGTTCTTTTCCGGGAGCGGAACGGCGAGAATACGCTGGCTGATATTGTCGAAATCAATCCGAACTTCGGCAGGAGCGCTTTCCTTCTTCTGGTCTTTGGACTGATCCTTCGATTGATCCTTGGCTGCGGCCTCATTCTTAGCGGTGTCTTTTCCTTTATCCTTTTGATCGTCCTTTTTCTCGGCCTTGTCTGCCTCCGCGTTTTCATCGTCGCTTTGCGGGGCGAGCGGCGATGGAAGATCCTTGCGCAGAACCATTACATAGACAGCGCTGGTGACAGGATGCCCGATGCTCGACATGTCGATCCAGCCGCCGCTCAAGCCGACATTGGTGCTGGCGAGGAAGTAGACATATTTACCGCTCTTATCGAACTCGGGGCCTGAGGCATCGCTGAGACCGTCGGTCACCTGCGTGGCTTTGGCATTTGCCAGCGAATAAATGTAAACGGCATGAAGATAATTGTGAAGCTGCTTCGAGTAAGTGAGCCACTTACTGTCGGGCGACCAGCGCGGACTTATTTGATAAGCGGGGCTATCGAAGAGGTCCGTATCGACCCGGACGGGAGTCTTCTTTTCGAGATCGACATACCACAGGTTGAGACGCTTATCGGTGTAGGCGATTTTCTTGTTGTCGGGCGACCAGACCGGCGCATAAAAGAATGAGGGAGGGTTGCCGAGGCTGATTTTAGTGACTGGACCGAGCCCGTTCTGATCGCGTATATGCAAGGCGTATTCGCCCGATTCATCAGAGAACCAGGCGATGGACTTTCCATCGGGCGACCAGGAAGGATCGCGATCGGCGATGCTGGGGCTGGAAGTTAGGTTGCGGATATCGCCCTTTTCGGCGGGAACCGTGAGAATTTCGCCATGGGTTTCAAAGATCGCGCGCTTACCGGTGGGAGAGATGGCCGAATTCTGAATCATGAGATTCGTGATTTTTTCGAAATGCGGGCGGACTTCGGCGAGGTCGGCCGCGACGGTGATTGGGACGGGATGCGTCCTGCCGGATTTGAGATCGACGAGATGCAGCGAGCCGAACTGTTCGTAGACGATTGCGTCACCGGCGGCGGAGGCCGACTTGAAATCGAGGCCAGAATTCTTGACGACTTCACTTATCTTTTTCGAAGGGATGTCGTAGGCCCAGAGGCTGACGGGGCCGCTGCGATCGGAGAGGAAATAGACTTTGTTTCCGACCCACATGGGATTAAAGTCGTTCGAATTTTCACGTGGAACCGGAATCACGCTCGAGTCGGAAAGATCGGCCAGCCAGATCTTCAGCGTCTGGCCGCCGCGGTAGCGCTTCCATGCCTCCTGCCAATGAAAGACGGGATCATATGCGATGTGCGATCCGTCAGCGGAGTAGCAGCCATCTTCGGCCATAGAGAGCGGAAGGGCCTCGGGCAGGGCGCCGCCCTCGACGGCGAGCGTATAGAGCTGGGCACTATCGGCGAAGCTGTCTCGGCGGGAATTAAATAGGACCCGTTTGCCATCGGGCGTCCAGCCGACGGCGAGATCGTCGCCGGGATGCCACGTGAGTCGTCGCGGCACGCCACCCGCCGCGGGCACCACGTAGACATCTATATTGCCGTCGTACTCGCCGCTGAACGCGATCTGGGAGCCGTCGGGAGAGAAATGCGGACTGAACTCGCGGCCAACCCCGGTAGTGAGACGCGTTGCCTCGCCGCCTTGCCGCGAAACAATCCACAGATCGTTGGCATACTCGAAGACAATTTGGGTTTGGCTGATGGTGGGGTTCCGAAACAGAAGCGGCTTATCCGATTGCGCGGCGAGCGGCATCACCGCCGTAACGGCGCTGAGCAGAAGCAGGGCGGCATTTTGCATAAAGGAAGTGTTACATATTTTGACGGAGGGTTTGGCAACCAAGGCCGGGCAGGCCCGGCCACTACGATACGCTGGGACGGCTGTAGGGGCGAGGTCCGCTTCGCCCTGCGCCGGTTGACAACCGGCACGGCAAGATATCATCCTGCCCCGCAATGAGAGTCACTTCAACTGCTTTTTCCAGTAAAAATTAAGGCTCAGAATTCCCCACTCGTTTCGGCTTACAACGGCGGAAAATTTCGGCGTGAATGCCCATTCCACCTTAATAATTTGGGCTGTCGTGTCGGTCAGATCGGTTGTGTAGGTCATCAGGATGGTTGGGGAAATCTGCTGCTGGAGCGTGACCATCGCTTGCGGCACATCGGAACCGCTCGTAAACGTTGGGTCGATCTTAATCTGATTTATTCCAAACACCCGCTGCAGCCTGCTTGCGATCGGAGCCGCAACTGCCTGGCTGACAATTGCTGACTCACCCATTTGCGTGAACGACTGGTCCGGAGGGGGCGGCTGCTGCGCCGCGATCGTCGGGTCGGTTGTAGGAGTCTTCCCGGCCGCAAGCAATGAAACAATTTCGTCAAACCGGAGCGGCGGGTCGGAGCGGTAATTCAACTTCATGTTGTCGATTGGTCCAGTCACTCCCAATGTGACATCCACCCCTTGCACCGAGGTCTCGAGTGCAATATCGAGAATCGGATCAATCTTCACGGGATTATAAAAATTGATCACGCCGCGGTTTACGGAATATTCATTCCCGAAGAAGACGAGATTCCCTTCGGTGATCCTGACCTGGCCCAGAACCCCGGGATCGAGAAGCGTTCCGCGAACCGTCAAATCCGCGTTTCCCGAGAGATTTTGCGACACCGAGGTCTGCACCGACAATGCCGACGACGTGACCACGTGAATGTCCAGCCGCATTCCTTGCAATGGTCCCGATGGAGCCGCGGGAGTCTCTGGCGGAGCCGCAGTCATCGATAGAAGCGAGCCGGTGTCACTCTGTTGTGCCATGGCTATCCGATCAATCGTGATGGTGCCGCTTAAGAGGCTACGGTCGAGTGTTCCGTTCAGCGCTAGCGCCGCATCGCTTAGAATACTTACTCCCGAATACCGCGTGCGAACCTTGGTCCCCGTTAACCGCAATCCGTACCGGACTGTTGTTCCAGTCAATCCAGCGTATCCGTTCACGGTGATCTTTCCACCTCCGGATTCCGCTGTCAGATTACGAATCGATGCGGTTGTGCCATTGAGCAAAATGACACCGTTGGCATTCGAAATCCCGTTCGGAGAATCGGCGAGATTGACCGAGGCGTTCTTGAGCTCGACGCGTCCGTTGGCAACCGGCTGCGCCAGTGTTCCGAGAACCACGACGTTCGCAGTAATGCTTCCGCCCGAATAAACGTCGCGGCTGAAGTCCTGCAAGACGGAAAGGTCGGTGGCAGCGTTGAGTTTTACGTTGAGCGGTTGAGTGCTGACAAAATTGATGTCTCCGCTGGCCGAAATGTTGGTCGAGCGACCCTCGAGGCGAGCGCTGCGAATGTCTACGCGCGAACGGTCAAGCGCGATTACAATTGGCCCGTTATTCTTGATCAGCACGACTGGGTTCCCGCTTGCCAGGCTGTCGCGCGTGGACGTCGACGAAAGCTCGAGCTGATTCACACTGAGCGTGGCCTGAAAGTTTTTGGTGTCGGCGAGTGGTCCCTGCATCGACACCATCCCCGCGGCCAGCACGTCCATGCTGCTGCTTTCAGAGGTCGAGCCGGCAGCAGCCAGCAGCGGCGCGAAATTTGCGTACCGCACGTTGGAGAAATACAGCTTTCCGTTTACTGGGTACCCAGGCGCAATCTGAATGTTAGCTCGGGCCTTTACCGATGATTTCGCAAGGTCCGAGTCAAGGCTCAGTGCGATCTGTTTACCCTGGGTGCGAGCCTCTAAATCGAGCGATCCGAAATCCTGCGCATTGTACACGATTCCTTCGGCTCTCACGTTCGAGTTCAATTGCGAAATAAGAACCGGATTCCGCTTGTCCTCCAAGTTGAGGCCGGCGTTCAGGTCGGTGAGAATGCGCAATGTGCCTTTGAGTCCAGGGCGTGCGTTTTGCAAATTGTGGATTTGGGCAAGGTCAATCGGGCTGCTATCGACGTGTAAGAGCAATGTGCCCTGATTGAAGTTGTTTGCGGGATGATTCAGCTTGCCGTTCACTTGAATCGAACCTGCCGGTGTAGCGAGCCGGAATTGAGGAATCTGAACACTATCGGCGGCATAACTCATCTGACCCTTTAGCTCAGTAATTGGTTCGCCATACGCCATTGCTTTCGTCAGGTCGAGACTAAGATTTCCAGTGGGATTTTTTACGGGTCCTTCAAGATGCGCCTGTGCCGTGAGAACGCCCTCTGCCGGAACAGAATTTTGACCCGCGAGGAGCAATGCCTTTTCCACCTGCAGGGAGTCGATGGATACGTCCAGCTTCGTCGGATATCCGGCCGCAAGCTGCGTCGTCCCATTCAGGCTTGTCGAGCCGCCAGAAACGTTTGAGTTCAGCTCAAAAATGACCGAGTTGTTTGCGGTATGAGCCGACGCGGTCACATCGCCGTAGGAACCGCCCTTGTCTTTCAGATGTGTAGCTGACAAATTCGCTGTCACTGCGCGAACATCAATCGTGGACGATTGGCCTTCCTTCACAACGTCAGCGGTAAGATCTGCGTTTACCTGCGCGTCCCCTGAAAAACCAGGCCGGCGCGCTTCGAGTGTCTTAAATTGCGAAAGCGAAATTGTATTTGTTCCGACGTTCAGCTGAATGTGCCCCGTCGCCATGCTGTCGCGCGAGTGAACGTACGTCGCCGAAGCCGTCAACCGGGCCGTGCCCGCAGCAATTTCGACAGGTTGAAGTTTCGCGAGTTGATCGGAAAAAGTCAGTTGCGCCAACGCATGCTGAAACGGCTCTCCATAGGCGCTTCCATTGGCAAGGTCGACATTCGCTCCGCCTGAGGGACTGCCCATTGTTCCGCCGATCTTCGCCGAAGCATTCAAGGTTCCTGTAAATTGCCCTGGCGCCTCGCCGGCCAGCGCCATCAGATCTTCCAAACCGGCGTTGCGGATCGAGGCGTTTGCCGTTACCGGGGATTGAGGAGTCGTGCTCCATTGATGTAAGCCAATACCTCCATCGAAATGCGCCTGCAGTTTCTGACTCTGTAACACCCCATTTGCAATATTCGCTCCTGAGTCAGAGGCGTGCAAATCGGCGTAAAGCCGGTCGAATTTACGCTGCTCAGCCGCGAACTTGGTGACCTGCAGGTTGCCGTTGATCGTAGGCGAGCGCAGAGGGCCGTCGATATTGGCGTTCACCTGAGCAGTGCCGCCTTCAAGTGCTACCGGCATTGCCTGCGAGGTCTGTGAAGAAGCCGCATTAAGCGCGGGCAAGAAGTCATTGAGATTTCGCGAAACAAGTTTTACACTCAGGTGATCCCCAAGCACTCCCATCAGGTCGAGCCTGGTGTGCGGAAGAGCTGCATAAGAATTGCCAAGCGATATAGCGTCTGTCTTGCCCGAATAACTGGCTGTGATCCATCCGTTTACCGGAACTCCTCGATTGCCTCCGGCGATGTTGAGTTGTAAGTCGGCCGTGTAGCCCGTCGTGCCCGTGGCCTTCAAATCGCCTGCTGCGGCTATGGTTCCCGAAATCACGGCGTCGTAGCCGATCGGCTTCGCGCCCAGATCGTGGGCCAGCCTCTGTATGTCGAATCCACTGAGTTGCCCGTTCAGTGCGAGCTGCCGCATCTGCTTCAAATCGGCTTTTGCCCGCAATTCTCCGCCGAATGCGTTCAGCTTCAAGCCAGCAAGCTCGATCAGTTCCGGATCGATTCTGAACGGCGTCTCGAGCGAAACTGGGCCTAATTCTCGCGCACCGTTCCGCGCCGTGATATTACGGCCCTGAATATTGCCTGTAACCAAATACTGCGAGTTTCCCGAAAGCCGTGCGCTGCCATTCAATAGCACCGTTCCCCTCGGCTCAGCACTTACATTCGCGAGTTTTGAGAGCTCATCGAGGAGCAAGCTGCCCTTAAACGCGAGCGAGCCCCGGCCGGAAGGGTCCTTCAGGGCTCCGGACGCTTCGAAGTTGCTTCGGCCCAGGCTTAAACGGAGGGTCTGGACATCGATCCGCTGCTCATCCATGCTTAGAGCGATATCTGCGTCGGCTGCTCGCGGCGCACCCTTTCCTGGGGCCTGTCCGGCCGCACCGGCTATGCTCCAGATTTCGTCGATGGAGACATGCACCGCCGCTTTCGCATTCACGACCGGCGCCGCCATATGAGCCACGTCTGCGGAAAGTTCGATACTCGAATTGGCGGTGGAAAGCCGTGCATTCTGAATTCGTACGGCATCCTCCTCCATACGCACGGGAACGTCGAGATGCGCGATCAGCGGCGCGCGGTTCCCTGATTTTGCGATGATCGGATCCAACTGCAAACTGCCTTCATACGCCGGAGATCGCGTGTCGTATTGGAGCCCAACTCTCAGGTTCTCGCCCCGCACATCCAGCGGGATACTTTGCGACAGGTAGTGGAGCGTTCCGTTTGTCAGTTCGAACCGCTTCACAGCCAGTTCCACAATCGTTTGTAAGCCGGATTTTCTGCTCGGCTTCGTTGTGGGTTTGGGCTTGGGAATGTTCGTATTTCCGTCAGCAAAGACTAAGACATTAGCTTCGGGCCGTGTAATCCCTAGATATTGCAGATCGATTATGTCCTTGAGACTGGACAGAAGTTTCAGCTCGAGATCGAGCGACTCTACGCGTAAGAGAGGGGCGCTTCCGGCGGGTTCGGTGCCGTGCAGCACGAAATTCGTGATTCTCACGCGCAGATGCGACAGGCTTAACGAAAAAGACCCGATATCGACTTTCCCACCCGTCGCTTCTTCCGTGCTCGAAACGATCTTTTCGCGAACGAAATTCTGGAACCATGCGGTCTGAACAATAATCAAAGCGGCTATCAGGATGGCAATGACAAAAACGCCAAGCGAAGCGGCAACCGTAACGAGAATCCGCGATCGCTTCGTCACTTGAGCGACTCCTCGAGGAACTGAATGTTGGTGGACTTCCGCCGCGAACGGATCCAACCATCGAATTGCTGATTGATCCTTTCGTTTGTGATGGTCTCGCGGATTTCACTCCGCGCATCGTCCAGGCTCTCGGGTTGGCCGCTGTGTGTTTTCGAGAACTCCGCCGAGTGTTCCCGATAGTAGTTTTGAACATCATCGTCCGTCACCAGAACCGCAGGCCGAAAACGTTGGTCGATGAATCGCAATACAGTCAACTGCCAATAAAGATACGCTCGGAGTTGTTCCACGGAAAGGCCGTAACCCGCCAGCAGACGCGAAAACGCTTGCGGCGACGGGGCCCGGTCCCTCTCCGTATCACGCAAAAGCTTGTCGGCGTCCGACTCTGGAGGGACCTGGTACTCTCCGACATCAATCTCGCGCTGGATCAGCGACTGATCGATCAGTCTGTTGGCTGCCGCTCTGCGTGTAGAGACGTCGAAGCTTAGCTTTTCCCGATTCAAAAAGCTGACTACCCTGATATCCCGTTCGATATCGCTATCCTTGATAATCGCGCTTCCTACGACGACCGCAATCTGATCGATAATCACTGCCCGCGCCGCAAGAGACGACATCATAACAATACAAACGGCTCCGCCGCCCCACATCAAAACGTCTGCCCTATCGAGAAAAAGAACTGGACATGTCCGGTAGATTGCTCGACCGGTGTGCAAAAGGGTGGAAGCTGGCTCGGAGGCAAATTCGGATTGCACTGCAGGAGTTGATTGTAGGTGCCATTGAAGCCATTGAAGCTTGGCGGATTCAACGCATATGCAAGATCCAGCCGTATCGGCCCGACCGGCGTTTTGTAGCGAATTCCGAATCCGACCGCCTGAACCATGTAGTTGAAATCCTCAAGATTCTTTTGGTGATATGAGAACGAGACGTCGTTCAAAGTCTGGTAAATGTTCCCCGCGTCCTCGAATAACACTCCGCTGATGTTTTGCCCAATCAATGGAAAGCGAAGCTCGAAATTGTTGAACAGGACGGCATTGCCGCCAAGCGGAAACCCCGTTGCCTGGCCGATTGAGCCGTTCGTGCCTTCAACGCCAATATCGCGCGGGCCCGCCTGGTTCTCAGGAAAGCCGCGATCGCTCGTGCTGCCGCCTCCGACGAAGCGCTCGGGAAGCGGAACGGCATTAATAGGGCCTAGGCCAACCGGATAATTGAATGGCATAATCACGCCAAACGTCGTCTGCCGTGCGAAGACGAACTTGCTGCCGATCCTCGTATAGGTCGCATTACGCCCGAGCGTCTTCAGAAAACTGCGCTGCGACCCGAGGTAGTTCGAGGCGATACCTACACTGAGCGTGTTGTAAATTCCTTTATGCGCGTCCGCAGCATTGTCTCTGCGGTCTTGCGACAGATTCACAGTGAAAATGCCAATGCGCACGGATTGAAGAAGCTGCGGGACGAGAAGAGACGGAATCACTACATTGCCGGTGCTGACGCGGCGGTAGGCGAATTGGAATGAAATTCTCGTCGGTTTTGACAATCGGCGCGCCAACTCGACGGAGGCTTCTTCGCGGCGGGATGAGTAGGTCTGGATGTTCCGCGCGTTGTCGTAAAGCCCGGTTACCGTAAATGTTTGGCTATCTACACCCAAGAAATTAGGATCGGCGTAGCTTAAGGCCGCTCTCTGCTCCAGATTCGACAACAACGTTTTCAGCGAGAGCGTGTGATCGGTGCCCATGAAGTTGATCCGGCTGATGTCATAAGAAACCCTCGGGCTGAATCCAGTGCTTCCCGACGGAGAACTGAAATTCTCTGAGGTCGGGCCGAATCGCGCGATGTCAGCGCCAAAACCAATGTTCATGTTGTAGCGGCTCGCCTCGTCGAAATCGTAGAAGACGTATTTCTGAATCGCGTCTCCGTCCGGGTCTTGGATACCGGCATCGATCCGCGAAAAAATTCCCAGGTTATACAGCCGTCGTTGGCCTTCGCTGAGAGTGGCCTGCGACAGCGGATCGCCCGGCTTTACCGATATCCGGCTCGCCACAACATCTTTGCGCGTGTGATAGAGGCCCATCAGCAGCACGTCGCGCACGAATTCTTGCGGCCCCTCGTTGATCGAATAAGTGATGAGTACTTCGTGAGGTTGCTTCGCAGGCGTAGCCGAATATTGAAAAGCCGTCTTCGAAAAACCCGCAACCGAATAGAACGTCAGAATTGCATTGCGATCGGCCGCTATATTCAGGTCGCTGTAAGGCTGGCCCGCGCCCATACTCATTCTGCTCCGCAAAGACTCGGCGTCAATACGGTGGACGCCTTTCAGGTCCAGGCTCGCCACGGTCCACTGAGGGCCCTCCACAATCCGAAAGGTAACTGCGATATGATTTGGCTTCCCGCGATAGTTGTTCGTCACAAACGACTTCACTTTCACATCTCTGAATCCGTTGGCCTTGTACAGATTTGTGATCGCGTCCTCGTCTTTCGATCGGAAGCCCTCGCTGTAGCGTCCATGCCAAACCTGGAGCGAGCTCGGGCGCAGGAACATTCGTTCAATTAGCGTGTCATCGCGGAAATACGTGTTGCCCTCGAATGCAAGATGGACGAGCTTCTTTTTTTGGCCCTTCGCGATAAAGTACTCGATCACGTCCTGGTCTGGGCCGGCGCGGCGTTCCCGGAAAGTCACATCCACGTCCGGGTAGCCCTTCGATTGGAAATAATCGCGCAGATTTCGCGCTCCCTCGGTTAATAGATCCCGGTCCACGCTGCCTTCCTCGTAGACCGGAATATACCTTCTTAGCCGGCTTTTCGATACTTTTGCTTCCAGAGCCTGAACCTTGACCTTTGGTCCGGCCTCGAGCGTGAGAGTCGGTGTCACGCGGCGAATGCCCGGATCGTAATCGAGCGAATCTAGGGTGACCGTCGCGGTGAGCCGGTCCTGTTGCTGGTATTTTTTCTGAATGCCCCCAATGCCGTTCTGCGTCAACGATGCCGTCATCTGCCGCCACCGCTTGATGAAGCGGAGCCTCCACCCGGTTGCCCGGATGATTGTTTGTAGGGGTAGCCGCGCGTCGCCATGAATGATCGGCGTCTGGTATTTGGCTCGTCTTCCTGAATCCACTCCTATGGTTACGTTCACCTGCTCGGTATCGATGTCGAGAGAGTGGCTGATCTTTATCGTGCCTTCAAATAGCCCGTTGTCCCGAAGCAGCTTGGCAATACTGGTTTCCGCATTGCTGAGCATCTGCTCCTCAAAGGGACGTCCCGCCGTCATCTGCAGTGCGCTATAGATCTGTCCGGCGTTGGGAGGGCTCTTGATCTTTCCCGTGATGTCGACATGCCCTACAAAGGTTGTGGCCTTCGTGATGAAGCGGACCACAACCTCGTCTCCGGACATCTCCGCGTCCACTTGAATGTCCAGATAGTAGCCGCTCGCAAACAAACGGTCAATGGACTGGGCAACATCACTAGCGCGCAGAATGGCGCCTGCTTTCACTAATTGGTCTGCTTTGAGATCCACTTCGTCAATGGGCTGCTTTGAAGGCGAATATTCGACTCTCGCTACGCGCTTTCCAAAGAACGAAGCAGTCGATTGAGCCCTTCCGTCGCGGAAGGATGCAATCACCAACAGCGCGATCGCGAGCCGTCGCATCTTGGCCTCTATCTCACCGAGTACCCGGTCCGAGCTCCGCCACACTGGCGGGCAGCCTGGTATTTGACGCTTCCCGCGAATTCGACGCCTGTCCCCACTTTGGTTGAAACGCCATAAGGTTGATAGTAGCCAAACTGGCCCGCCGTTTCGTGGACGCGCGGCGCCCCTTAACGGTTACGGAGGCAAGTCTGCCTCGTTTTGCTTGGCGCTGCAAACCGGATGAAAGGTTTTTTGCGCGACGCGTATCTATCTCATATGGGAAAGGGGGCAGAGTCTTGATTCCCCGAATCTCGCTCGACGTATGTAAAGAGGCGTTCACGCACTGGGTCGATCACCGCGCGTCGCGGCTAGGAGCAGCGCTGGCGTTTTATTCTCTCCTCTCCCTTGCTCCGCTTCTCCTCTTTGTTGTGGCCATTGTGGCTCTCGTTTTTGGACGCCAGGAAGCTCAATCCTGGATACTGCAGCAAGTCCGGCAGCTTGTCGGGCCGCAAGGGGCCACTACAGTTTACACTCTTCTGCGCGATGCTCATCACTCTTCGTCCGGCTTCATTGCCGGCTTTATCGGCATCCTTACGCTACTTTTCGGCGCGTCCGGCGTTTTCTCGGAGCTTCGCGATGGACTCGATACCGTTTGGGAATGCTGCCCCGGAACCGGGAGCGGTTGGAAGGGATTAGCCACGAGCAGGCTGTTTGCCTTCGGCATGGTTCTTTCCATCGGATTCCTGCTGTTGGTGTCTCTCATCGTGAGCACTACGCTCGCCGCGTTGCTACGGTATTTCAGCCAGGTCATACCAGTGCCAGGTACCGTGCTGGTGGCCATAAACTTTGTGGCTGCCATCTACATGATTGCGTTCTTGTTCGCCTTGATCTTCAAGTACGTTCCACACGCCCATGCCGACTGGGCCGAAGCCTGGAATGGCGCTCTCTTCACGGCGATCTTGTTCACGCTTGGAAAAATGCTGCTTGGCGAGTATCTCGGCGTGGCCAGCGTCGGCTCGGCGTATGGCGCTGCGGGCTCCGTGGTCGCCGTCGTGGTTTGGGTGTACTATTCGGCCCAAATCTTTTACTACGGCGCCGAATTCATTTGGGTGCACTCGAAGCGCCATCGTGAGCATCCTATAGACAGCAGCGTAAATCGGCCGAGTCCCAATCTTGCAAATGCGGCCGGGGCTTGACGTCCGGAGCTTGGTGTGCCAAAGAGGGGAGACAATCTACCCCCTGGAGCCACCCTTATAGTTGTTGTGCGAATGCCATTGCTAAAAACATCAGTGGCCACAAGCGTTTGCCTTGTCTTGCTTGCCGCAATACCCGCTCTGTGCGCTGAGCGGGACGTCGTAGGCACTGTTTTCTACAAGGGCGGTGAACCGGCTGCGGATGCGGCGGTTGAGCTTGAAGATCGCTCAACTCTTCAGGTCATGTCCCGGCGCACCGATCACGATGGCCATTTCAAGTTCGATGGTCTGAGTCCTGATAAAGACTACACTGTTCGAGCCACCAAGAACGGGTATTGGAGCAAGACTTACACGGTCAGCCACTTCAGTTCCCGCCCCATCGAGAAGGTTACCCTCTACTTAGTTCCCACCCGCGACGGAAAGTGATTGGCGATCGCGCGAGGCGATCGATCGCGTCGGATTGTTGCGGACCTGATTAGCCGCGTTCCTGATAAAACGGCGTTTGAACCAACCCGCTGACAAAAGGGATGTACGCGTTCGCGCGACTGAAATGCGCGCCGATGTCAGACGCGCCGCCGCCTAAAAATAGCGTGATAGACCAAAAGGAAGATGACAGCTCCAATCACCGCCACAACCAAGCTATAGATGTTGAGCCCGGTGACACCCTGAGCGCCAAAGAAGCGGAACAGCCACCCGCCTACGATGGCACCCACGATCCCCAGAACGATATCAAGGAGTATCCCCTCCCCGCTTTTGTTGACGATTTTGCTGCCAATGAAACCTGCGACCAGGCCCAAGATGATCCATGCAAGAAAGGACATGCCACACCTCCACGAGGCATCATACGCCAGAAGGTTGCAGGCGCGCTAGCTCTCATCATGTCGCATATATCGAGGAAGGTGTAGTGTCTGACGCGCTGAACGGGGCTAGAAGACGGCCGGCTGGGAGCCGCGTCGTGCTTTCTTCCTCTAATTACACATTGGATTTGTCACTATGCCTTCTTGAGCCTGGGAGAATACCGGTCCAGATCCGT
>JBAUZG010000453.1:0-6691 GCA_049585195.1 Bryobacteraceae bacterium | reverse complement strand
CCACCGGGCGGCCGATTGTTTGATTCGGCCCGCCGTGCCCGGAGCCGCCAAACTCATTGAGCTGGCCGTTGCCAGCCCACCTGCAATTTCCAACAAAGAGCGCCGTGTCATTTCTTGGACATAGTATCCCAACCGCGTTTACTTGACCAGATATCTCGCGGCTGCGGCCTAAGGGGCCATCAATTTAGGCAAATTCCAATGGCGCCAGACGGCGACTAACCGCAACGTGAAGCAGACCAGGCCGCCCGTAGCCGCCATCACAGAAGGAGGCATTCGCAGCTTCAATCCAAGAATCATCACAGTTGAGCCAGCCATGGCGGCGGAAGCATAGACGTCGACCCGGAGAACGGCAGGCACTTGCGCCAGCAGGACATCACGGATGGTCCCGCCGCCCACTCCTGTGATCGTGCCCATCAGAATGGCTATAAACGGATTTATGTTGTATGCGAGCGCTTTTCCCGCTCCCGAGACGGCAAAAAGCGAGAGCCCGCCCGCATCGAGAACCACAAGCACGTTCGGTGGGAGCTGATGAATAAAGTCGTCTAAGAAGAACACGACGGCCGCGCCGGCAAATGCCGTTAAACCGTATCGCCAGTCCTGAATTGCTCGCGGGGGAACAGCGCCGATCAGCAGGTCGCGAAAAATCCCCCCGCCAACCGCGGTGGCAAATGCCAGCACCATCATGCCCAGAACATCCAGATTGCCGTGCGCCGCGGCGCTCGCGCCCTCCACTGCAAACACGAATGTTCCAGCAAGATCGACCGCATAGAGGAGCGTATCCGAAGTTGATTTCATGGAACCTATGTACTCGCCTTTCTCCAGGTAAATCCCCGCCGCCAATGCGATTGGTTCCAAGACTGCGACTGGGTTTCGAATGTGATACATTCCGGTCACAGCCGCAGTCTTGTTAATTTGGGCTGCGCACAACGGCCTTAACCGCCTGTGCTTCGCCCAAACCCCTGACCGGCTGGGAGGATGTTCTATGAAAGTTTACGATAGTTCCGAGATCCGGAACGTGGCTCTACTTGGGCACGGGCACGCGGGAAAGACGTCGCTTGCCAGTGCCCTTTTTCACTCGGCGGGCGCGACGGAACGTCTGACAACTCCAGATGAGGGTAATGCGGTGACCGATTTCGATGAAGAGGAAATCTACCGCAAGATAAGCATCTCCTCCTCGCTCGCCGCATTCACATGGCGAAAAAATAAGATCAACATCGTTGACACCCCAGGCTACAACATCTTTCTCGATGACACCAGGTCGTCCATGATCGCAGCCGATTCGGCCTTGCTAGTCTTAGACGGCGTCGCCGGCATCGAGGTGTCCTCTGAAAAAGTTTGGGGGTTCGCGGCCGATCTCGATATGCCATGCGCATTGTTTGTGAACAAGCTCGATCGCGAGCGATCGGATTTTGACAGGACTGTCGCGGATATTCATGCGCGTTTCGGCCGCTCGGCGGTCCCGATACAGATGCCGATCGGCGCTGAGAAGAACTTCACGGGAATTATCGATCTCATTCGAATGAAGGCTTACTGCTATTCGGCAAGCGATCCGCGCGGGAAGGAAACGGAGATTCCAGCTTCGCACCAGGAAGCGGCCACAACGGCCCACGAAGCCCTCGTCGAAATGGTCGCCGAAGGCAAGGACGATCTGATGGAAGAGTTTTTCTCCACCGGAACTTTGCCTGTCGAGCACATCGTCAGCGGCTTGCGCGAGGAGACTCGCGAGCGCCGTCTGTTTCCTATCCTATGCGGTTCCGCCTCCGGCAATATCGGGGCCGGCCTGCTGCTCGACTTCATCGCTGAGACGATGCCTTCGCCGCTTGAAGGAACAAAAATTCCAGATGTCGAGGAATCGAAAGAGATCCGCCGCGCCGCCAGTGCAGATGGACCGGTGGCCTTATTCGTGTGCAAGACTTTGGCCGACCCGTTTGCCGGCCGCCTGTCTTATTTCAAGGTGATGTCAGGTTCGCTCGCGAACGATGCCTCGCTCACTAACATGCGTACCAATCTACCGGAGCGGCTTTCCCATATTTCGACTCCATTCGGAAAGCAGACCGCCGAAATCGGTGAGCTGCGGGCCGGCGATATTGGACTCGTGCCAAAATTGAAAGATACTCTGACAGGCGATACGCTCTGCGAGAAGGCAACGTGTGCCGTCTTCAAGGGCATCGATCAGCCCGAGCCCTCGATTGCTTACGCTATCTCGGCGAAAACCCGTAACGATGAAGACCGCCTCAGCGCCGCGCTGCACAAGATTCTCGAAGAGGATCGCTCGCTCCGCTTCTATCGCGATCCGCAAACCAAAGAATTTCTGCTTGCCGGTAATGGGCAGCAACACGTTGAAATCGTCTGTAGCCGGTTGAAGCGCCGCTACCATGTCGATGTCGAACTGCACGCGCCTAAAGTCCCTTATCGCGAAACCATACGCGGGTCCGCGCAGGTGCAGGGCCGTCACAAGAAGCAGACCGGCGGTCATGGCCAGTTCGGCGATTGCTGGATAAAACTGGAGCCGCTCCCGCGCGGCGAAAAATTCGAGTTTGTGAACAGCATTTTCGGCGGAGCTATTCCCAAGCAATACATCCCCGCCGTCGAAAAGGGAATTCTAGAAGCGGCCGAGCAGGGTTATGTCGCCGGATACCCGGTCGTCGATTTTCGAGTCACGCTCACCGATGGCTCGTACCACGATGTCGATTCTTCCGAGCTGGCATTTAAGCTCGCGGGAAGGAAGGCGTTTCGCGCGGCAATGCAGCAGGCCAAACCAGCCCTCCTCGAACCAGTTATGAAGGTCGAAGTCGAGACCCCAACCGACTTTGCCGGCGACCTCATGAGCGATTTCAATGGACGCCGCGGACGTATCTCAGGCATGGACTTGAACGGCGGGCGCCAGGTCATTCGCGCCCAAGTGCCTATGGCCGAGATGTTGAATTATCAGAACGACTTGATCTCAAAAACCCAGGGCCGCGCCTCGTTCCATATGGAATTCGATCATTACGATTACGTGCCGGCGCCGCAAGCTGAGAAAATCATCGCCAGCGCCAAAGCGCGAATGACCCACACCGAGGAAGAAGAGTAGGCGGACGGTCCGTTGCCACGCGGCTGGCACGCCATGGAGTCATGATCGATCAATACATCGCTCTCGTTCTGCTCGCGCTGGCCGCGTCACTCGGTGCTCAGAGCCTACCCCATGCTCCTCCTGACCAGGTCGGACTCTCACAGGAACGCCTTAACCGAATCCGTCCTGCCATGGAACGAGATATCGCCGAGGGCGAAATGGCGGGCGCCGTTGGTCTGATAGCAAGGCGCGGCAAAATCGCCTACTTTGAAACGTATGGCATGGCCGACCGCGAGGCGAGTAGAGCGATGAGCCAGGATTCGATCTTCCGTCTCTACTCGATGACCAAAGCGGTCACGGGGGTCGCCGTAATGACACTTTACGAAGAAGGCCGCTTCTCGCTCCATGATCCTGTGTCGCGATTTCTCCCCGAGTTCAAGAATATGAGAGTGGCCGTGGACAGAACCGATCCTGTCACAGGGCGGCGCATCTATTACACGGTTCCGGCCGACCGCGACATCACCATTCTCGATTTGTTGCGCCATACTTCCGGCCTCAACTATGCGGGACCGAAGGATGAAAGCGGCGAGCCGATCTACCGTAAATTGAAAGTCAGCGGCGATGGAGGCGAGGAGATCGCGCTGTCCGAGATGATCCGCCGACTGGCTTCCGCTCCGCTGGTCCACCAGCCGGGAACGATTTGGGACTACAGCTATTCGATCGATGTCCTGGCGCGCCTGGTCGAAGTCGTCTCGGGCATATCGATTGACCAGTATTTCGCCGATCATATCTTCAATCCACTGCACATGAACGATACGGCCTACTTTGTCCCGGAAGAAAAATGGACACGGCTGGCGGCGCTCTATGTTCCGGACCCGGGGGGAACGGCAAAGAGGGCCACGAGTCCTGCTCAGGATAGCTACAAAAAGAAACCTGTGCTGATGGGGGGCGGCTCGGGGCTGGTATCGACTGCGATGGACTACGCGCGGTTCGTGGAAATGCTGCTAAACGGAGGGCAGCTCGACGGCGTGCGCATACTTAGTCCAAAGACCGTTGACCTCATGCACTCGAATGTCCTGGGCGATCTCCCGGCTATTAATAACGTGAACGGACGACCCGGCTACGGCTTCGGCCTTACCTTTGCAGTGAATCTCGGCGTTGACAAAACAGCAGCGATTGGATCGAAAGGCGAATACAACTGGGGCGGGGCTGCAGGTACGGCGTTCTGGATAGATCCAAAAGAGCAGATGGTTGGAGTATTCATGACCCAAGTCATGCCCCAACGCACCGTGAAGGATCAGTTTAAACAACTCGCTTATCAAGCCATCGTCGACGAACAAAACTAGCCGAACTTCGTCACATCCACTCCCTGGCGGTCGCGGTTCGGAAACGAGGCTCGCCGATTCAAATGTTTGGCCGAGCCGCGCACGCGAGTAAAGCGGTCCCGTTGCGAAGTTCTCCTAGATCTGTCGCGGACCTACGGCGCACCGATCTCCGAGGCATGTCCGGAGGCGAGCTGCGCTGCAACTTCGGCCAGCACCCGAGTGCCTTCCGCCTTCACGGCGTCCAGCGCCAGCGGATCCAGCCCCAGCGCCTTCAAAATAGTCGGCGCTACTTGCGCAGTGGTGCTTGCGTCCGAGACGGTCTGCGCGGTAAAGAATGGAGACGCGACCAGCAGCATGACGTTGGTGTCGTCATGCCCAAACCCGCCGTGATCTCCGATCATCGTCGTGCTGCTCGAGTATGTCACGCCTACATTCGGCGTCACGATGATGTCCGGCGTCCGTGGATTTTTCCCTGGCCCAAGACCGCCCACGTTGTAGTTCAACGCGACTGTCGGCCCATAGTAGATCTGCCCTAACCCTATCTCCGTCGCATTCTCTTCGAGCAGCTCGACAGCCTCGGTCACGCTCGCACCCCTCCTTCAGCCAGAGCACGGAAACATCGTCTTCCGTTGCGCCAATGCCTGTTGCGTTCAGCGGCGACTCCGAGTAGGGAATCGCGTTTCCCAGCAGCGCGGCCGGCGTATTGGCGCCGTCTGCTACGTACCGGCTCGGGTCGATCGGCGATTCTCCGTGCTTCGCCGTGATGATGAGCAGCGTATTTTCATAGAGGCCCGCATTCTTAAGCGCTTTGACGATATCGCCGATCGACGCGTCTACATACTCGATCTCCTTAAGCAGCTCCGCGCTCGGGGCTGCCGCGTTCTGGTAACCGCCGCTGCCCACTCCCGGCTCGTTCACACTTTCTCCTATGTAGACCGACTGAAAGTTCATGCCGAAGACCGCTGGTATCTTCGCCGCCGCGCCCGTGTGTGTCTTGCCCCCAATCTCGTTCAGCAGCGCATTCACCTTCAGCGCGTCATAGCACTGAATATTTGCGAAGCTGTTCGTCCACGATGACAGATTGGTAGTGTCGCGGACGGCGGCGCACGAAGCGCCTAGCGAGGTCGTTACACCGGGCAGCGCCACCACAGCCGAATCCACCTCGGGCGCATAAAAATCGTCCAGGCTCGTGCCGCCCGGCCCAGCCACAAATGAATATGACGCGTGCTTGTCGATCCAGGCCGTGTAGCCGCCCGCCGCATGGAGCACGCCAAATATCGTGTTCGTCCGGATGAAGTTCCACGGATATACCGGCGCGCAACCCGCGGCCGGGTCTCGTACCAGTTTCTTCGGATCGATAGAGTCGATTCCGCCCTCGGTCAACGCGGCGCCAGGCGCGCCACCGTTCAGCTTGGTATCGTCAAAATCGATTCCCTGATCGTTGTCTGTCGTTGTTCCGGTCGGTGTCCCATACGGCGTGCACACGCCGCCAGCCAATCCAGTACCCGTCGTTATTGCCGGTGCGTCGAGCGATCGGTCATACGCCACGTCGTAGTAAAGGCCGGTTGTCTTCGGCGAACCGCCAGAAACCAGC
This sequence comes from Bryobacteraceae bacterium, assembly GCA_049585195.1. Classification (GTDB taxonomy): domain Bacteria; phylum Acidobacteriota; class Terriglobia; order Bryobacterales; family Bryobacteraceae; genus KBS-96. The sequence goes on along the minus strand of JBAUZG010000453.1, from coordinate 720 downwards.
GCCGCCAGTCCTGGAAACGAGTCCGAGGGCTTTGACGACGAGGTGTTCACATAGTTGATCCCGATCTGACTCAAGGTTGCCATGTTGGGGCAGTAGGGATTTCCGTCGTTCACACCCTCGATTCCATGCGTGCAGTTGTAGAAATCCACAGCGTGCATGCCGTCAATGCTCAATAGCAGCACATGCTTGATCTTCCCTGAGCCGACAGCGCTCGTATCAGCCGCCATTCCATGCGCCGCTGCCAGCGTCATCGCCACTGCAGCTCCAGCCAGTACCAGCGTATTCGCCCTCATGTCCAATCCTCCACGTGAATACTAGCCTGCGAAAGTATACGCGACAGTTACGTCTCTGTGAAAACTCGATTAATCCTGGATTATCCGGAGAGCCGGCGAGCAACTGTCAGAAAGTGTCATGCCGAACGACGTTCGATAAAGATGTGGCCCTGATCCTTTTCGAACACTGCGCCAGCTGCCATCGCCCCGGCCAAATAGCTCTGTTCTCGCTTCTGACTTATAGCGACGCCCGAAAACGCGCATCGCTAACGCTCAAGATGGCGGTTTAGTTCAGAAGTAACGATCGAGTTGCCGCTGACCGATATTAAATCTGGATTACGGCACGCAAGAATCGCAGTGCATGCCGACGACGCTTAGAATCGCGAGTGTTTCAGGTTGGCCCGTGTATCGAGATCGAGATTCAATAACAATACGTTTACGGTAGGCT
>JBAUZG010000452.1:0-31353 GCA_049585195.1 Bryobacteraceae bacterium | reverse complement strand
GAAGCGGCTGGATGCTCGGCAAGGTAGGTCTGAGCATGCGTCACTTGAGTGAGGGCCGGATCGGCGTCCTTCCAGGCCGTGAGAAAATCCGCATACTCCTTCACGGCAGCTTCATGATCGCCAGACTTCTCGCTCGTGATGGCAATACCGTAGAGAACGAGGCCGGATCTCGGCCGCTCCAGGAGGGCCTGTTTGTAAGCGGCCCTGGCATCGGCCCAATCGCCAATGTTCATCATGATTGCCCCTTCCGTTTCGCCAACCGGCCGAATGTAATTGGGAGGCTCACGATAACCCAAAGCTTTCTCGTCTTGCGCAGCTTTCACGAACAGGCTTTTCGCTTCGTTGGTCTTCGCCTGAGCTGCCAGCAGCGAGGCACGCAATTCCAGCGACATGACAGACAAGCTGTTCAGAAGCGGTTCGAGTAGCGCATCTGGCATCACTTGCAGCTTCGGCCGATCTTCAGGGGCCACCTTAGCTTTCACCATCGTTTGCGTTCCCGGTGAGCCCTTCAATTGCTGAGACATCCGCCATAGCTCGGCATCGAATCGCGTCGACGACTCTTCCGCCCTCGGGAGATCGTGAGTTTCGACGGCCTGCATTCCCGCAGCAAAACCAGCAAGTTGCCGTGCAAGAAAGTCAAGATTAGGCTGTCCGGCGGGCACCGCGCTCGCCTTCAACAGCCTAATAATCTGCGCCCAATCCGCCGTTCGCAGCGCCACGGGCAATTGGGGATCGATCCGCGTAATTGAGTCTCGCGTCGAATAAATGTAAAGGGTAGACACGAGCTTACCGCGGGCCGCGCTGAGCTTCATTGAGAGCTCGGTCGCTTCTTTCAGTTTGCCTTCCTCCATAAGATTTGCGATTGCATACATCAGGTTGTGCACGTAGTTCCAATCGTCATCGGGCCGAACGTGCTGCTCCTGCATATATCGCTCGTCCACGTGCATGGAGGCGTTAAACGCCTGTTCCGCGCGGGCGTAATCACCGATGCGAAAGAAGATATGCCCCGGCATATGGACCATATGTCCCGAAGCGGGCGCCAAGCTTGCCAGAATCTCCGCACTATGCAGAGCCTGCTCGGGGTGGTCACTCGCCTCTAGAGCATGAATGTAATAGTGATTCGCAGCCGAATTTTCTGGTTCGTCTTTCAGAACGGACTGCAAGATCGCCAAGCCTTCCTTATGATCGACAATTCTTGAAAGGAAAATCCGCGCCTGAGTGTCTTTCGGGTACTCCCTGACGAGCTTGCGCCAAAGCTTCAACTCCCGCGATGAGATTGGACTTGGCCCACGATTCTTCAAGGCATCTTCGTGCGCAGCGCTTGCCTCGATATAAAGGCGTTCGCGTTTGCTTGCATGTCTCTTTAGACTGACGGCCTTAGCCAGCGCTTGACCGGCATAGCCTTGAGCCGTGCTGTGGTAGAAAGACTCTGCCTCGTAGAGCCCCCAATAGCACATGGCGCATTGCCGATCAACGCGAATGCTTTGTTCGAAGGCGCGAGCCGACTCGTAATCCCAGAAATCGTGCAACAGGTCCAATCCCTGGTTGAACCACATTTGCGCTTCGGCGGTCGCGGTGATCTGCATGTGAACGTTTCCTATGCCGGTCATCTTCCGCGGCACGGGCAATGCTTCGGGAGGAGTCTCATCCTGGGTTTCCATCGTGTGGCCGGGCATGTTCATCTGTGCCAATGCCGTCCGTGGCTGTAGTACCAGAGAAGCAGCTAACAAACAGAAGGCCATCGACTGCGCGGGATACGCATCGCCGTCTTCATTGTGCCCAATTCCCAGCATTCAAGCGCTGTTTTCCTATGGAGAAAATAATAGCGCTCAATATCTGCGGCAAATGTTAGCTTCAAGTGCAGGCGAGGCTAGCTTCGATCGTGATGGGGAAGCCATCCTTCACATTTTCTGAGGTGGAATTCACGTCGCATTTGCGCGTCGACATTCCTCTGGTGATTCTCGGCTCTCTGGTTGCTGCGGTCGGGTTCGGCGCAGTGGCTGCCTACGTATTCCGACGGCGGCCGAGGGAACGGTTCTTACTTTGGTTTGGGTTGTTTGCAGGCCCATACGGACTTCGCCTGCTCACCAACACCGTTACATTCAAATTTGCCTATGGCGAGCCGCAGAGATTCTGGCAGTTTGTAGGAGCGTTTGTCGATCTCGGCGTGATCGTTCCGGCATTGCTACTGTTTCAAGACTTCTATGGAAGGGGCTGGCGATCATCGGTTCGGTGGTTGATCTGGACGTACGTAGTATTCGCCACAACGGCGTTCACTAGTATGGTGATCGCAAACCGACCCGACCTTTTTCCGGCAGCGGGGATTGGAACGGTATTCCTATTACCGCTCGTTATTCTGTTCGGGCGTCTTGCCGGATATCGGGGCCCACGGATCGAAAATCAACGTGCCCTGTCATTCGGCGTACTCATTTTGTTTCTAACATTTGCGCACGATCGCTTTGTAAGTGCCCGATTGCTGAATTGGCGCGTACCCACCGAACCCTATGGTCTCTTTGTCCTGATCTGTTGCATGGGCTATGCCGCGATACGGCGCCTTCTGGCAAACGAGAGACGGCTCGCTTCGTTGGGTGAAGAGATGCGAGCCGCGAAACGCATTCAAACCTCCATTCTCCCCCGCACGACCCCTGAGCTCGGGAGTTTCGAGATTGCTGTCCGCTATGCTCCAATGGCCGACGTGGCAGGCGATTTCTATGATTTCCTCCCGATTGGCCCCGGCTGCATGGGAATTGTTGTGGCCGATGTCGCAGGTCACGGCGTGCCGGCAGCGTTAGTCGCTTCCATGGTGAAAGTGGCGGTCTCGTCCCAGACGACTTATCGAGACAGTCCGGGGAAAATGATTGCCGGCTTGAACTCGACTCTCTGCGGGGAAGCACAAGGCCAGTACGCCACCGCCGTGTACGTGTGCCTTGATGAAAAAAAGCGAGCAGCGTGTTACTCCGCTGCAGGCCATCCGCCCCCGCTGCTATGGCGGAGAACAACGAGAACTTTACTCCGTCTGAATGAAAGCGGCCTTCTGCTTGGGGTACGATCGGGCGAGGATTATCCGCAAGCCGATTTTTCATTGCAAGCCGGTGACCGGATTTTGATATATACGGACGGATTGATCGAGGCGGCCAACCCGGAGGGCCTCGAATTTGGCGACGTTCGGCTGGAAAATCTTATCAATCAGCACCAGGACCTCTCGGCTGACCAGTTTGCAGAACGCCTGCTCAAAGAAGTACTCGCGTGGCCCGGTAATCGAAGCTCGAACTCCCAGGCCGACGACATCACGGTTTTGGTTGTCGACGTTATGCGGTTCGAGTAGCATCGCACGGTTTCTCCTTGTGTGTAGCGGGACGGGCAGAGTAAGCTCTTCTCGGACCTGCTTGCGCCTGTTCAACAACGTCAAACGGCCGCATTCAGTGGGCAGCAGGCTCTGGAGCCGTAGCGTGACAGTACGCGCAGCTGCGGTTGGGAACGCTTAGCGGGGGATCGTTGTTAGGATTGTTATCGGCGTACAGGGCAGCGCGCGCATGGAGGTCCGAGGCTTCTATCGCTTCGAGGACAGCCCGATATGGCCAGGTCTCATAATTTTCGGCGTACTTCGCGTCGGCGTAGATGACCTTGGCGGCGTCGATTTGACCTGATTTCACTAGGCCGTTACCCAGATTCAGCATGTAGCCTTCGAAGCTGTACGGAGCGAGATCGCCATCCCACCAGCAGGCTTTCTTCCGGCCCACTTGAGTGTAGAGGTGGAGATACGGCTTCAGATCGGGATTGGTACGATCAACGCTGCCCTGTACGCAACTGTCAAGACCCTGCCACAGCGAGTCAAGCGCCTTCTTGTATGTGTCGCTATCCTTCGGATCGGTATTGTGAGCCGCCCACCGATTGAAGTTATTAAACTCCGGAAATTGGTACGCGGCGTAATCCAAGGTCTGGTCCCCTTTCGCGATCAGACTCGAGTCCAGATTCTGCTGACCCATGTGGACCGTTGTTATTCCCCAGTACCCCGGCAGGTGATCGTCATTGATATAGCCGATCAGATGCTGGCCGTGGTAGTCGAGAGTATAGGCTTTTTCGAAGAGGGCAGCCGCCGTAGGCATATCTTGCCCCAGCACGTTTGGGTCCGGCTTCCGATCGCGCGTGTACTCGCCGACATGCCAAAAGTGAGTTGCGCCAAGTAGCGCATAAAGCGTGGGATTGTTTGGATCGAGTGGGATGGCGCTTTCAAGCTCCGCTTGCACCGCCGGGATATCGTCGTAGGCGTTGCCGTGGTACACCGCCCAGAATTTCTCGATCGCCGCATCACTGGTATTCGCGTTCTGTGCATTTTCAGCCGCGGTGGACTGGCCGCCACTCTTTCCCAGGCTATATTTCACACCGGCAGAGCAGCACAAGAGAACACCCAGCACCACTGCCGAAATCTTGATCCGATTTTGTCGTTTCATTGGACATCTCCTTCTGAATAGGCCCGTGTTCCAGTGTAGACACTGCCCACATAATATACGGTTAATGTGGCCGATGTCAACATTTGGGTATGATTGAATTGGGAAATGAAGCGCCGCACCTCCTACCACCACGGCAATTTGCGGGAAGCTCTGCTCGAAGCGGCAATACGCCTGATCGCAGAAGTCGGACCGAAGGCGTTTACACTGCGAGAAGTGGCGCGCCGCGCAGGCGTCTCGCACAACGCACCCTATCGCCACTTTCAGGATAAAGATGAGTTGCTGGCGGCCGTCGGAACCGAGGGTTTCCGAGAACTGACTGAAGCTATGCTGGGCGCTGCCAAGTCGCAGACCAACGCTCTGGATCGGCTAAAGCGCGCCGGGTTAGCTTACGTGTCCTTCGCGCTGCGGCGCCCAGAACACTTCACCATCATGTTTGATGCCTCGGCTTTTGAACGCAAACATCCCGACTCCGCAGCGGCTGGGGAGCAATCCTTTGGCACTCTGCTGAGCTTCGTCAAGAGCTGTCAAGATGAAGGACAATTGCCGTCCGGAGATCCGCTTCAGCTTGCACTACTTGCGTGGTCAATGGTCCACGGGGTCGCCAAGCTGGCGATCACCGGGTGTCTCCCGTATCAGTCTAAGGCCGAGATTCTGAAATTCGCCGAATTTGTCGTCGACGAATCGTTGCCAGTGTGCACCCAGGCCTCGTCGGTTCGATCGCTGCGGCCGCCGGTAATCACTTAGCACCCGCAGTTCACATCCGCGCATCGAAAACATATGTTGCCAAAAAGACGATTAGGAGGCCAAGGCCTGGAAGTGTCGGCTCTTGGACTCGGATGTATGGGCATGAGTCAATCCTATGGCGTGCCGGATGACGGCGAATCGATTGCCACAATCCACAGAGCGCTCGAACTCGGACTGGATTTTTTTGACACTGCTGAGGTCTATGGACCTTTCATCAATGAAGAGCTGCTTGGACGAGCTTTGAAAGGGCGCCGCGAGCAGGCCGTGGTTGCCACGAAATTCGGCTTCCGCATCGAAAACGGTAAGATCGCCTCCACCGATAGCCGGCCTGAGCACATTCGCGAGGTCGTCGAGGCGTCTCTGCGGCGCCTCCAAACAGATCACATTGATCTTCTCTACCAGCACCGGGTCGATCCCAATGTTCCGATCGAGGATGTTGCTGGAGCCGTAGCGGGATTGGTCCGTGCCGGTAAAGTCCGCTATTTCGGCCTTTCGGAAGCCGGTGAAAAGACCATCCGGCGCGCTCACGCGACCTATCCCGTTACCGCATTGCAAAGCGAGTACTCGCTGTGGGAGCGCAATCTGGAGCCGCGCATCATCCCTATGCTGCGCGAACTCGGCATCGGTCTCGTACCGTTTAGTCCCTTAGGGCGCGGCTTCCTGACTGGAACAGCCAAACGCGCGGAAGAATATCCGGAAGGCGATTACCGCCGCGGCGACCCGCGCTTTCAGGGCCAAAATTACGACGCCAATGTGCATGCCGCCTCAGTCGTCCACGGAATCGCTGAACGCAAAAACGCAAAACCTGGGCAAATCGCATTAGCCTGGCTGTTGCAGAAGGGTGACGATATTGTACCCATCCCCGGCACGAAGCGGAGAACTTATCTGGAAGAAAATATCGCTGCCGTGTCACTGAAACTCGAACCGGATGCAATGGCCGAACTCGATCAGGCACTCCCACCGGAAGCGGTGTCAGGGCCGCGCTACAACCAGCGTATGATGGCCATGGTCGATCGATAAACTTGCTTCAAGTGATAAAAATCCATAGTGGTTCACTGTCTACATGAAGGTGCTGATCTTCGGAGGAACCGGCATGGTTGGCCAAGGCGTTCTCAGGGAGTGCCTGCTCGACCCTGATGTCGCTGTTCTCCAAACTATCGGGCGGTCGGCCACGGGAGTGAAGCACCCAAAGCTGCGCGAAATTGTCCATTCGGATCTGATGAACTATTCAGGAATCGAGGAGGATCTCAGCGGTTTTGACGCATGCTTTTTCTGCCTTGGCGTGTCGTCCGCCGGGATGTCTGAACCGCAATACGAAAGACTTACCTATGGCATCACAATCGCTGCCGCCGAGACTTTGTCTCGACTGAATCCAGACATGACGTTCGTTTACGTTTCCGGCGCCGGAACGGACAGCTCCGAGAAAGGACGAGTCATGTGGGCGCGAGTAAAAGGCAAGACCGAGAATGCACTTTTGCGCCTTCCCTTCAAAGGCGTCTACATGTTCCGGCTAGCGGGCATTCAGGCGATGCATGGGGAACGGTCCAAGACCAGTGCATACCGAGTCGCCTACAGCTTCGCCAAGCCTCTGCTTCCGTTGCTCCGGCGTCTCTTTCCAAACTATATATTGACCACGGAGGAGATTGGCCGCGCGATGATCCAAGTAGCAAAACGCGGCGCTCCGAAGAAGATACTGGAGTCTTCAGATATTAGACTGATGGCGAGTTCTAATGTCTGATCGCACGCTTCGGGTAGCATTCATCGCCGGACCGATGTATGACTCGGTTTACGAGAGGCTTCCCGATTTCGAGCATGCGGCGGGCGTTCGAGTGGAGGTTGCCTTCCACGGGTCACACCCGGAGTTGAATGCGCACCTCGCGTCGTTGCTGTCCGATGTCCCCTACGACCTGGTCAGCACACATACTAAATACGCGCCCTCGCAGAGTTCATTCTTGGCGCCGCTGGATTTGTTTGCCGGTGAACTACAGACGCACGATTTCTATGAGCCCCTGATTGACTTGGCGCGCGTCAATGGCAGGCTGCTTGGAATCCCGCGCAATATCGATGTGAAACTCCTGCATTATCGGACGGATCTCGTCGAAGCGGCGCCCGAAACGTGGAATGAACTGGTTGAGACGGCGTGCCATCTGGCGTCCGGGACCGGCTCTTATGGATTTGTTTTTCCGGGGATGGAATCCGGTTTGTTTGGCATGTTTTATGAACTGGCGGAGATGGGGGGTGCCAGTCTATTCCCTCCTTCGAATCTCCCTCGTTTAAATAATGAAGGCGGTCAATGGGCGCTCGAACTGATTAACCAGATGTACGGTTCCCGTGCGGTCCCGCCGGAGATCATCAATTGGCAATATGACGAAGTGCATTGCTGCTTTCGCGATGGACATGCGGCTATGATTTGCGATTGGCCGGGCTACTATAGCGCGTATTGTGATGGCACGACTTCTACGGTAAGCGGCAAGTTTGGTCTCGCTAGAATGCCTGCCGGACCAAGTGGCGTTCGAAAAGTATACTCGGGCTGCCATACCTTCGCGCTGACCCATCGCGGATCGAAACGAACCGCCGCTCTTGAATTGCTGCGATTCCTCAACGCACCGGACCAACAACTGGTTGCAGCTCGCCACGGTTCTGTTCCTACCCGCCCGGCGGTGCTTGCGCAAATTCTATCGGAAGCGGAACCTTTCGAAGCGGAACGCTGGAAACTGCTCGATTTGGTGATTGCGACGGATATGCTGATTCCGCCGGGGCTTTCGTACTATCCAGAAATCGAAGAGATTATTTGGCGCACGGTTCGAGCTGCGATGACAGATGAGATAACGATTCAGACGGCGCTTGTCAGTATGGAAAGCCGCATCACTGAGTGCCACCAGCGTCACGTAGGGGTACGGTAGAGACAGGAATGCTCCTCGACGGTAAGGTTGTTTTCCTAACTGGCGGCGCGAGCGGAATCGGGCTCGAGTGCGCAAAAGCCTACGCAGCCGAGGGAGCGAAGGTCGTGATCGCCGATATCGACAAAAATGGCGCGGAAGAAGCGGCCCAGGCGATCGGAACGGAAAACATCGGCATCGCTTGCGATGTTTCGAAAAGAGAATCGGTAGAGAGCGCGGTGCGTAGCACCAGTTCCCATTACGGCCGAATCGATGCGATTCACAATAACGCAGGCATTGCGACTCCTTCAAAGACCTTGGACGAGACAACGGAAGAAGAATGGGATCGCTTGATGAGCATAAATCTGAAGAGTATCTACTGGACTACGCGTTCAGGCCTCCCAGCACTGAGGCAGGCACGCGGAGTTATCTTGAACACCGCCAGCCTGGTGGGTTTGATCGGACAGTCGCTACATGCCGCCTATACGGCTACCAAAGGCGGAATGATTGCGCTGACCAAATCGATGGCTCTTGATTATGCTCCGTTCGGGATTCGAGTGAACGCCATTTGCCCGGCTGGAGTGTGGACTCCCATGCTCGAGCGATGGTGTAGCGAGCAGCCGGATCCGTTGATTATCGAAAAATACCTTAATGAGATTCACGCACTTGGATATTGCCCGCACGGCGACGTCATTGCCGACGTCGCGGCCTTTCTTCTCTCTGAAAAGGCGCGCTTCATCACTGGGTGTATTCTTCCTGTAACCGGAGGAGCCGAACTCGGATACAGACGATGAAGCCGGTTTCTATCGTGCGCGTAGAGGCCGAGGACCGCAGGTTCAAACTCGAGGGAGGCGCAGGCACGGACGCTGTCCACAAAGTTGACGAATACGCTTTCGCCGTCACGCGCCTGGTCATGGATAACCGCGTGTCCGGCACGGGAATCGTACTGACCCTTGGCCGCGGCAACGAGATTGTGTGCCAGTTGATAATGGCGCTGGGCGATCTGCTGCCCAAGCTGCCCATAGAAGAGTTGATGGCCGATTTCGGCGCTGTGAGCCGGAGGCTTTCCGATGACTCAAGCTTACGGTGGCTCGGTCCCCATAAGGGCGCCGTCCATCTTGCTTTGGCCTCAATCACTAATGCCTGCTTTGATGTTTGGGCGAAAGCGCGTGGCGTGCCTTTATGGAAGTTACTGCTCGATCTGACGCCCAACGAAATTGTGAAAACGCTCGACCTCAGTTATCTCGATGAGGATCTGACTCCCGGTTCCGCCAGCGAAATCATCGAGGAAGAAGGGAAGAATCGCAGCGCTCGCGAGGCAGTGCTGGCCCGGGGATATCCCGGTTATGACACGTCAGTCGGCTGGTTTCAGTATGACGACGATCAAATTCGCGAAAACGCCAGGCGTGCTCTCGATCGTGGCTTCCGCGCGCTAAAACTGAAGGTGGGCTCGAAAGATATCGGCCGGGATATACACCGTGCCGCATTGCTTCGCGATCTGGCAGGCGCCGAGTGCCAGCTGATGTTCGACGCCAATCAGCAGTGGACTGTCGGAGAGGCGGAACAGTTTTGCCGGGCAATCCGCGAACTCGATCCTTATTGGATTGAGGAGCCGACGCATCCAGACGACATTGAAGGCCATGTGAAACTCGCAAAGCAGATCCAGCCAGTGCGCCTGGCCTTGGGTGAGCATGTCCCCAATCGCGTGCTTTTCCGAAACTTCATGGCTCGGTCAGCCGTTCATTTCGTTCAGGCAGATTGTACGCGGCTCGCAGGCGTCTCGGAGTTTATAGCCGTGAGCCTGCTGGCACGGAAGTATGGGTTGCCGGTCGTTCCCCATGTTGGCGATATGGGCCAAATTCATCAGCATTTGGTCTTGTTCAATCATGTTGCGCTTGGACACACGGCCCTGCTCCTCGAGCACATTCCACACCTTCGCCCCTACTTTGTGCATCCCGCGCAAGTAGAGAACGGAACTTACCGGACGCCGCAGGAGCCTGGACTCTCCTGCGATCTTATTTCGCCAACCTTTTAGGGAAAGCGCTTCTAATATGAAGAGACGCCAATTACTTACACTTACCTCGGCACTTTCGCTAGCGCGCTTTGCTTCGCGCGTAGAAGCCTCGCCGGCCGATGAAGCCGACGTGGGGATTGCTGGGGCACAATCTGATACCGCCCTGTTGGACGAGGGCCGGCGAACGGCTTGGTACAGGGACGCCAAGTTCGGAATGTTCATCCATTGGGGGCCGTATTCGGTCGCGAGCGTAGAAGCTTCCTGGCCCATCATGCGGCCTTCCACCGAATTTGCTATCACGGAGCAGCGGTATCGATCTCTCCCTCAAGAATTTAATCCAATCCATTTTGATCCGGACGCCTGGATAGAGTTAGCCAAGTCAGCCGGACAGCGCTACATGGTATTCACGACGAAGCACCACGATGGCTTCTGCATGTTCGATTCCGCGTATACGAACTACAAGATCACAGAAACGCCATACAAGAACGACATTGTCGCAAAATTGGCTGAGGCATGTCACCGGCACAATATGCCGATAGGCTTCTACTACTCACCACCCGACATGAATCATCCGGCATTCCGGGACACCTCAGAGCCGGCTAGCAAAAACTGGAACGGGGAGCCGGCTCGCGAAGCATGGCCCATCTACCTCAACTACATGGAACTGCAGTTGCGAGAACTCCTGACGGGCTATGGAGACGTGGCGCTGATTTGGTTTGATGGGCTCTACAATCAGCGAAAGTTCGACGGATACCGCATGCGGCGAGCAATTATCGAACAGCAGCCATGGACGCTAATCAATAACCGCATCGGCATTCCAGGAGATTTCGAAACACCTGAACAGTTCTTGCCCGCCGGAATACCGGTAAAGGGCAAAACACTGGATTTCGCTCACCGCGACTCGGGCTCGAAGTCCGACTACGTGCCCCCGCCCCAGGAGTTTCGCCTCTGGGAGACGTGTATGACAATCAATCACACGTGGGCTTATAACAAGAACGATCGCGCTTTCAAATCAGCAACGGAACTGATCCGCACGCTAGTGGAGGTGGCAAGCCGCGGAGGCAACTTCCTTCTAAACGTCGGGCCCGGACCGGACGGAATCGTTCAGACCGAGTTCGTCGAACGCCTTCACGCGATCGGTAGATGGATGGACCGCAACGGAGAATCGATCTACGGCACAACCTATGGACCGATTCAAGGTCTGTCGTCTGTACGTACGACCGCGAAAGGAGGCGACGTCTTCTTACACATCTTCGATTGGCCAGGCACAACGCTCGAGTTGAGCGCCGGTAATTTAGTGAAATTTCGCTCGGCCAGTATATTAGCCTCCGGTGAGCCGGTCGACTTTCGGCAGGAGGATCGGCGGCTGGCGCTCACACTGCCGCGGCAGGCTCCGGATTCTGCCGTAACCGTGATTAGAATGAGGGCGGCATAGCGCCGCTAGCCTTTCTCCCCCAAGACCTGCACAACCCGTGGCGTACAGCCAATCGTTCCTCGCGTGCGCGCAAACTCGTACAAATTAGCCACCAAGCTTCGTCCGGTCAATGTCGGTCGCAACCACTTTCCCACCCGGGGTAACGAGCGGCGCAATATCGAACGCCAAGTCACCGCTGCCACATGCAACTTCCAGGCACGCCATTCCTGGCCCGGTTCCAGCTCGTTCCAACAGGCCGAGCGCTGAAGCCTGCATAATGCGCGACAGAATGCGCAGTCGTTGTCTTCCTTCAATGCCCCCACGAATGATGTAAGGTGAGGGGTCTATCCTCCCGGTGGCCGGTGCCACTGAACTCATGTGTGCACCCGCTTTTGTCATGCTTTTGTCCTCCGTCGGACAGCGCAAATAAATTGCTCAGCTGTCCCTAATCGTCCGGACGTGCTAACGGTCGTGCAAGGAGGAGGGCGCCATGGTCCCGGATCATGGGCGGAAAGGTTTCCAAGAGCGATCCAGTTTCTGTTTGGAAACAGATATTACGCCGCAAGCGCAATACAGCCGGTAATCAATAGAGCCGTTGCCCACACCAGGTCGAGATTGAACCAGGTTTTGCGCAGCAGTGCGAGACCGAATTTGAAGTAGACAAGCAGTGCCACTGCCGCGGTCACCGTGAGGTATCCCAACGTGTGGACGAGCGCAGCCCCGATGCCCACTGTCGAACCGTGAACGCCTGCCGCATGCATATGATGTGCTGCCGGTAGCGCGTTAATCGAACCAAGCCGCAATACGAGCGGTATTATCATGAGCCCCGCTCCATGCGCGGACGCCATTAGGAACGACCAAAGAGTGAGTTCACCGAAGCCCACCTGCATCCCGCCCCATCGAAAGTGGCGATTCCTCACGATCCGGTAGAGACCAAGACCAACGAGCGCGCCGGCGACAGCGAATTTGACGTATTGAAGCGGCAGCACCGCTTCGAGCATTCCGGCGAGAAGAATAACTGCCCCGATCGCAAGCGCATGCCCGAGAGTGATTGGTCCGAGAGATTGAACCACCGCCTTGCCGCTGTGTTCTTGCATGCCCCGCGCGACCGCAAACAGCCAGCCCATTCCGGGGTTGATGCCATGATAGGCGCCCAGTAGAAAGAGCGCGGACCAGCTCCAGAATGCACTGCCACTCATGAGTAGCAATAAGAATCGGAAGAGGCGTCTCCGCCTTCAAGGCGCACCTGGTGGCCGCGCAGATCGCCAAACTCGATGAAAAAGTTCCGGTCGAGCTGCATACCGCCCTCCGGTTGGACATTTACCTTCGCCATCCAGCTTCGAATGCCCTCAGGGTAGAATTGCGCGTCCCAGGGCGCATAGAGCGAATTAGTGAAATAAACACGGCTTCCGTCACGGCTGATCTCGACCATTTGCGGACCGCCGTTCAAAGCGGCATTCGGCTGTTTAGGATGCGAGGCTCTGCGAGTTATGCCGCCGAGATGGATTGAACCCGTCTTCTTCGGATGGAACGGATCGGAGACGTCATACTGCAGGAATTCTCCCGTGCCCCAGCACGAAATGTACAGGAATTTATCATCGAGCGATAAATTGATGTCCGTAATGAGCGGTGGTACCGCTTTGAACCCTTGCAACAGGGGCGGAAGTTCTTGCGGATCGGCCGGTTCGGCCGGCACATCGATGATTTTGCGCACGCCCCACGAGCCATCCTCACGGCTCCATAACCAGATTGATGCCGACAGATCTTTCAGCGAGACCACCACGCCAAGAAAGCCATATGCGCGAGTGGGATCGTGAGCGGGGCGAAGTTCGAGCGCCATTTGATACTCGCCGCCTAAATCCAGCTCCTGCAAATGACGCCGCTTTCGCAAATCCCAAACGTGCAGCTTATGCCCGTAGCCACCCTTCATGAGGATTTCAGGATTCACTCCGTCTTGCACCATCTTGGGCGTTCCCCATTCGCTCGTGACCACGGTGTCGAACCCAAGATGCCACCAGAAATCGTAGGCGAGATATTGCGGGCCGCGATCGAGTTCCCATTTCCCCAGCACGTCGAAACTATCCTGGTCCATGACGAAGATCCCGCCTGGACCATCACCGGTTGTAGACCCCAACGCGCTCGCGTAGATTCCTTCGGGGCCGCAATGGATGGTATGGGGCGACGTGTATCCCGCGCGTGAGGCGAGTGTCTCCGGCTCGATTACTTTGACGATCTGCGGCTTACGAGGGTCGGGCTTCGTGTCAACGATATGAATGCGGGATGAGCGAATGCCGGGGACGATCAGGTATCTGCGTTCAACATGCGGATGCGGCGCGTAAGGGCACAAGCAGGCGCTACATGCGTTCCAACCGAAATGATGCAATTCATCGCCGGCGTGGGGCATATCGACTTGGCCAACAAGTTGGCCGTACGCTTTCGATCTCGGGTCAACGTCCACTACGCCCAGAGCATCGGGACGGCCGTTACCGTTTGCATTGAGAAGAGCAACGTAGGCCAGTGTCTCCGCCGGAGCCTGCATTGCCAGCGTTGGAGACGGATAAAAAGTAGGATCAGGTCGCCAAAGAGCCACTTTTTCTTAACAGCGCACGACACGCCGGGGAGCGCGTTGTGCACCGGTTTCCTTTCGCGAGGCGATTTTACCACTTCCGCTGCCACCGCTGCTCTAAGGCTCGGGCGCGCCAGACGGAGCGCGGTGTGGACGCGGCTGTTCTGCTTTTTGGAGCAGCGCGTCAAATTCAGCGCGCGGCATTTTTAGCTTCTCCGGATGAGTGTCAATCCATTTGGCAAACGCGGCGTATTTCGCTGGAGTCCAACCACCTTCAAACTGAGCGCCATTCTTGCCTTGCTGGTTCAGCTCAAAATTGAAATCGTCTGTCAGATTGGTGAACTCGGCCGAACTGACAGCCGCTTCAGCAAGAATCGCGGGGATAAAGAGAACGCCATCGGTCTTCGCCAAGACCAGATCGCCTGGTAATACAACCGCGCGGCCAATTCGGATCGGAGCGTTGATTGCCGTCAGCTCCATTTGAGCCCAGGCCGAGGGATCGTAACCCTTATAAAATCCATTGAAGTTCGGGATCTCGCGGTTTTCCTCCTGATCTCTGATGCCGCCGTCGAACACGAAGCCAGTGTGGGTGTGCGCGGCGATGCCGTTTCCCAGGTTGGAACCGATTAAGGTTCCTTCGATGATTTTTCCAAAGCCGTCGGCTACGTAGACGTCACCAATCTGAAGTTCGTTGATGGGCCAACTGTTAGTCCCGCTAATGCGACCTTCCGCCTTTCCTTCGGCAGCGATGGCCTTCGCCATATCGGGACGCGTGGGCATGTATTGCGCGGTCAGCGCACGGCCGGCGAATGGTTTTTCGATGTGGAGAGCTTGCCAGCCACCCTCAAACTGATTCCTGTAGCCTTGTTGCCGCAAATAGTCCCAGACATCTTCGATTGACACGTCCAGGACTCGTTTCAGCAGATCGTCGGGCACTTTCGGGCGTCCGTCAGGGAAGCGGTCGCCTTTCCAGTCCGACGTGTAGAACATCATTTGCTCCCGCGTCATCTTTACTTGAGCGAAGGTCGGTGAAGCTTTGAAGATGATGCAGGCCGCCACGATCGTTAAAAGAACTTTTCTCATCCGACTCTCTCCCGTTTGAAAATCAACTGGCCTGTGTGGCTGTTCGCGGCGGAGCCATGCTCCAGAGACGGTCCCATGAATGCTCCTTGTCCCACTGAGGAGTGGGCTCGAAGAATCCGGAGCCGGGCGCCAGGTGCTCTTTCACAGCCTCTTCATTCAGGGTTACACCGAGACCCGGCTTGTCAGGGACAGCAATATACCCTTTGTCGATAATCGGTTTGTCGACGCCCTCGACCAGATCCTGCCACCAGGGAACGTCGAGCGAGTGGTTTTCGCACGCGAGAAAATTCTCGGTGGCCGCTGCGCAATGAACGCTCGCATAAGCGCCGACGGGTGTTCCCGCATAGTGCATTGCCATCGGAACACCATATTCCATGGCCATATCGCCGATCTTATGCGTCTCGAGAATGCCGCCCGATGTAGAAATGTCCGGATGAATTTTACTTACCGCGTGATTTTTGCATAAGTTGACGAAGGCCTCTTTTAAATAAATGTCTTCGCCTGTGAGTATCGGCGTGGGGCTTTCTTCGGTAATGTGCTTCAACAGGTCGGTGTACTGCCACGGAATTACGTCCTCTATCCAGGAGAGATTGTATGGCTCATACGCTTTTCCGAGCCGAATGATCGAATTCACGCCCAGATGGCCTAGATGATCCATGGAAAGCGGAATCTCCATTCCCACTGCTTCGCGAGCGGCGGCTACATACGCGACGAGCATTTCAATGCCCTTGTCGGTTACCTCATTTGCCAAGAACATGTGAGGAAGACTGGTATCTTCCCATTTGCTTTGCCCCGAAGGGCGTGTCAGAGTGCCCGGGGTGTCCGAGACCATGTTGATTCCGAGATCCATCTTCAACCATGTCAATCCCATTTCTTCCTTGCGGGCTTTCAAGCGCTGCGAGTACACCTTGATGTCTTTCGACTCTTCGGTATCGGCATAGAGGCGGATACGATCGCGAAATTTTCCACCCAGCATTTGATAGATCGGCACGCCATACACTTTGCCGGCGATATCCCAGAGCGCCTCTTCGATCGAGACGACGCCGCCGGCCTGGCGTGCGTCTCCGCCAAATTGCTTCACCTTCTCGAAAAGAAAAGTAATGTTCAGGGGGTTTTCGCCCAAAAGCCGGCTCTTCAGGAATAGAGCGTAAGTAGGGCTTGCTCCATCGCGAACCTCACCTAGACCGTACACTCCCTGATTCGTATCGAGTCGAATAAGGGTACAAGGGCTGGGTCCAGGCTTGCGTATGGTGGCAACTCGCAGGTCCGTGATCCTCAATTTCGATGGACTGGAATTCGTGTTGACGTTCTGAACTCGCGGCTCGGGGTTAGCTTCGACTTTCTTAGCCAGCAGGGCTCCGCCTGCAATCGCGGCCGATGTTTTGAGGAGCGCCCGCCTGCCGATTCCCGTTGGTCTCTGATTAGACATTTGTTCTCTCTCCTGTTTTCGCGGCCGGTTCAACAGCGCTGTCGCGCGAACGACACGATGGCCGCCGAAATGTCAGCCGCGAAATACGCTACGAAGCATATCAAGCGGCGATCAGGAATTACGGAGAATCCGGGCTGCCGCGCTCACCGCTCCAGCCAGGGCGGCGATGGCTCGTTCTGTGGCATTACCACATCTTTTCGTGCTATTCTGATGTGGCGTAAACACAGGAGGGATTCTGAAGGAGTCGAAGCTCGATCTTTTGCAAGGCACTCTCGACGTGATGGTATTGCAAACGCTCGCCGCATTAGGTCCGCAGCATGGCTATGGCATTGCTCGGCGTATTGAGCAGGTCAGCGGCAACGAAGTGCTGCTCAATCAGGGAACTATCTACGCATCGCTTGTGCGCCTTCAGCAGCGCGGCTGGATTTCGGCGAAATGGGGATTTTCAGATAACAATCGCAAAGCGAAATACTATTCCATAACGTCTAAAGGCCGCAAGCAATTGGCCGATGACATGGCCTACTGGCAGCGGCTATCGAAAGTGATGGGGCGCGTGCTTCAAATCACTCCGGAGGCGGAACAAAATGTGTGAGCTTCTGAACAAGCTGGCTTCGTTTTTTCAAAAGCGGCAGCGCGACGGGGAGGTGAACGCGGAGATGGAATCGCACCTCGTCCTCGCAATCGAAGAAAACATCCGGGCCGGAATGGAGCCGGCGGAAGCGCGCCGCCAGGCCTTGATCCGGTTTGGCGGATGGGAAGCGGCGAAAGAGGAGCAGCGCGAGGCCCGTTCGTTGCCGTTTCTCGAGCGCGTGGTCCAGGACGTGCGATATTCGGCCCGCACTATGCGCCGGGAACCCAGCTTCACGCTGTTTGCCATTCTCATTGTGGGTTTGGGAATTGGTGCGAGCACGACGGTTTTCAGCGTGCTAAGTGCCATACTCGTGCGCCCTCTACCGTTTCAGCATCCGGAGCAATTAGTATGGATCGCCAATACCGACCCCGAGCAAGGCATGTCGGCACAGACTTTGCAGGTGCTGCCGTTTTTACATTTCAAAGAAAGAAACCGGTCGTTCTCGGACATGGCCGCCTATTTTGCGTTCTATGGCACGGGCGACAGCAAGCTCACAATAAACGGAGAGAACGAGAGACTGAACGCGCTGCCAGTCACGCAAAACTTTTTTCCATTTCTCGGAATACAGCCAATATTGGGGCGCTCGTTCACGGCGGAGGAGGCGAAGTGGAATGGTCCGAAAGCTGTGCTGCTCAGTTATGGCTTCTGGAAGCGGCAGTTTGCCGGCGACGCCCGCATCGTAGGCAATACCATCACGCTCGATGATGCACCGGCCACGGTAACCGGTGTCTTGCCGCCTTCCTTCGATTTCGGCTCGGTATTCGCGCCCGGTACGCACATGGATGTTTACATTCCGTTTCCGCTCACGCCTGAGACAGACCGCTGGGGCAACACCATCGCAGTGGTCGGGCGGTTGAAGCATGGAGTCGCGATCGCACAGGCGCAAGCCGAGGCAACCATATTGGGCGACCAAATCTCGAAGGAGCCGCATAGGGGCAATGACATAACACCGCATTTAAGCTGGCTGAAAGATCACGTCAGCGGCAAACTGCGGCTGGCGCTCACGCTTCTCGCATTCGCCGTCGGCGTAGTGATGCTGATCGTATGTGCGAATCTTTCGAATCTGCTACTCGCGCGCAGCACGGCCCGTCAGAAAGAACTCGCGATCCGCAGCGCGCTGGGAGCCGGACGTGGCCGGCTGGTGCAGCAGATTCTCACGGAAAGCGTTCTGCTTTCCTTGTGTGGGGCGCTGCTCGGAATAGTGCTGGCTTTCGCCGGGACAATGGCGTTAGAGCGGCTTACTACGATTCATATTCCGCTGCTCGCGAGCGTTCACCTCAACTCGAGCGCGTTGCTCTTCACGCTCGGCTTGGCCGTGCTCGCGGGGTTGGTGTTTGGGCTCGTGCCGGCGGTGCAGGTACCGAAAATAGCGGTGAACAGCTCGCTCAAAGAGCAAAATCGCAGTTCCACCGATTCGCGCAAACACGCCTGGATTCGCGGCACCCTAGTGGTTTCGGAAGTCGCTTTCGCCTGTGTCCTCGTAGTGGGAGCGGGCTTGCTGATTCGAAGCTTTTTGCGCGTATTGGACGTGAACCTCGGCTTCCAACCCGCTCACTGCGCCGCAGTGCATTATTATCCTGGCGCGCATTTCAAGACACCAGAGCAGGTGACTATGTATATCAATGAGGTGCTGCGCCGCGTTCGGGACATCGGTGGTGTAGAAGGTGACGGATTCATCGACTCCTTGCCCCTTGGACGCAACCGTACCTGGGGCGCCGCCGCGAAAGGCGTTGTCTATAAACAGGACGACTATCCGCTGGCATTTGTTCATATCGTGACCGACGGCTACTTGAAAGCTATGGGCATTCAGCTCGTCGCCGGCCGCGATTTCAGCCAGCGTGACACGCCGACCACTGAGCGCGTTGTTCTGATCAATGAAACTCTGGCCCGTAGGTTATGGCCGGGCCAGAATCCGATCGGACGCCAGATGACTGGATCGGGCCCAGCGTGGCACCGTGTTATCGGCATCGTGAAAGATGTGCGACACCTCGCGCTCGAGCAAGCGTCTGGCGCAGAG
This sequence comes from Bryobacteraceae bacterium, assembly GCA_049585195.1. GTDB lineage: Bacteria > Acidobacteriota > Terriglobia > Bryobacterales > Bryobacteraceae > KBS-96. The sequence goes on along the minus strand of JBAUZG010000452.1, from coordinate 12,125 downwards.
ATGTATTTTTCCATGCGGCAGACGCGAGACTATCAGTCGGTGAACCTGGTTGTGCGCTCCGGGATGGATGAAGCCGCACTTGGTCGCAGTGTGAGGGCGGCCTTGTTACCGTTCGATCCTGGTCTGCCTCGCGAACAATTCTTTGCTGTACAGCAACTTGTCGATCAGTCCGTTTCGCCGCGGCGATTCATCGTTCTGCTCTTAACTGGCTTCGCCTGCTTTGCGCTTATCCTCGCCTCGCTCGGCATTTACGCCGTCATTTCGTATTCAGTTCGGCAACGCACTCAGGAGATCGGTATCCGCATGGCGCTCGGCGCTTCACCGAGCCACCTTCAACGCGCCATTCTGTTCGAGACTCTCGGCTTGGCCGCCGCAGGATTATTGCTGGGAACCACTGCGTCAGCCATCCTCACACGGACACTGAAGGGGCTATTGTTCGGCGTCACGCCGGCTGACCCGGCGACTTTCACTGGAATGCTGATCATCCTGACGCTCGTAGCCGCGCTAGCCGGATATTTGCCCGCCTGGCGCGCTTCGAGAATCGATCCGATGATCGCTCTGCGCACGGATTGACGGGCGTCTATAGAATCTCAGCGGCGGATGGTGTCATGCAACCGCCTGGAGGCCGTTCTTCGCCACGAGCGAAAGCAGTTTCAGTGAAGCGCCCTGCGGTCGCTTTTCTCCACGTTCCCACTGGCTCACTAGGCCTGTTGTCACGTTGAGATAACGCGCGAACACCGCCTGGCTAGCGCCTTCGCGCAGACGGAGCGCGCGGATTTCTTTTGGTTTCAGCGGACGCACCGGCGTGAGGCAAAGCTCATCGAATTCCCGGATCGTACGCTTATCCATGACCCCGGCGGCGTGCAGACCTTCGGCGGTCTCGTGGATCGATGCCATCAAAGCGCTACGGTACTGTTTTCTCATTGCAGTTCACCTCCACCAGCACTCCTGACGCAACGACTCGCGCAAGTGTCCTGTCATCATAGGCCAACAGTTCGGCAGCGAGCTTCTTGAGCGCGACTAGTTCGTCCTTCTCGATGTTGTCTTTTTCGTTCTTCGCGAAACCGTGAACGAAGATCGCTCGCATGCCCGCCCTGAACACAATCAGCGTTCGAAAGCCGCCGGACTTCCCTTGGCGAGGGCGCGCGATACGCTGTTTGATCACTCCGCCGCCGAGATCGGCGGAGACCAAACCCCGTTCCGCGTCCGCACTGCTCGGCACAGCGAAGTATCGGAGATGCTGGTCTTGTCCGCAAAGCGCGTGAACGTCTTGGTTTTGAACGTTCGCACCCAACCTCACAGGGACTATGTTGAACACGACTTGTGAAATAAGTATAACACTGCGTGCTATAGAAGATCGAGCGGCGTAACAAGTGTCGCAGCGTTATCACTTCCGTCTCCCGCGATTGTTAACAGCCGAGTGCGACCTAATGTGCGTGTCTCGGGTTTCCTAATGGTAGTAAGCCTCCCGTTTGGCCGGATTGGAAATGCAAGCGCAGGGCCAGCGCCATCATGCAGATTGCGCTGAAAGCAAAAAAGGAGCCAAGCCAAAGAAGGTCCAGAGATGATCCCGGTTCTATTCTGATCCAGCCAAATCCCAACGCGAAAAACGGCACAACAAAACAAACTGAGGCCGCTCCGGCCAAGCCGAGAAACCATTCATCCGCAACCTGACTCCGATGCCGCAAGGTTCGCGCGGTTATGATTTCGAGAAGGCCGATGCTGATTGCCATCAGGATGATCAGGAGCGCCACCGTACGAAAACTAATTCGAGAACCGGCGATGCCGTTAAAGATCAGCCCGAGCGCGCCAAGCGCCAGACCATTCAGCGCCAGAAGCCAGCATTTGCCCTTGTCGGACCTCCACATGGCGGCTGCGATCGCGCAAATTCCTGCCGCCACTGAGACCCGGCCGAGAAAAAGAATGTCTTTGAACGAGTGGAAGCCGTGTCCTGCATGGTCGAAGTAGACGATCGAGATGATCGCGTCGAGAACGCCACACAATGCCAGCAGCCACCAATTCTTAATCAGCGTTTGGATCAAGGCGCACCTCCCAGAGCGTGATGCCGCCCGGCCCGATACGCAGCGTGGGCTCTCGCTTGCATCATACCGCCACTCGAACCTACCCATCCGAGTGATGCGTTGCATTGCGCAAAGAGCGCAGACTTGAGTCATGAATGCAGTAGATACTTTCGATTTGCAAGGCTACTCGAATTCAATCGCGCAAACCGTCGAACAGGCAGGGCGATCGGTTGTGGCGGTGAAGTCGGCGGCCTATCGGGTCACCAGCGGAGTCATCTTCCGCGAAGATCTGGTCGCGGTAAACAACCATATTTTGAGGCGCGAGGGACCGATCGCCGTGCAGCTCGGGGATGGCAGCCAGCAGGAAGCGGCGATTCTTGGGAGAGACCCGGGCCTCGATCTCGCGATTCTCTGGTTGAAAGACCGGAAGCTTGAGGTGCTCGACCTCGAGCCGGAAGAGGGTCAGCGTGCGGGCGCACTCGCAATCGTTGTGGGCCGGACGATTGACAGCGGGCTGTCGGCGAGCGCCGGTATTCTGGGTGCGGTCTCCGGGCCGCGGCGGACCTGGCGCGGCGGCGAATTACACAAATTTCTTCGCCTCGACGTGAATCTCTATCCATCGCAGGCAGGCGCGGCCGTTGTGTCGGCAACCGGACGATTTCTGGGAATGGCAACGCCCGCCCTACTCAGACACTCCGCTCTGGCCGTTCCGAACGAGACGCTTAACCGAATTGCCGATGAACTGCGGCTGGAAGGCCGCATCCGCCAGGGCTATCTCGGAGTCGGCTTGCAGCCCGTGGCGATACCGGAGCATCTGCAAAGTAAGTCACCCGCGGCCGGAGAAAGCGGGCTGATAGTGCTGAGCGTGGAACCGGGAACCGGAGCGGAGGAAGCAGGTGTGCAGTTGGGCGATATTCTTATCGCATTCGGAGACGCGACTCTCACCGACACGGAGACTCTGATGGGCGCGCTTCGCGGAGATGCAGTCGGCAAACCAATGAAATTGACTCTGATACGCGCCGGCAACTTGATGGAAATCACAGTCCACGTCGCTGATAAGAGCAGCAAGAGGAAGTAAGAAAATGCCTTTTCCAGTTCCGGGAAGAATTGCAGAGCTGCTGCGCCGCTCGACTGTGCAGGTGCGAGGCGAGCGGGAAACTTGGCAGGGAAGCGGCTCAGGAATAGCGCTTGTCGATGGGCGGATTGTGACCAATTGCCACGTGGTTATCGACCGGCAGCCTGTCATTGAAACATGGGAGGGAACAACGGCCCCGGCACGAATTTTGAAGACGGACCGGCATCGAGACCTTGCGCTACTCCAGACAGAAAGATTGCGCACGGTTCCCGCCGTTCTCAGCTCCAACACTCCTCAGGGCGGTCAGCCGGTGATTGCGGTGGGAAATCCGCTGGGCTTTGTGGGTGCTGTCTCGACCGGCACAATCCATCGCGTGGGCTCGATTCGCGGGCTTGGCATGGCACAGTGGATTCAATCGAATCTTCGCCTTGCGCCCGGAAACTCGGGCGGCCCTTTGTCGGATATTCATGGCCAAATCGTAGGCGTGAACACGATGATTGCCGGACCATTCGCGCTGGCAATTCCGGCCAGTACGGTGCAGTCGTTCTTGTCGGCGAAATCGCAGCCTCCGTCTCTGGGTGTGACCGTGCGGCCGGTTTCAATTCGCGTGGAAAACAGCCGTTTCGGCTTGATTGTGCTCGAAGTGGAGAAAGAGAGCTCGGCGGATCGGGCGTCGTTGCTACAAGGAGACGTGCTCGTGTCCGCCAATGATGAGCCGCTCCGTTATCCTGACGATTTGTATCGGGCAATTTCTAACGGCGGCGCTCTCATTGTTGGCTTCCTACGCGGTGATGCAGCGCGAGTCAGGCGCGTTACCGTGCAGCTTTCGAATGAACGGGTGGTGAATGCCGCGTGACTCGTGTATTCGTGCTGGCCGAATCGTTCGAGTCGGCGGAAAGCCTTGCGGCGTTGGTGGCAGACGATGGGCGCCTGGAAGTGGCCGGCGCCGCATCTTTGGGGCGCTTCGAGCGCGCATTGCTGATCGAAACTCGCCCTGATGTTGTATTGGCGAGCCGCATTCCTTCGAGGCGCTTGGATCAAATCGATCTCCCAATCGTCTTACTGACCGATGAGCCCTTGGAAAGCTGGGATTTTAGCAGCAACGTCAGAGCGCGGCTGCCGGTTCACGTCACGCCGGCGGAGGCGTTTGCCGCTCTAATTGCAGCCGGCCAGGGGCTAACTGTATTAACAGCAGCTCAAGCGGAAACGGTGCTGAATTTGACGCCCGCTCCGAACAGTGACAGCACGCTGCTGGTGGAGCGCTTAACGCCTCGAGAAATCGAGGTTCTGCGAATGATGGGGCAAGGTGTGGGGAACAAGGAGATTGCCGACGGTCTAGGCATCAGCGAGAATACAGTCAAATTTCACGTGGCATCGATCCTCGGGAAACTGAATGCCGCATCGAGAACGGAAGCCGTGGCACGTGGGATCCGCACGGGTCTCATCCCGATCTAGCCTGGCCCTACAAAGGCATGTTAGCGTGCTTCTTCTTGGGCATTGTGTCCACTTTATTCGCCAATAGGCGAAGCGCGCGAATTACGCGAGGGCGTGTCTCCCTGGGCTCGATCACATCGTCGATGTAACCTCGTTCGGCCGCATCGAACGGGTTTGCGAAACGAGTCCGGTACTCGTCAATCCTGGCGCGGCGAAGGTCATCCGCGTCCGAGGCTCCAGCCAGCTCGCGACGGTAAAGGACGTTGACCGCGCCCTCTGGCCCCATGACCGCGATTTCTGCCGTAGGATACGCGAAATTTATATCGGTGCGAAGGTGCTTCGACCCCATGACGCAGTAAGCTCCCCCATAGGCCTTCCGCGTGATCACGGTAATTTTTGGCACTGTAGCCTCTGCGTACGCATACAGAAGCTTGGCTCCATGTCGAATGATCCCGCCAAACTCCTGATCGGTTCCGGGTAAGAAACCAGGGACATCCTCAAACGTGAGAATGGGTATCTGAAAGGCATCGCAAAACCGAACGAAACGAGCTGCTTTAGTGGATGACGCAATGTCAAGGCAGCCTGCCAGATGGGCGGGCTGATTGGCAACAACCCCGACCGCCATCCCCGCCATCCGCGCGAAACCAATCACAATGTTGCGGGCGAAATGCTCCGCCACTTCGAAGAAATATCCGTCATCCACAACATGCCGGATCAGGTCGATCATGTCATAGGGCTTGTTCGATTCTTCGGGCACTAATGTATCGAGCTCTGTATCCTCGCGATCCTCGGGATCGCTCGTGGCCGATCTCGGCACTCCATCCAAGTTGTTCTGCGGAAGAAAGCGCATCAGCTCGCGGATGCTGCGCAAACAATCGGCATCGTCGGGAGCGAGGAAATGCGCCACTCCGCTCTTTGAATTGTGTGTCAGGGCGCCGCCTAATGTTTCCTTGTCTACATCTTCGTGAGTCACAGTTTTTATGACGTCGGGTCCTGTCACAAACATGTGACTCGTCTGATCGACCATGAACACAAAGTCGGTGAGGGCTGGCGAATAGACCGCGCCTCCTGCACACGGACCCATAATGGCCGAGATCTGGGGAATGACGCCGCTGGCTAGAGTGTTGCGAAGAAAGATATCGGCGTATCCGGCCAACGAGACCACGCCCTCCTGAATCCGGGCTCCTCCTGAATCGTTGAGACCGATGATCGGCGCTCCTACCTTGAGCGCCAGATCCATTACTTTTACGATCTTTTGTGCGTTTGCTTCGGACAAGGAGCCGCCAAAGACGGTGAAATCCTGCGCGAATACAAAAACCTGGCGGCCGTGAATCAATCCATGGCCGGTGACGAAGCCATCCCCATCGATAATCTGTTCCTCCATGCCGAAATTCCGGCAGCGGTGGCGCACGAGCTTATCCAGCTCTTCGAAAGTACCGCCGTCGAGGAGAAGATCGATCCGTTCCCGAGCTGAGAGCTTTCCCTCTCGATGCTGGCGCTCTTTGCGCTCGGCTCCGCCGCCTTCTTCGGCGCGCGCGTGACGTTCCCTCACATCGTCCAGTCGACTTCTGCCCATGCTTGTTTCGCTCTAAGGCCGGATGCCCTCCAGTGCTGTCGAGCCATACACATAATAGCCAGCGCGGGCAGAAACTACCGCGCGAGGAAACCTCTTCTTCGCTTCGGGACTCAGTTCAATGCGGATTCGGCGAAAGGTCCCAGGCGAAGCTGAAGCTGGCACGTGGTACACGAGTGCGTACCGATCGCGTATCCGGCTCAACATTCTGCCCAAACTGGCTTTGGGTTTGGTTGTTGGAATGGCTTCGCCCCCAGTCTGATCGGCAAGCGGAAAAACGTCGTCAAAGGCGAAACTTGGATTGATGACCGAGCCTGGGCGGGGTTCGGGAGGATGAGGGTGGCGGCCCACCACGAGAGCATCGAGCGTGATGTTTGCGTCATATAGCGAACGGAGCGCTTGTTCCTGGTGAACGTCGTAAGACATGCCGCTGTTGTCCGTAACAATCAGGATGGCGCGCCGGCGCAGGTCACCGGAATTCTGGGAGCCCAAGTACCGAGCTGCGCTGCGAATCGCGGCATTGATCTTCGTCCCTGAACCTGGCGGTTCATCGGTACTCGCCTTTTCGATAGCGGCCGCTATCTTATCCCTGCTCCTGGTGAACGATTGTTCAATCCGGGCGTCGCGGCTGAATATCATCACGGCGACCCGATCCTGGGGCAATAGGCGCGAAAGCGCCACCCGACTGATTGACATCATATCCGCCAGGTATCTTCGGACGCTTCCGCTGACGTCGAGCAGCAGCACAATATCGAGCGGCTCAGAATCATGCGCAAAGTATAGAATCGCTTGTGGCTTCCCTTCGTCGCGAAGTTCGAGATCGTTCGTTGTAAGGACGGTGATTGGCCTACCCGATTCGGCGACGTCGGCGCTGGCCTGTACGTCCGAAGTGCCGATACGAAATGTAGACTGCTTGGCTGGTTTAGCGGTTCTTTCTGAAGCCGCCCCACTTTGGTCATCAGTTTGCTCGGTTTGACGTGACCAAGCCGTGCTGTTGAACTCGCGGAACGCCCAACTCACCCCAGCCACCGGGCAACGTGTGACGAATGCCTGTAGAGCGGGCTTGACCGCGCCCTCTGCATTCACCGGAAGGCAGAGAATCGCTGGTGAGACGATAAAGAGCAGCAGCGGTTGCATGTCAAACGGTCTTGACGGCAGGGGTGGAATTGTCTTCGGAACAGCCGGTCATATCGATCACGGAAAAACCACCCTCGTCCGGTCACTCACTGGCATCGACACCGACCGATTAGCGGAAGAAAAGAAGCGAGGGCTCTCCATTGAATTGGGCTTCGCCGATCTGGTGCTTCCGAACGACCGCCGCATTGCCATTGTAGACGTGCCGGGACACGAGCGGTTCATCAAGAACATGCTGGCCGGAGTAGGTGGTCTTGACGCGGTTCTTTTGGTCATTGCGGCCGATGAAGGCATCAAACCTCAAACTCGGGAGCATTTTGAAATATGCCGCTTGTTAAATATCTCGAGCGGCATTATTGTTCTTACGAAAGCAGATCTGGTAAGACAGGAGCGCATCGAACAACTCGAATCCGAAGCAAGAGATTTCTGCCGCAATAGTTTCCTCGACCGGGCTCCCTGCATTCCCGTGAGCGCACGGGAAGGATCGGGGTTACCCCGTCTCATTGGAGAAATAACTTCATTAGTCGAGGGGTTGGAACCGCGGCGCGAACCGTCGTTTGCGCGCTTGCCAATCGATCGCAGCTTCAAAATGCAAGGATTCGGCACGGTTGTTACCGGAACGCTTCAAGGCGGCTGTCTGCGTGTTGGCGATACCGTCGAGATCCATCCTCTTCGCGAGCACTATCGGATACGCGGCATCCAGGTTCATCGCCAGCCGGTAGAGGAGGCGTGGCCCGGACAACGGACGGCCATTAACCTGGCTGGCATTGAAGCTCACCAGATTCATAGGGGCGCAGTTCTGACGGTTCCCGACACATTCGAATCGACCAAGATCTTTGACGCTGCGATTCAATGGCTCGATCCAAAATGTGCGACCCGTGCGCGCCAGTCCCTGCGTTTATATGTTGGCTCCCTCGAAACTACAGCGGATGTTCGATTAATCGAAGCGCCGAACCAATCGCAGTCAATCACGCGAATCGCAAGCCAAGAGCCGCTCTTAATTCTCCCTCAGGATCGTTTCGTGTTGAGGAACGCGGACGCGACAGTAGGCGGCGGAGCCGTTCTGGACCCATTTCCGCCTATTCGCATCAATCGTGAGAAGACAAGCGTTCGCCTGCGCGCCTTATTAACGGGTTCGGATGGAATTCGGATTCGCACGCTCGTTGAAGAGAGTACCCAGGGCCGAAAGATTTCAAATCTGGTCCGTACCACGGGTTGGACACCCGAACGGATTAAGGAACTTGCCAAAGCGGATGGGACGCTGACCATTTGTGAGACAGAGCAGAGAGTTGTCGGCTTGAAGTGGCTGGAACAAAAGCGCCAGCAGGTTATCGCCTGGCTCCAAAATTTTCATCAATTGAACCCCGCTTCAAAAGGCGCGGCAATGCACCAGGTGAGAAGCTCACTGATGTCCGGTATCGAGCCAACGCTCAGCGATTTAATTCTGCGGGGCAGCTCTCAAATTGTAATTGCGGGCGACACGGTATCGCTCATGGGGCATGTAGCGAAGCTGAGCCCGGAGGAGACCGCCGCGAGAGCGACACTCGAGCAGCTCTTTCAAAAATCGGGATTTCAACCGCCGAGCGTGGACGATGCCCTGGCCGCCGCCGGCATCGAGCCAAAGCGCGCCAGAATTCAATTGGACGCGCTGCTTAAGGAGAAACGGCTGGTAAAGGTTGCGTCCGATTTGATTCTTCACGCCGATGTTGTCGAGCATCTGAAACGATCCATCGCCCTCCGCAAAGGGAAACGATTCACCGTGCCGGAATTTAAGGCGTGGACCAACGTCTCGCGCAAATACGCGATCCCTCTGCTCGAATTTCTCGACCGGGAACGCGTGACCCGCCGCGAGGGCGACGCGCGGGTTGTGCTTTAGAGGGAGACGTTCGGTGCTCTGTCGAAGGTCGTGCTCAATCCTAGGTCGCTTACGCTTCCGGCTCGGAATCGGCGGTCAGGCGAAATGCCGCCGGGAACGGGGTATAGCATGCCAGAGGCCTCATGGGCGATAACCCAAACCTAATTACCGTCGAATGGCGTGACAGAGGATCAACGTTCGAAAATCGGGCGTGACCACTCTCCGAGAAGCCGGATTTAGCGCGATCACCGAGACGCTGGTAACATAGGATCGGTAAAGCTCTCATTTTTGAGAGAGATAGCGTAGTTAAGACGGCTTGCGAGAGAAAAGACGCTCCGATTGTCCGATCAACCTCACGGTGGAACTGTTGGGCGACCGCTGGAGCCTGATTGTAATCCGGGATGTTATGTTCGGGGATCGCCGGCACTACAATGATTTGCTAAGGCTTTCCGAAGAGGGCATTGCTTCCAACATTCTGGCGGACAGGCTCAACGGCTTAGTGCGTGTCGGACTGTTGACCCGAAGGAAAGATCCCACGCATAAACAAAAGGCCATTTACAGCCTCACCGAAGCTTCGATAGAACTCGTGCCGTTGATGGCTCACATGATTACCTGGGCACGGAAGCATACTCCTGCTTCGAAGGACCCATCCACCGGAAAGACACTCCGAGGGCAGCTTGTTGAGGAAGGAGGCGAGCGCATGTGGAATGCGTTTATGGCCGAATTGCGTGCCGACCATCTCGGTGCGCCTCGCCCGAGGGCATCTGTATTCGCCAAGCGCCTGGCAGTCCTCGAGGCCAATCGCGGACGCAGGACGTAACGATAGCGTCACCGCGCGCTCCCCACAACAACGTCCTCAGGCCAGGTTCGGAGCAGCCACGCCAAATTCAGCCCTACCATTCCGAAAAGCCATCATTCAAGAAAATATGCCTTACCATAGTAGCCACTGCGAGCAAGCCTTTTTGTCCGCGATGCTTAGCGGTTTCGTGCCGTAGTTTGTCTTTGCCTTGGCGTTTAACCGCGTCTGCCATCAGGCATTCCGTTCCAAACAGATCTGATCAGCCACAATCAAATTTCCCGATCAAAACATTAGCTTGACGCCGGACACAGATCCCTGTATTCTTTGTTCGTAAGTTGTACTTGCAAATTGCAACTAGTAGCAAATAGCAACCTATTTGCGGTGACGCAAGAAGGTGATCTCACGAGGAGAAAATATGAACACGCTTAGGCAGTTGCAGAATTTATGGATACCGTGCGCCACGACGCTTGTTCTGGGTTGTTGCGGCAATGCATTTGCTCAAAAGAGCTACAAGGTTGTCGATTTGGGCACTGAGCCTAATCACACTTTTTCGATGGTCATGGCCATCAATGATCAAGGCTGGACTTATATCATGGATGGGAACTTTGCACCGGGTCAGGCTGATTTCGTGCCCGCGTACCCTCTCAACGGACGCGATGTGGTTGACTTCAACGGATTCAAAGTCGACGTCGGCACGCTGGGAGGACCGAACAGTTGGATGAACTGGGGCCAGATCAACGACCTCGGGCAGGTAGTCGGTTATTCCGAAACCGCTGTCCCAGACCCGAACGGCGAAGACGTTTGCAGATTCGGCACCCACCTTACGTGTCTCCCGTTTCTTTGGCAATTCTCCCACATGATCGCTCTCCCGACGCTCGGCGGAAACAACGGGCAGGCGAGCGGGATCAACAACCATGGACAAATCGTGGGAATGGCAGAAAACGGCGAGGTGGACTCCTCATGCCCGTCTGGCACCACGAATAATCGGATCGAACTGCCGGTGTTGTGGGAACACGGCAAGGCCCAAGCTCTTCCGACGGTGGATGGCGATCCTGACGGGCTCGCATTTTGGATCAACGACCATGGCCAGGCCGTAGGCTACTCGGGAACCTGCACCGGAGCGAATCATGCTATATCGTGGGAAAACGGCACTGCCTCCCCACTTCCTGACCTCAAAAAGGGCAGCCAGGCCTGGGGCATCAACAACCAGGGCCAAATTGTTGGAACAGCCGGCAGTGCTGACGGCAAAACCCAAACTGGCGCGCTTTGGCAGGATGACACACTCACAGTCCTCGGCCTTCTGCCGGGAGATATTGGGGGCATAGCCTTCGGCAACAACAACAAGGGCCAGGTAGTGGGAGCCAACTGGGACTCCAACTTCGACTGGTTCCATGCCTTCATCTGGCAGGATGGCGTGATGACCGACCTCAACACGCTGTTTCCTGACAGTTCCAACCTATACGCGACCTTCGCCGCCAAGATCAACGAGCGCGGACAAATCGGAGGCATGGCCATCGTACGGAGCGGTCCGGATAAGGGCCAAGTCCACGCCTTTCTGGCAACCCCTGTCAACGAGAGCATCGGCAGGTCGGTTGCAGATGACTCACCTACGCGCCCGCCATCCAATTTGCCCGCGAGTGCCAGACAACGGCTTTTGCAGCACCTTCGCGACGGCGTCCCCTGTCACTAAAGGCATATATTGGCCGAGCTTGCCCGCGAATGCTGGCAAACGGCTTTTGCAGAGATCCGGACTAAGCCGATTCGTGCGATAAACGTGCAGGACAGGAGAAATGACATGCGCAACCTGCGCTTGTTCGCCTGGCCGAATGGGATGGACCCGCCCGCACCCTTAAATCGCCCGATCATCTGTGATCTTCCGAAACTAGTCACTTTGCCAAAAAACGGGCTAGTAGTACTTACGAGGCGCTGCACCCCGAATGGCCTGCTCCGGCATTCGAGCCGGCGAACTTCGAAAACTAATCAAGGCTTCAGCCCACCCCCAATGAGCCGATCTTTTACACTTCCTGCTCCTTGTCCTCGTCGTGTTCCTTATCGTGTTCATTCACACTAATGGTTCCAGGCTCGATGGACTCCAGTCGAAATCCGAATCTGCTAGGCTTGATTCTGCTGGCGGTGCGCGCAAGCGCCTAACAGGGAATCTGGTGGAAATCCAGGACTGCCCCGCAGCGGTAAGCAGGAACGAAGGCCCGCTCGAAAGCACTGTCTGATTGCAG